>NZCO01000059.1 GCA_002686445.1 bacterium | reverse complement strand
CGCCTGCCTGTCACGCAGGAGATCGCCGGTTCGAATCCGGTCGGGTCCGCACAACCAAGAGCTGCAAAAAAACTGAATATATATGCTTATTCTTGCTTTTGGCATCCGTGCACGCTACAGTATCGTGATGTCGCACGCGGCATCATTTGTGGTAGGTGGCATCAACCTTGAAATAGGGGAGTGCAGGGTGAGACTGCCACATCGGTAAAGCAGTAGGGAGCGTTACAGCGCATTTGTGTTGTAACGCTCCTTTTTTGTTTGATATTGGGGTCTTTTTTTATACTGGCGGCAATTTGGTACCCTAAATGGATTATGACAGTCCGCTTATTCGTCATCGGTTCGCTGCTAGCTATTGTAGTTAGCGTGGGTGCGTGGGGACTTATTCTTACGCAGCTAGCTCCATCCCAAGCGGGCGGACTAGGGTTTGTGCTCTTCTTCTTAAGCATGTTTGTAGCTGTTGCCAGCGTCTCTGGGCTACTGGGCTATTTTGTCCGGCGGCTATTACTGCGGGGACAGCTACCTGCGTATGCTGTTCGAACTTCTCTGCGTCAGGGCCTCATGGTAGCTGGTTTTGCCAGTCTGTTGCTGTTTCTGCAGCTAATACAGCTCTATCGCTGGTGGGTAGCAATCGCCATGATTGCTATCTTAGGCTCACTCGAACTAGTATTCTTAAGTTATGACCGCTCTAACCGTCGATCAGCTGGCGCAGATCAAATCTGACGCTTTAGCTAGTCTCAAGAAAGTTGCTGATGCAGCTGGCTTAGAGGAGTGGCGCGTTGAGTATATGGGGCGTAAGGGAGTCATTCCCCAGCTGCTTCGCGGCATCAAGGACCTCCCAGAAACGACACGTGCTGCTATGGGGACCGCTGCTAATGAAACGCGGTCGGAACTAACCGCTGCGTACGAGCAGGCCGCCACACAGTTCGGTGCCGTGACCCAGCGGGTGAGCGGCACCGGAAAGCAAGAGGCAGTCGTCGGGCATCTCCACGCCATTACTGAAACGATCCGTTCGATTCAAACAATAATGACTGGCATTGGATTTACTATGGTTGAGGGTCCACTGCTTGAGGATACACAGCACGATTTCGACAACCTTAACATTGGGCCGGAGCATCCAGCCCGCGCCGAGACAGACACATTCTATGTGTCTGGCGGGCCACCTGAAAACCGGCGAGTGTTGCGTACCTCAACGTCATCCGTACAAGTGCGAGCGGTGCAGGAATTAAAACGTCAGCCGCCGTTTAAGATTTTCTCGCCTGGTCGCACCTTCCGAAATGAAAAGGTGGATGCTCGGCATCACCACACGTTTCATCAGCTCGAGCTTTTGTCGGTAGGGGAAGACGTCACTGTCGCTGATTTTAAAGGGGTGATTGAAACCTTGTTTTCAGAGCTTTTCGGCACTGACGTTAAAGCGCGATTACGTCCTCATTACTTTCCTTTCACCGAGCCCAGTTTCGAAGCCGACCTGACGTGCATCTTTTGTGATGACGGGTGCCGCGTATGTAAGGGCACTGGTTGGATTGAAATCGGCGGGGCTGGGATGGTCCACCCGCTCGTATTAGAGAAAATGGATATTGATCCGCAGCGCTATCAGGGATTCGCGCTCGGGTACGGCATAGAGCGCATGGCGATGTTGAAATATGGCATCGACGATGTGCGTCTGTTCTTGGACAACGACATGCGATTCCTACGACAATTCTAACTATGCCCAGTAACAATACTTCACCAAGCTCGCGTGCTATCGGCAACGCCTCTGGTTTAAATGCTACTGTTATTCGTAGTGAAGTATCTTTTATATCTCAATCATGGCTCGCTTCCACACGGCGTTGCCGCGTGAAGTAGTTGTTACTGGGTATGCATATTTCTTACAACTGGCTAAAGGAGCTCTTGCCGGACTTAACGCAAAGCCCCACCGAAATAGCGGAGGTGCTGACCATGGGCCTTTTTGAAACCGAAATTGCTACGACTATAGCAATTGATCCGCTAACGACGGTGGCCAAGATTAAAAAAGTTGAGCCTCATCCCAACGCTGATCGGCTGCGCCTAGCGACTATCGATACGGGGGCAGGGGAGGAGACGATTGTCTGTGGCGCACCAAACATTGCTGAAGGCCAATTGGTGCCTTTTTCGCCGCCGGGGGCAACAGTGCGAGATGAAGATGGGTCCAATTTTAAACTGAAAGCAGTCACGATTCGTGGCGTCGACAGCCCAGGCATGCTGAATTCCCCGCGAGAGTTGGGCTTAGGCGACTGGCATGGTGGCATTTACGTCTTACCGGATGACGTACCGGTCGGGTCTCGTCTCAATGAACATATTCCTGATGATGTGGTCCTGGAAGTTGAGCTGACTCCCAATCGTGCTCACGACTGTTATAGCCACCGTGGTATAGCCCGCGAGCTTAGCGCGCTACTAGGTGTAGATGTGGTGGAGCCAGCTGGTACTAGTGAGCAGTACGCTGACCTGCCCCAGTGGCAACTGGAAGTGCCAGCCGATGATCATGACACGCGTGCTTACTTCGGTACGCTGCTTGAAGGAGTTACCGTGGGCAGTTCGCCAATGTGGTTACAAGCGCGCCTCTGGTCAGTGGGAGCCCGCCCGATTAATAACGTAGTCGACGTGACTAATCTGGTGATGTTCGAAATGGGAGGACCAACACATGCCTTCGACGCTGATAAGCTTCCGGGCCAAACGATTAATTCCCGCCGGGCTAAGAAGGGCGAAACAGTCACCACACTTGATGGTCAAACACATAAGCTGACCGATGAAAGCTTGGTCATCACCAGCAATGATGAACCAGTAGCATTAGCTGGAGTAATGGGAGGGGCAACCACAGAAGTCGACGAGACCAGCTCACGATTGTTCTTGGAGGTGGCAAACTTCTATCCCTACACCGTCTACCGAAGCTCACTAGTCCATGGCCTAATGTCAGAAGGCTCGCAACGCTGGGTTAAGGACGTGCCGACGACGTTAGCGGGGGAGGCTTCCGATCGTACGATCGCGCTCTTAAGTGAAGTGACTGGCGCAAATGTGATTGGGCAGATAGCGCAACCGGCCACACAGGCTGGTCCAACATCTATTTCCTTAGACCCTGAGCGACCAGCTAACGTCGCTGGCCTGGCGGTGACCAGAGAACAAGTGAAAGACACGCTGCTGCGGCAGCGATGCCAAGTTGATGACAGTACAGACACGTGGCAGATCACGCCACCGGCTGACCGCATCGACCTCACCGGACAACACGACTTAGTCGAGGATGTACTTCGGCTTGTCGGATACAACACGATAGAGCCAGTTGCTCCTTCTCGTGAAAAGCTTGGCACTATACCAAGTGACGTACAGTGGCGCGAAGTCATTCGAAACCTGTTGCGTGATGATGGATTCACTGAGGCAGTAAATGTGTCGTTCGAGGATTCGCGCATTCCTGACAGCGGTATCGAAGCGAGCGAGGTTGAAGCATTGGTAGTAGAGAACCCCGCTGCTCCAGAGCTTGCTGGGTTACGCACCAGCATAGAGCCGACGTTGCTAAATACCGTGCTGGGCAATCGAGCCGAGCTCAGCAAAAAAGGAACGACGGAACAAGCGTTGTTTGAGTTTGGCAAAGTATTCTCCAGTGGGGATAATGGGTCAGTCGCGGGTGTGCGTGAACAAGAGCAACTCGTCTGCGTGCTGGTCGGGTCTCGCGCTACTGTAAGTGAAGGCCAGGCAGTGCTGGCGCGTATCGGTGAAGCTATGGGCGTTGCGGCAGAACAGGTTGGGACGCTTCGCGAAGTTCCTCGTGATAGTGGGCTGGGCAAAAAGGCCCGTCTTCCTATCCAGACTGTAGTCATCGACTTTGATGCACTTGTCGCGACCGCAAGTGGCGAGCCCGACTATCGCACCAGCCACGCACCGGCGGAAGTCACGTATGAACCTTTCAGTAAATACCCAGCCGTGTACCGCGATGTCTCACTGGTCGTGTCGGACACGGTAACTATAGAGCAGATGCAGGAAAGTATTACTCGAACAGGCGGGGAGCTCGTTGCGGACGTTGATTTGTTCGATGAATATGCGGACACTGATGGTCGCCAAAGTTACGGTTTTCGCATCGCCTATCAGGCGGCTGATCGCACCCTGACGGGCAAAGAAGTAGCCAAAATTCACAACCAGATTGTGCAGCAATTACACCATGATTTAGGTGTTGATCTGCGCGAATAAATACGCTTCGTAGAGCCGAATAAACGGTATTAAATCGGGACTTATTTGGCTTTTATTGAGCCGCTAAATCTGCTATAATTTACTTTAAGGAGGCGGTGGGAGAGGACCGCCTTTTGTCTTTATTGAGGTCCTGTAGTTCACATGTTATATGGCTAAAAAAGCACCAAAAAAAGCTGCGAAAAAACCTGCAAAAGCAGCCCCCAAAAAGAAGTCTGCACCGCAGTCTGATAAGAGCACGGGCGCCTCAATGGCGGGGTCTTCTTCGTATGGCGCCAAGGACATCACCGTCTTGGAAGGACTAGAGCCGGTGCGTAAGCGACCGGGTATGTATATCGGGGGAACGGGTAAGGAGGGTCTACACCACTTGATCTGGGAGGTCGTTGATAACAGCATTGATGAAGCAATGGCGGATTACGCCAGCACGATCATTGTGCGCTTAATGGCTGATGACGTGATTTCGGTGACAGATGATGGGCGAGGGATCCCGGTGGAGAAGCATCCGAAGACAAAAATGTCGACGCTCGATACGGTCATGACGACACTACACGCAGGTGGAAAGTTCGGCGGCGAAGGTTACAAAGTATCAAGTGGACTACACGGCGTTGGTGTCTCGGTAGTGAACGCGTTGTCTGAATGGCTCGAGGCGGAGATTCACCGAGACGGCTACGCGTGGCATCAACAGTATGAGCGTGGAGATGTGAAACGGAAGGCGCTCAAGAAGGGCGCCAAAGTAAAAAATACTGGGACGACGATTTCTTTTAAGGCTGATAAGCAAATATTCAAGGAGACAACATATGACTGGGATCTCATCCTGACGCGCTTGCGCCAGCAGGCGTATCTTACCCCGGGGGTACGCATTACTGTTGTCGACGAGCGTGAAGTGGGTAAGACGCGTTCATATACGTTCTACTTTGAGGGTGGTATTCGTTCGTATGTTCAACAACTGAACCTTGGTAAGGAGGCTAAACACCAAGGAATTTTCTATGCCAAGCGAGAGTATGAGGGGGGCTATCAGGTTGAAGTTGCTCTGCAGTATACCGATGCTTTTAACGAGACGATACTGTCCTTTGCCAACAACATTTATACGGCTGAGGGTGGGACGCACATGACTGGTTTTCGCACGGCATTGACTCGTACACTCAATGAATACGCTCGTAAGGGCGGCATGTTGAAAGCCAAGGACGAGAACCTGACAGCGGATGATGTGAAGGAGGGCCTAACGGCTGTGGTGAGCGTGAAAATGCTTGAACCTCAATTTGAGGGGCAGACGAAGGGTAAGCTCGGGAGCCCCGAAATCCGCGGGTTCGTGACACAAACGGTGAACGACGCGCTCAATGATTACTTAGAAGAGCATCCACGTGAGGCGCGGGGCATTATCGAAAAAGTGGCACTGGCGGCGAAGGCACGACTAGCCGCTCGGGCCGCTCGAGACACGGTGCTACGTAAAGGCGCGCTTGATGGCTTCGCCCTGCCGGGCAAGTTGTCAGATTGTTCGGAGCGGGATCCAGCTAAGAGCGAGATCTTTATTGTGGAGGGGGATAGTGCTGGCGGTAGCGCCAAAACGGGACGTGACCGACGCTTCCAAGCCATCTTGCCCCTGCGCGGTAAGATTTTAAATGTCGAACGAGCACGCTTGGATAAGATGCTGGCCAACAATGAAGTAAAGGCACTGATTATTGCGCTGGGTACTGGCATCGGTGATGACCTGGATATTGAGAAGCTGCGCTATCACCGAGTGATCATCGCAACTGATGCTGACGTTGATGGCGCTCACATTAGTACACTCTTGCTGACGCTCTTCTTCCGCTACTTCCAACCCTTGATTGAAGGTGGCTACCTGTACCTCGCGCAGCCACCACTGTATAAGGTGACGCACGCCAAGAAAGGTAAGTATGTGTACAACGAAGCTCAGAAAGATAAGGAGGTCGCGGCGATTAAGAAGAAGAACAAGGACGCTAAAATTGATATCCAACGGTACAAGGGTTTGGGTGAGATGAACCCGTCTGAGCTCTGGGATACGACCATGAATCCCGAACATCGGGTGTTAAAGCAAGTAAAGATTGTGGACGCACAAAAGGCTGATCGTATCTTTGATACCTTGATGGGTAACGAAGTGGGGCCGCGTAAGAAGTGGATCGAGACCCATGCCACGACGGTTAAGAATCTGGACGTGTAAACGGCTCAAGCGGCGATTGAGCCGTTAATTTGCCTATTTAGGCCGTATAGTGTAGGTTTACGCATAGAGCCCGCGAGGGCTATTTTAAAACCCAAAAAGGTATTATGGCAAAGCGAAACCCGCTCGTTTCAGCTATTAAGCTACCGGCCTTCTTATGGCGGTACGCGAATGAGTCTAAAGACGAGCTTAAAAAAGTATCCTGGCCGAGTCGAGCAACCACGACCCAATACACGATAATCGTGGTGATAAGCTCGGTGGCTATTGGCTTTATTACTGGCGGCGTTGACTTCTTACTAGGCCGCATTTTAGAGAGAGTGCTCTAACAACATTTACGTAACTAACTTACATCCATAACAAATCATATGACGGACGAGGAAACTAAGGACACTGACGCACAACAGCCTGAGGCTAAGGAGGAGGCTCCCAAGGAGGAGTCCAAGGAGGCTGCGCCTGAAGCGCAGTCACAACCAGAAGGCAAAAAAGGTGACGACAAGGCCGCATCTATGCTCGACGACAAACCCGATGACAGTCGGTCTTGGTTTGTGCTGCACACGTACTCTGGATATGAAGACAACGTGGCGCGAAATCTACAACAGCGCATCGAATCGATGGGTATGGAAGACAAGATCTTTCAGGTCATCGTTCCTCGAGAAAAGAAAATTAGGGTAAAGCACGGCAAACGACAAACTATCGAGGAGCGACTGTTTCCCGGTTATGTAATGGTTGAAATGATCGTTACTGAGGATTCTTGGTACGTCGTGCGTAACACACCTAACGTGACGGGCTTCGTTGGTTCTGGCACCACGCCGACACCAATTGCTCCAGAAGAGGTAAAGCACTTACTGTCCAAGATGGGCGAGGATGAGCCGAAGTATAAGATTGATGTGAGCGAAGGTGACTTGGTGAAGATCATGGATGGTCCATTCAAAGACTTTGACGGTAAAATTTCTGAGGTTAATGAGGCGAAAGGAACAGTTAAAGTGCTCGTCAACGTGTTTGGACGTGAAACTCCAGTGGAGCTCGATTACCTACAAATTCGTAAGGAGCTGTAATCGCTGGCACCAGCAATTACACACTTTCTTGCGTCTTAATCAACAATTTACTATCCTCACGTAGTTATGGCTGAGATATTAGCAAAATTAAAACTCCAAGCCCCCGGTGGTGCAGCCACCCCGGCTCCGCCTATTGGCCCAGCGCTGGGACAGCATGGCGTTAACATTCAGGACTTCGTCAGCAAATTTAATGAAATGACGGCTGATATGCGGGGTGACATCATTCCGGTCGAAGTGACCATTTTTGCTGACCGCAGTATGGACCTCAAGCTCAAGACCCCACCGGCAGCAGAACTGCTTAAGAAAGCGGCTAGCATTAAGAAAGGATCAGGTGTCCCAAATACTGACAAAGTGGGCAAAGTAACGAAGGATCAGGTTCGAGAGATTGCGGAACGTAAGATGGAGGACCTTTCAGCCCGTGATGCTGAAGCAGCAATGAAGATTATCGAAGGTACAGCCCGCTCAATGGGCATTACCGTTTCCTAGCCATGGCTGGCAAGACATACAACGCGCAGAAGGAGAAGGTGCCGACCCAGGCCCTTGATACGGCAGTCGCCATTGCCTGGCTCAAGGAGCATGGTCGCAGTAGCTTTGCTGAAACCGTAGAGTTACACATTCACCTAGGCATTAATATTGAAAAATCCGAACAATTCGTACGAGGCACGGTAACCCTTCCGGGCGGAGCTGCTAAGCAAAAGCGAGTCGCAGTGTTCACCAGTGATGAGAAGCAGCAAGCGGCGGCAACTAAGGCCGGGGCTACGATAGTCGGTGGCGAAGAGTTAGTGAAGCAAGTATTGGCCGAGGGTAAGCTGGCTGCCGATATTACAGTAGCGACTCCTGATATGATGCCGAAGATTGCCCCAGCGGCACGAGTACTTGGCCCCCAAGGGCTGATGCCGAATCCGAAAACTGGAACGGTAAGTGATGACCCTGCCGGCGTGGTCGCTGAACTAGCAGCTGGTAAGCTATCGTTTAAGATGGATCAGCTGGGCAACCTTCATGAAGCGGTTGGTAAGACAGACTGGGATGCTGACAAAATAGAGGCTAATGTACGCGCTGTAGTCGACGCAGTTGCCAAGGCGCGACCAGCAGCTGCTAAGGGTGAGTTCATCAAAAGCATTACGCTCGCTACCACTATGGGCCCAGGGGTCCGGGTGAGCGTCTAAGCCGTGTACAACCAATGAATACAGCCGCGCCAAGCGGGGCTTCTAGGCAGTCGAACGGGCTGCTTATTTCGTTTGATGGGGTTGATTCTTCAGGTAAAGAGACGCAGGCCAAATTATTGGCGGAACGCCTTCGCTATGTCGGGCACGTCGTGCACACATTTGAGACTCCCGATTACAACACACCGTCAGGCAAGGAGCTGAAGCACCGTCTGCAAAATAAGGAAGGCAGCTGGGAAGCAACACCTTGGCAGGAAAAGAATGAGTTATTTGCAGCCAATCGAATGGAGCATCGCGATGAAGTGATCACCGCACTGGGGAAGGACGAGATTGTCATTTACGATCGCTACGTCCCCAGCAGCCTCGCCTTTATGGCGGTTGAGGCCGAAGGTCAAGCAGACACTGATGTCTCGCGGGATGGTGTGCACACACATGTACAGAAGTTCGAATATGGCACCAACGAGATGCCGCGCGAGCACCTCTCTGTCTTTCTTGATGTACCACCACGGGTCTCTACGGCGCTGCTGGAGCAGCGCAAGGAGAAGCTAGCCGATGAAGATGAGTATACGGACCACATTAGCGTGCAGAAGCGCTTATATGCCGAATACGATTGGCTGTGCACCAGTGACGCTGATCGCTTCGCACGCATTGCGTGTGTGGAGGGGGTGCGAATGCGAGGGGTTGAAGCAGTCGGTGAGCTCGTCTTCGAACAGCTAATGGCGCGCTTTCCTCACCTCAAGCAATAAGCTATCGTACATCGATGAGTAAAAAACCGTTCGTAATTATCGAGGGAATAGATGCGGCCGGCAGCTCGACGCAAGCGCAATTATTGGTGAAGAAACTGCAGTCGGCAGGGCGCAAGCCATTGCAGCTACATTTTCCGCAGGAAGATAAAAAAACTGGGCAGCTTATTTACGACAAGTATCTACGCACCAAGAAGATGGGCAGCCTCTCTCGACGCGAACAAGCGCTGTTGTATATAGCTGACTTTTATAGCCGGACTGATGATATTGCGGCGGTGATGAACGGCAAAGATTCGGCGCACGATTTTGTTATCTCTGATCGCTGGTGTACGAGCACCTTTGCGTATCAGACTGTGGGGCTGGCAGGTAAGGCACGTGCCAAGATGCTGGACTGGCTCACGGAGCTTTGCTGGAAGGGAAAACCACAGCTAGCCAAGCCCGATCTCGTTATTTTTTTGGATACACCATGGGTAACGGCACGCAAGCGCATGCCGAAGAAAAAAGACTACTTTGAGGCTGATTCGCGCAAACAGCGAGGCATCAGGATTAGTTACCGGCGATTAGCTAGCGACAGTAAGAATTGGGTAGTGGTAAACAGCCGGGACGCAAACAACGTCGAGCGAAGTAAGAACGATCTACACCAGGAAATCTGGGACATATTGCAGAAGCGGGCAGTTATATAGGCACCCCTGTTCAGAGCGCAAGCGAAGCGCTATTCTAAAGCAATACTATGGCGGATTGGTTTGTTTCGCATCCTTCGGGCGCTCCCTATCAGACGCCGACTTTTTTCCGGGCGATGAAGGCGTTTGCGACAGAGAACGACCATATTGCGATTTCGTTCCCGCCGCGGGACATGGTGGCGCTTGATGACCGTATTGCAGTCTTACAGGCAACGGATCTCATTATTGCCGAAGTATCTATTGCCTCAACGGGAAGTGGCATCGAACTGGGTTTAGCCTACAGCCTCAAGAAATCGATTATTGCCTTCCATCAAGGGACGTCGGTTGTTTCGCCGGCGCTAGGTATGGCTGCTACAGCCCTTCATGGCTATCTGACTGAAGACGATATTACACAGGTGTTAAACACCTTAGCCTAGTTAGGGCCCTCACACTCGCCTCGCCTGCCGGCCGTAGCCCCGCTTCTGGCGGGGGCGAAGGCTGGAACTTGGCCAAATGCGAAAGTCCTACTGATTCTTGATTGTCTCAGTAGTTTTTAGTTGCAGGGGAAATTTCTGACAGAGCGCAGCCACATCAGTGGCGATCGTTGCAATAGTTGGTGACTGCATGATCTGCTCTTCGAAGGCATCAAACTCAAGGTCAGCCCACTGTGCGGCGTGATCCATAACCTCTCGCACCCAGCTGGCAATCTGCTTCATCTGAGCTTCTTTCATACCTCGGGTAGTGACCCACGGAGTTCCGAGTCGTAGCGCCGAAGGATTAGCCGGTGGTCGGGTGTCCTGAGGCATACCGTTCATGTTGCCAACGATGCCGGCGTGATCAAGAGCGCGAGCAAAGTACTTGCCCTGCAAAGGTTCCTTGGTTAAGTCGATCAGCAATAGGTGTTTATCGCCACCACCGGTGACGAGGAAAAATCCCTTCGTCTGTAGGTCAGCAGCAAGCTGCTTATTGTTATTAACCACTTGTCGCGCATAGGTCTTGAACTCGTCAGTCAGTACTTCACCCAGGCCCACACAAATACCGGCGATGTTGTTATTAAACGGTCCGCCTTGTAAGCCGGGCAGCACGCCCCGGTTAATCTTGGTGAGCAAGTCTTGGTGCGCCAAAATGATTGCGCCGCGACCAGATCGCAGTGTCTTATGCGTCGTCATAGTTACGACGTCAGCAATGCCCACCGGAGAGGGGATAACACCAGCGGCGATCAATCCTGCCTCGTGAGCGATGTCTGCCATGTATAGGGCTCCCACAGCGTCAGCAATCGCTCGCACGCGTCGATAATCAATGTCCCTGGGGTAAGCCGTGCCGCCAGTGATTAAGAGCTTAGGCTTATACTCTAGAGCAATTTTCTCGAGTTCATCGTAGTTAAACTCTTTGGTGTCGGGGTCCGTTTTGTATTGCACGACCTTGAACATGCGTGAAGTGATATTCACCTTGCGACTGCCACCGTGATACACCAGGCTCCCACTGTCCGCGTCACTTTCTCGTTTACTCTTGCTCGGTTCAAAGGACCAGCCGTGGGATAGGTGACCGCCATCGGGCAAATACATAGCCATCATGGTGTCGCCGGGCTCAAGGGTAGCTAAGTACACCGCTAAGTTAGCGTTACTACCGGCTAAGGCCTGGACGTTGGCTGACCAATCAGCCGGGACCTGGAAGGCCTGACGGGCCCGGTCAACGGCCAGGGTCTCGAGCTCATCGATAACCGCATTGCCTTCGTAATAGCGGCCGCCGATATTGCCCTCGGCATATTTGTGCATAAAAACTGAACCGACCGCTTCTCGGACGGCGGGGGAGAAGAAATTCTCCGAGGGAATCATCGACAGCTTGTTCTGCTGCCGTGCTTCTTCCTTGGCTACTAAAGCTGCTACCGCTGGATCGTTTTTGGCTAGGGTGCTCATGTTTGTTTACGTTTAAGTGTGGCTAAAATATAATTGTTGCCCCGCGATTGGTCCGTGATCTCGAACGCATGGTCATCAAACTCGGGGAAGAAGGTGTCACCGGAATACTGGCCGTCAATAAAAGACAGATATAAAGCATCGGCAAGTGGTAGCGCCTGTTCGTAGACGCTCGCCCCGCCGATGATACACACATCTTGCCCATAGCTGGCAGCCAGCTCAAGGGCTTCTGGCAACGAAGCGCACACATCACAGCCAGCGATTCCGGTATGGGTACGACTCAGCACTATGTTCTTGCGCTCTGGTAGGGGGTGACCAATAGAATCAAACGTGGCTCGACCCATTATTACGGTCTTACCAGCGGTAATGCTTCGAAATGATGCCATGTCCTGTGCATGGTGTTCCCACGGCAGGGAGTTGCCGCGACCGATCAGGCCGTCGCGCGTCATTCCAGCTACGATCGTAACTACTGGCATCTTCATGCACCCAAATCCATTTTTTGTAAGGCCTCTAGCTTCGCCTGTATCTTCTCATCCTGTCCGCGGCGAGCAAAGTCATAGGTATCCATGTTTACGTGCATGTACTTGGTAATCAATGGATAGGCTTTCTCCAGCTGCCGGAACTTTTCTTGCTCGACGGCTCGATAATCGGGGTGGCCTTCTGGAATCGTGCGCAACTCCATTTCCCAAAAACATTCCCGGAGGTTTTCCCACTGCATGAACTGGATTCGATGGGCGAGGGTGACGGCGTATTGGGCTAACTCCTGACTGTGGGTAGCGATTAGGTGGTGCGTGTCTTCCACGGCCTTGATGGCGGCGTGGTAGGAGTCTGCCAGGCCTGCCTCAATCAGTTCTGGCGGAGTGTCGTAGCCATGCTTGACGGTGAAGAACTGTCGCTGCTGCGTGAGCATGCGATGACGATGCAGGTCGCGCCAAGAGCCAATGTTCATGGTGATTTCGAAGCGGACGTTAGCATTTTCAAATGCGCGTGGGACTTTTTGCCACCGTTGTGTCCGCCCGTCGAGTGCGTTAGCTAAGACAGCGTCCTTTTCCTCCATTGTCATTTCCTGCACCTGGGCCAGTATGTCTACCCAGGCACGGTGATTGCCCCGCGCACTATACAGCAGGCCAGTGATAACTTTTTCTTGCCCGAGAGGATCGTACTCAAGCAGCGCTACGGTCGTCCCGTTGCTACTGTCTCCCGGGGCTATTAATGGATCGGTATGACGGGCCATGCGATCAGGTAGGCCAGCCTTGTATTCCTGATACTCTTGCGCCGACGCACGTGCGGCTGGCTCCTCGCTCTTGATGCGACGTAGGAACGACGGCGCTATACGATACAGTTCCTCGTAAGCTCGATCAGCTGCCCAGCTGATTTCGCCGAGCCGTGAACCTAGGGAGCGAGCAATCATATACTCGAACGCCTGTCCGTTACCGAAGAAGGCAACCTGCGACAAAGTAGAGGTAGGCAGTAGGCCTCGCAGCGTATCGAATGCCTTGGTTTCTATCACTTTCGATTTTTCGTCTGGAAACTGGTCGGTCAACCAGGTAATCAGTTGTGGCTTGAGCTTGCCGTAAGCTTCAAACAACCCATCCATGGCAGCTCGATAGACTGCTTCCACACCATGATCAGCAAGCGTCGGATCCGTATAGTATTGATAGCTACCGTTTATTTTTTCTCCGTAGTTGATGTAGCGAGTCGATTTCTCGAGGGGAGCTAAGCCAATACGTTGGTCTTCAAAATGCTTTATCGCAACTTGCGACACGCCGGAATACACCAGATGCATTCCTGCCATTTGGGCAATGGAGTCATCCCCATACTGCGCTAGCCACTTCGTGTAAAACGATCGCGCTCGCGGGTTAGAAAAAATCTTCTCGATGGGGTGGTCTTGGAGGAACGTGATGAAGGCTCGTAGCTCTTCGCCGTACTCTACTTTTTGTTGCCAGTCTTCATCACTATCTTTCTCACTTCGTTCTGGCTGTAAAAAAGGTGTGATGTATTCGTCCAAGAAAATCTTACGCAGGTCACCGACGGCCCGACTGGTTCTAGAACACAGCGCACCAATTACTTCCGGCGAAAATATGAGGGGGGCGTAGACAGACTGATCCAGGTTGGAGAAAAATGGGGCAAGCAATGCTTGCTCCTCCGGGGTGTAGTTGTCCTTGACAAAATCGGTCTTAAAGGCCTCTAATTGCTTCTCTGTAGGCATATAGGTATGCTCACACGGTTACGTATGTCTGTCCATACTCAAGCGCAAAATAGCGTATCTGCCGAGACTTTGAGCTGGTTGTATGGTCTTGAACCAGCCGCTATTAAGCTTGGTTTAGAGCGAACGGAGGCGCTTTTGGCTGCCGTCGGCGACCCACACCATACGTTCCCGAGCGTGCACATAACTGGCACCACCGGTAAGGGCAGTACTGCTGCCATGACCGAATCCATCTTGCGGACTGCCGGCTATACGACCGGGATGTACACGAGCCCTCATATATTCGACCTTACCGAACGCTTTCGGCTCGATGGGCAGCCAATGTCCCAAGACGACATGACACCGCTGATTGCCGAGCTGCGTGTAGCGATGGAGGACCACAGCATCGACGCCACGTTTCATGAATTTACGACCGTCTT
>NZCO01000058.1 GCA_002686445.1 bacterium | reverse complement strand
TAATGAGGAATTAGTGCACCTGTTCGAGATTGTGCAAGTACCGTCGGCCACTGAGGAACAGACGCAACAAGTGCTGGCAATAATGACGGAAGCGATCGAACGACGTAGCGGCATCGAGATTCCGTATACCACTCTTCGTTCGTTGGTACGCACAACGTCTGGGGTGTTGCAGAACACTCCTTATCCGGAGCGCGCATTCGATGTACTCGAGGAGTCGTTGGTGGTAGCGCAGAGCGCTGGGTCGAAGGTTCTAGCGGAAAAGGTGATTGCGCAAGTAGTTTCACGTAAGGTGGGCGTGCCCGTTGGTAAGGTATTACAAACCGAACGAGATTACTTGCTGAATCTGGAGGAAGTCATGCACCGGCGGATTGTTAATCAGCATCGGGCGGTCAGCGCGATAGCACGCGCAATGATTCGGGCTCGAGCTGGTGTACGCGATACAAAGAAGCCAATTGGCACCTTCTTGTTTCTCGGTCCGACTGGGGTAGGCAAGACCGAGACAGCGAAAACACTGGCACAAACGTATTTCGGTTCTGAGGATTACTTGTCACGCCTCGACATGTCTGAGTACCAGGGTGAGCGCGGTGTGGAGAGCTTGCTCGGTAGCGCTGCGCAGCCGGTGGGACGCCTAGCCTCTATCATGTCGGAGCAGCCGTTTACGGTACTGTTGCTAGATGAGTTCGAGAAAGCTCATCCCATGGTCCACCAGCTCTTCTTACAGATTCTTGATGAGGGGCGCATCACTGACGCACGGGGACAACAGGTTTCGTTTAACCACGCTATTATCATCGCCACTAGTAACGCGGGGGCGGAACTTATTCGCACGACGGTGCATACGCAGGAGCAGCTGCCAGACGGTTTCGAGGACACACTGCGGGAACATATATTACAAGAGGGGATTATGCGCTCTGAGCTGCTCAACCGCTTTGATGGTGTGATCACCTTTACCCCGCTGTCCAAGCAGCACATAGAGCAGATCGCCCGCCTAATGTTGAAGGCGCTCAATCGTAGACTAGATACACAGCACGGGGTGCAGGTAACCATCACTGACGAACTTGTCACTTACTTAGCTTCCATTGGCTATGATCCTGAGTTTGGCGCTCGGCCAATGAGTCGTGCCCTGAAAAACACGGTTGAGTATGCCGTCGCTCGTATGGTACTTAAGGGCGAGCTGGTACCGGGGAAGCCCGTCACTTTGACGCCGGAGCAGTTGCACGAGCTAGCGCAGCCGGAGTCGGCGTAAAAAAACCGCGACCGTGCGGTAGTAACAAGATCGGGCACGCTGTTATTCGGTCACTAGGGGCACTGACAATACTCGTGTGCCATCGAGGGCGTACAAAGTGGATTCATCAGCCGCTATGGCTACGTCGTGCAGATCAGGCGCCACGTCCAGCAGTACCTGTTGCAGGAGCTCTCCATCCTTATCGTAGACCACTACTCGGTTACGGCCCGGATCAAACACGTATAGATATCTGAGCTCTTCACTGGCAATTATCTTTGTTGCACCATCTAAGGGGGGTTCGACTGGCTCCGCCGTGAACTCTTCGGCCACGCCCTTGAACAGCCTACGGATAGTGCCGTCGATATGGAGAGTGAAAATGCCACCATCCACACTGAAGCTGACGATAGAGTCTTTGGGAAAGTCCGGGTCACTGATCCATGGTAGGCCAGAGCCATAGCCGCGCAGACTCTTACTAAATCCATAGATGTTGTTTGCAGATCGGTCGTGGGCGTACAGTCGACTGCCATAGGTCACGACGTCTCCGAGGTCTGGTGTTTCGGATGAGAAACTTATTTCCTGCCCGGACAGTTCATTATTCTTGCTATCAAACAGGGCTACACCAGGAGCATCAGTCGTAAAGACGATCGTTTTATCCGCGACGTGGGCGGTACCGTTGGTCAAAAAGCCTATCCCACTAGTGGTTTCGGTTACTGTTTCCACTGCACCATCAGGCTTCATGGCAATGATGGTATTGGTCGTGGGATTAAAGGTGTAGAGTGTGTCGCCAAGAACCGTTAAGGAGGTAGGTACGGTACCCTCGAGTGCTTCGGAAAATTCGCCAATCACTGAGGTAGCGGCCGTGGATGCCCGAGCGATCCGCTGCAAACGATCCTGGATGGACACAATCTGTGTTTGTAGCACCTGCACTTCCTCGACATACAAACCTGTACCCCTAAGCTCCGCCACCTGTCCCTGCGCATCGGTCAGGAGGTTACGTGCCTGATCTCGATTGTCGTATATTAGCGCAGTCTCGGCAGCATCGGCCTTCGTGCGCGCATCGTGTAGCGTTTCACTGGCCTGCTGGATGCTCGCATCCTCAGTTCTCTTTTGCTGCAGGAGCGACAACGTCGCCACTAACACTAAAGCCAAGATGACGGTGATCACCGCGAATACCTTAGTTGCCCGGGGCAGGCGCTTCAACCAACCGAGTAGCAGGTTCGGCAGCCCTGCTATGCCACCACCAATGCGTTTTGTAAGCGCGGGACGTTGGGGCCTCGTCATTGCCGGACCAGCTGGTGCACCTGCGCTGGTGCGCTCTTGGACACGGGAGACGCCTTGCTTGGTGAGTTCTTTCGCAGCTTGTCCGGTAGATACTGAGGCAGCTGCCACGGCCCTTCCGCTGGCCTTGGAACCCTGAAGCAGCAATGGCCAGCCGACGCCCCGCAGCCAGGTACCACCCATGCCGAATGTACGGCCGATTATGGCCAGAGCTGATCTGAGCACGGAGCGTTCAATAACTAATGGCTGTCGCGGTTTTACTTGGGCCATGACGGATTGGCGCCGAGGAATTACCTCCTCGCCGCTCACTGAGGCCGGAGCAACAGCAACTGCGGGGGATACGGCCGTAAAGACAATTGCTGCTAGCGCAGCTGTGAGCTGCTGATCTTCGTATAATTGCTCAAGACGCGAGCTGATGCGATCAGCTGAATGGTCGATTACGATACGCGTTAAGTCTTCCCGCCGGAACGCGGTTTGCAGCGCCGACGTGCCAAAGAAGACTACGTCCCGGGGCGCAACGGTGCCGCTGGCTACCTGGGAAAAAGTCCGCAGCGGTTCCGTGATGGGTGAATAGGAAAGATCGGCAGACAGCTCGGTGATGGAGGTGCGCCGTGCCAAAAAGATAGTGCCATGACCGGCTGTGCTGACGTGGAGCGACTCTTGCGCCAGGACACCAACAGCAACGTGAAAATATCCCATCCAATCACGGATCCCTTGCTCTGCGGCGTCGTGCAGCACCAGGTTTGCTTGATGGAGAGCAGATTCAAAACTATTAAGTGAATTTCGACTGGGGTCTCGATAATACTCACGCTGCAAGGCAGAGATAGTCATGTCTAGCAGCTCCTTACCTACACCATCTCGTGCCTCGGTCTCTCCAGCTGCGTACAAGTGCCCGAGCCGTGCTTCGGCTGGGGATGGTTCAAAGAGGTACGTCTCAATAGCGAAGTCAGCGTTGTTTGACAGGACCAGCTCACTGGCGTCTGATCGAAACGGTGGTTGTTCAGATCTGGGCATACCCACTTGCTTAAGAATGCACTGCAGTATACCACGACGAGGCTAGTCACCTATATTTGGGATACCCAGGCCCGCCAGCATTGGTTGGTGTGAATACTTTACTTACCCGTGAAGCTTGCGTACTGTACACAGGATGAGTTCAAAAACATTTCCGCTTGAAAAGATATTTGGTTCACGAACTCGAGTGAAAATTATCACCTTGTTTACGACAGGTGTGAAGCGACCCTACTACGTGCGCGAGATAGCCCGGAATATCGATGAACGGCTCAACGCAGTGCGTCGAGAGCTCGGTATTCTACAAAAGGTAGGCATGTTGACGACGCATACGAATAAGCGTCGGAAGTACTATGAGCTTAATCCTAACTTTATTTTGCTCAGTGAATTGTCTGGGATTATGCATAAATCAGGACCGGGCATAGAGGATACGTTGTTCAAAAATATAGAACGGCTGTCTGGCCTCAAGTACGCATGCGCGTCTGGCTACTTTACCGGGGCCGCCGACGCGCCGACTGATCTGTTGTTCGTTGGGACTCTTAATGAGCAGCAATTAGATAAGGCCGTGAAGCTCGTGGAGGAGCAGCTGGATCGAGAGATCACCTATACGCCGATGACTGAGAACGAGTTTAAGTATCGACGTGACTTCAACGATGTTTTCTTAAGAAATATCTTCTCCCGGCCGTACAAAGAGCTAACCAATAAGCTCAAGCCGGAGTTACAACCCAAGCCAATCACCAAGCGCGCGGCAGCAGGCTCGTAATCTGCGGAAACTAGTAACCAACCGCTTTGCATCCGAAGCGTTTTTTTGGTGCAATGGGGGAGATGCAGAAGTTACCTACAATTCCAATCACTGGAGACATTAAACCTCCACGTATCGTGCGCAAACTTCGCTGGAGCGTCGCCTTGTCGCGCGCTGGATTCATAGCCTATTTCCTGTTCTCTTTTTGGAGCACTTCGCCCATGGCCAGTGATGTCTTCCCGCACTCGAAGTTGACGGTGGTCTGGACGTTATATCTCATAGCCATCCTGTTGGGGGCTGAGTATTTGTATCGAGTATTCATGCGGAAGGGAATCGATCTGGGTTTTGCCTATCCGTTACTGCTTGCGGCCTATTTGGTGACATTGCTCAGCCTGTTGTCCGGAGGGCAAGACATTAACCCGTTAATCAACCGAGCGGAGCATTATGCCAGTTTTGTGCTCATTACCTTCGTGGTGTGGGTCTTCTTTAGTAAATATCTACCGCATCACGTCTGGCGAGATCATCCATACTACACCGCACTACTGGCTTTGTCGGTAGCGTCGATGATTGGGGTTGGTAATGAGTTGATGGAGTTGCTGTTCGACACAGTCTTTGATACCGAGCTGGTTGGTCGGGCATTAGATACATCGCTAGATCTGCTCATGAATACGCTTGGCGGTGCCTCGTTCCTTGGCTTGCGCCTATTGCTAGGCCGAGTCGAGTCTGAAGGACACAACTCGTAGAACGGTAAATAGAGGGGATGACGATCTGGCGCACTCGAGCTGCGACCAGTTGTCTAGCGCTGCTTGGTTTTATCAGTCTGTTGTCTATTCCAGAGCCCGGGTCGTTAGTCACGGACGTCATGCCAGCAATACCAACGCAGGCACCGCCGCAACTGTTTCTACCGGATGACCTCGGCACGCTACCGCTCATCTATGGTGATTCATTTACGCCCAGTGTTATTGCCAACCAACTCAAGCACGGAGCAGTCGTCTTGCCACTAGGCTATGACTTTGGTGAAGCAGGTAATGTGTTGGTCGCCGCGCATAGTAGTGGCGAGGCGAGCTTTGGGTCGTATCGTTTCGCCTTCGGGCAATTAGCGGAACTCGCGGTGGGGGAACAGTTCGTCGTAGGGGCACATGGTAACCGTTACACCTATCAAGTGTATGACACTGAAATCGTGTGGCCGCATCAAATTGATCATTTACCAGCTACGAGTCGCTCGACGGTTACCTTAGTAACTTGCTGGCCACTATGGACTGACTTACAACGCTTGCTAGTCCACGCAGAGTTAATCTCGCTGAAGGAGGAGAGGGATCTCCTCCCTCAGGACGCTCGGCCGTAGCCTCGCTGCTCCCTCCTCACATCGTGACGAAGAAAAAAAGGGGAACCCTGTTTTTCTTCGTGACTAGTGAACAGTGCGCGTGCCGGTGTGTACATGGGCAAGTAGTACTGGTTGGTATAGAGGCCCATGACTGTGCCAGACTGTGGATAGTTGTGGGGAAAAATGGGGTATTGCTGTGGAGAGCTTTAATTTGTACCTTTATATTAGTGATTTTAACGGTTTAGCTTTCACAGCCACACTTTACAAACTGCTGGTACCAAGAGGCTCTGTCCCACGCGATGAATCAGGGGGATTCGTCACGTGAGACAGGGGGTGTTGGGGGATAGTTGCTCTTTACCAGCACTCGTGTGCGGCATATATCTCGAAGCTACTAGCAGTAGGAGTTTTGAGACCGAATCATATGTTTATTGGCGAATATGCGCACACAATTGATGAGAAGGGACGCCTTAGTATTCCGGCGTCCTTTCGTCGGAAACTATCTAAGGGGGTCGTGGTAACCAGGGGGTTGGACGGCTGTCTCTTCATATACGCCCGCGAAGCGTGGGATGAGTTAGCCGCCAAGGTTAGCGCGTTGCCCCTAGCTAGCAAGCAGAGTCGAGCATTTGCTCGCTTGATGCTAGCCGGAGCGCGTGAGGCGGACGTTGATAGCCAGGGTCGAGTAATGGTGCCAGAGTATTTGCGCCAGTACGCTTCCTTACGCAAGCACGTTATCGTAACCGGACTTTATAATCGCATTGAGGTCTGGGACGAAGACGCCTGGGGCGTCTACCGCAGTGCCGCTGAGCAAAACAGCGAGGAGATAGCGGAGGCGATGGCAGAGCTCGGTGTCTAGGACTTGTCTATGACAACCCTAGAAGAAGGCCATGTACCAGTGATGGTCGACGAGGTGCTAACTATGTTTGCACCACGCCCGGGAGATCTCCTACTAGACGCCACAGTTGGTCTAGGCGGACACGCCGCCGCGTATCTAGAAGCGACCGCGCCGGACGGACAAATAGTGGGGCTCGATGCCGACGCGACCGCGTTAGCCACAGCCCGCGAACGCCTGAACGAGTATGGGGACCGAGTCACACTGATTAATAGCAACTACGCAAGGCTCAAGGATGCAGTAACGGGGGGAGGCATCGTTGAACCAGGGGGAAGCTCTTTACAACAGTCTTCACCGGCCGAATCGCCGGGTCTATATACTCATTGCTTATTCGATCTTGGTATAGGATCGCATCAGCTAGCATCATCAGATCGTGGCTTTTCGTTTAAGAGCACCGCACCGCTAACCATGCGCTATGGAGCTCAGGAGGGATTGCCGGCAGCCCAGTTGCAGCCACTCAATTACCTGGAGCAGCGGTTGGGACATCTACCTGATGCCCAGGACATAGTTGAACGTCTGCACAAGGATGAGCTAGCGCTGGTCTTGCGCACCTACAGTGATGAGCGCTTCAGTAATCGGATTGCTGGAGCACTTAAGCATCGGACACCGCGCACAGCTGATGCGTTAGCTGAAGCTGTGGCGGAGGCAGTACCGCGCGGATACGAGCGCGGACGCATTCATCCCGCCACCCGAACGTTCCAAGCCCTACGATTAGCCGTAAACCGTGAGCTCGAAACATTGAGCGCAGGTCTACCGCAAGCGTTTGAGCTTCTGGCCAAGGATGGCGTCCTAATCGTCATTAGTTTTCATAGCCTCGAGGATCGGATCGTTAAGCAGTACTTTCGCGAGCGTAGTAAGCGCGGCGTAGGCGAGGTACTCACGAAGCGCCCAGACACAGCGACGGTAGCAGAGATAGCAATAAATCCGAGATCACGTTCCGCGAAACTGCGCGGCATACGAAAGAAAGAATGAAATAGGGACAACTTACCAACAACAAACACTAACACCCAACACAAACACAACATGGTACACATTCAACAAAACGTTATTCCGCGACATCGCAGAGGTTTGAATTTTAGCTTGCACCGACTCGGTGGCGGAGGTTGGCGAACAAGACGAGTGCGCATGAATATGCCTAGTCGCCTGTTCAGTCAGCGAGGGAGCATTACCCAGTCAACAATTACGCTCAGTGTCGGATTATTAGCCCTGGTGACGGTATCGGTGCTCGGGTTTGTGTATTTGCAGCAAGTATTTGGGACGGCATCTCAAGGGGCTGATATTCAAGCTCTGGAACACCGGATTGATGAATTACAGCAAACGCAGCGGTCATTAGAGCTTGAGGGGGCCCAGCTACGGTCTATTCAGGCCGTTGAGGATCGTGTGCTGGAACTGAACTTAATTGAATCTGACTCAGTGGCGTATCTTGCGCCTGCTACCGACACAGTCGCTCTCAACAATTAGATGGGTTCTCGCACTTGCCTCACTAGAACCCCGGCAAAGCCGGAGGTTCGTGAGGCTTCGCCTATCGGTTTGCCCAATTTCTTCGTTGTCGGCTCCGTCGACTCCCGCACCGTATTGCCAATACGGCTTGGTCGTCTACTCGCCGTCGCCTCGAACTTGATCAAATGCGAATACCCACCCGCTAGTTTGCATGGGACTACAGTGGTACGTTGAGAGGCACAAATTATGAAGCAATCGGAGCAACTGATAAGCACCGAGTGGCGCATTTGGCTTCTAGCCGGCGCCAGT
>NZCO01000057.1 GCA_002686445.1 bacterium | reverse complement strand
TTGGCGATCCTGTTCCCTGAGAAGATAACAGTCTAGTATGGAAATCAACCAGGGATGCCAGTTACACAAAAGAGATTACACTCTCTGGCCTGGCTCTATGGATCCGTGGACTTTCCGGGTTTCAACTGGTGCAGCATTGATATCGAAAATAGCACCGGCTAAGAGTGGCTTTAGGTCTGTGAGGCCCGTTTCTTCTTCGGCTTCTCGGACCGCGTTAGCGAACACATCGGGGTTGCCATCGCAATGACCGCCGGGGGCCAGCCACCTATGAGAGAGGGCGTGTTCGACGAGTACTACCTGGTCGCGAGTTGGATTTACAATCCACACATCGGCCACTACATGAGCCACCAAATTTGACCGGTCATACGCATTATCGCTTTCTCGCAAGAACTGTTGCAATTGCTTGACGTGCAGCGCCTCGACAGCGTCGAAGGCAGTATAGGTGGGTAGTTGCAACGCTAAGGCGTCAGTGGCTAGTACGTTCGAGGTAGTCATGATTTTATCCTAAAGCCTGGCTCAGCCAGCTTCAACTGAGTCGCTCTTATATTTTCACTGTTTCTCCCCTATGATATGCAGTCCTCACTGACACATAGGTGAGGGTCTCTAAGTCAAAATATGGCCTACTTGGGCTATACTAGTTAGACTTTAAGGGGCGTTGTTCTTCGTCAATAACAAGCAGGTAGATACAAAGGAGTCACCATGGACCTCACGGCAACAGCCGGAGTTATCTGGTCGTACACGAGGGTCTTCGTCCTCATTTTTGGGACACTGACAGCGGCGGCATTCGCCGTAGGATCACTCGCTTTTGGAACGTGGGAATGGCACCATTTGGCACTGTTCTTTGTAGCAGTGGCGTGGATTCGCGCCTCTATTACCCTGTATAACCATCGTTACTTTACGCACGCGGCTTTTGAGTTTACGCGCCTGGGCGACTGGACTATTCGGCCCCTGCTGGCTTTCGGCGCCGCAATTGGCGTGCAAGGGCCTACCACAACCTGGGCTAAGCAACACAAGAGACACCACGCGCACGTCGATGATTGGATCAGGGATCCGCATTCGCCGATCGCCCCTGGTGGATGGCTGCACCAGGTGTGGGGTTTCTTATGGGCCCACATGTTTTGGCTGCCGAACATGAAGCATGATTCTCGGTATGACAACACGAAAGGTCGTGATTGGTTAGAACACGTGTTTTGCAACGGACTGACGTATCTCCTCTTCGGACCGCTGCTATTCGCCACTATCGTGTGGTGCTTAAGCGGTTGGTTGGCCGTGGCGTGGTACTTTACTGCGGTGTGTTTCACTCTCCATGTAACGTGGGCGGTGAACAGTGTCAGCCACCTGTGGGGATCACGGCCGTTCCCCACCAAGGATCATAGTGTTGATTGCTGGTGGTTAGCGTGGCTTTCACCTGAGTTCTGGCACAATGGGCACCATGCGTTTGCGTCCTCGGCAAGATTTTGTCACAAATGGTGGCAATTGCTCACTGATCCTGAGTACCTCTTCATTGTCTTCTGCTCTTGGTTGGGTCCAATAGCTTTGATACGGAACATCTCAGTACCAAGCGCCGAGCAAATCGCACGACGACAGCAGGGCGCTGCTGTCTAGCACAACTATTCACGTCCTGGATCTTCCGGGACGTTTTTTCTTACTCGCACACTGACGCTTGACATGTACCGGCGTGATATAATAAGCGCAATGAACATGCCCGCCCGACTCGGACTAGTGCTGGTTGTGACTGTTGCAGTGCTCGCTGTAGCTGTACCAGTTGCCTTGGCGCATCGATCTGGCTGTCATAATTTACATACCTGCGTGTCGGATACCGATACGTATGTGTGTGGTGACTTAGGGTATCCGTGTAATGGTGCTACCAGCTTGAAAGATTTCGCACCGGGGGAGATCGTCGTGCCGCTCCTGGTTGAAGCCACCTTCGAGAAAATATTTGGGCGGGCGCCGACGCTGTCAGAGAGTATGTATTGGAAACAGCGATTTCGCGACGACAAGGGGAGTCTGACGAAGATTCGCCGCGCCATGCGGTGGCACAATGCAAACGGGTCCTTCGGCCCAGCGGTAGCGACAGTGCTTCCTGGGGCAACGACAGTTTCGCGCATTAATGCGCTGTTTCGGGCCGCGAATAACGGTCGTAACCCAACGGTGTCAGAAAACCTGTATTGGCAGAGCCGTATCCCTGACAAACCAACTGAAGTAGAGATGCAGGGAGCCATGGCCTGGCACCGCCTACGTGGGATAGCTCACTAGGGCCCGATTAAGGCTATTTTAAAACTATCTTGACAAATATCCCCCAGTGATTTACCATCACTGCATTGGTAAATATAGCTGCCTTCTTAACAGCTATATTAAGACTTAGGCCGCAGACGCATAGTGATATGTGACCCTACGGAGGACGGACCCGGGTCGCCAATCACTTAATAAGTCACACAACTAAATTATGGAACCATCATTTGGTGATTTGGGTATTTCCCCGAAATTACTCGAGATTTTAGAAAAATTACAGTTTAAAGTACCAACGCCTATTCAGGCGCAGGCTATTCCTATCGGTATGGAAGGCAAGGACGTTATTGGTATTGCCCAGACGGGTACTGGTAAAACATTAGCTTTTTCACTGCCTATGTTGCAGCGCATTGCGCGCAGCAAACAACAGGGTCTAGTTGTATTGCCGACTCGCGAGTTGGCTTTTCAAGTTGATGAAGAATTACAGAAAATTGGTAAGTCATTTGGCTTACGTACGGCCCTCTTAATCGGTGGCGCGCCAATGCCGAAACAGCTACGACAGATCAACATGAACCCCCACATCATTATTGGTACGCCCGGTCGTATCAACGATCACTTAGAGGAGCGCAAAACACTCAACCTATCTCGTGTAGGTGTCTTGGTGTTGGATGAGGCAGACCGCATGCTCGACATGGGATTTGCCCCACAGATCCGACGCATTATGAAGCACGTGCCCAAGCAGCGACAAACGATGTTGTTTTCTGCCACGATGCCTAACGAAATTCGCCGCATGGTGAATGAATACATGGATAATCCGGCCACCGTTGAGGTAGCCCAAGCTGGAACGGTCACGGATCGTGTGGATCAGAAAATGCACATCCTCGAAAAACATCAGAAAAATCAGTTATTGGAAAAACTGTTAACCGACTATGACGGTAGCGTCCTTGTGTTCTCTCGAACCAAGTATGGCGCCAAGAAGATTTGTCGCGCCATTCGTAGCATGGGCCACGAGGCTGCCGAACTGCACTCGAACCTCACCTTGCCGCAGCGACGACGCTCGATGGAAGGGTTTAAGTCTGGTAAGCATCGTATTCTCGTAGCTACTGATATTGCTTCTCGCGGTATTGATGTAAACAACATTGAGTTAGTTGTTAACTATGATTTGCCGGATAACCCAGAAGACTATGTCCACCGAGTTGGCCGTACCGGTCGAGCCGGAAAGATGGGGCAAGCCATTTCTTTTGCCACTCCAGAACAAAAGCGAGAGGTTAACGACATCGAAGCTTCCGTGCAGCAGCGCATTGCTATTGCCCCGTTGCCAGAATTACCACCTGCTCGGCAGGGCGGCGGACACGATTCCTATCGCACGGAGCAATCAAATTATGGCAATCGTCGACGTACCAATTTCAAGTACGCGCGTGCGCCACGCTCGAAACAACCTCGACGATCTCAAAGTCGACAGCGGACGAGCTCCTCGGGCTACAAAACTCGAGTGCACGTCTAACATAGTTGGAAAAAAAGAAGCTCGCAGATGCGAGCTTTTTTGTTAGCTGGACTATCGCACCACGCGCATGGGGTGGTTGTCTGGTTGCCAGATTTTCAAGATCATTCGGGCCAGAATGTAGTGCGCCAGTGCCAGCAGTAGTCCGATGACTATGATTCCGGCTATCTCGCCGAATTGCCTTGCGCTAGCCAGTCCGATCTCGCCAGCGTTTGCCTCATTCATAACACCGAATATGACTAAGGCCGTAAGTAGCCAGATTCCCAAAATGCCTGCCGCTAGCACTGCCGTTTGAATTAACTTCTTAAGGACACGAGTCACGGAATCCATATCACATTCCTTTGTCTAGAACTGTTGATGCAAAAGGTACAAGCACCTCACTGTAGTAATTTTGACCAGGATTCGTCAAATTAAAGCACGGTAGCAGTGATTTTGGAGTCACCTTGTATACTTACAAGTATGCAGATTACGCGCAGATATGAGGCTTGGGTGCTCCTAACTGGGGCGGTTGTAGCTGCGCTACTGCTTGTTATCGCGCCGTTAGTGCCACAGTGGGGAGAGCTGCATCCGCCGCACGACGACGAGAAATTTCTGCGTCTGCGCACTGGCGAAGCAGTGAGTCAATCATTTGTGCTCGAGCATGGCTCGCCCGACGCGGTGCTGCTCTGGTTCGATCCAGCGCGCTTGCCACAATCAGATGGCGATCTGTCGTTAGCGGTCGTCAGTAACGATCGTGGTATCGCTAAAGAGCTGTCGGCAGGTGATATACAAGCGGACGGACTCGGGGCATGGCAGTTCACTGACAAGTTACGTAGCCGAACTGGGCGGGTGGCGCAGCTCACACTCACTAACCAGGGGAGTGAGCCGGTATATGTTAACTATCAAATAGACTCATCAATCTATGCCGACGGGGAGTTAACCTATCACCCTAATACCAGAAAAGTTGGTGACCTAGCCTGGCGCGTGCGCTACCAGCGACCTGCTGTTGGCAGTATAGGACTTCAGCTACTGTATGTAGTTGGTCTACTTGCGGCGGGGCTGATCAGTTTCGTAGTACTAGCTAGAGCTCGGGAGGCCACAAGCTTTTTTGCCAAGCGCGATCGCCTGATAGCAGCAGCTTTGTTGCTCGTTGTAACTCTCGCGTATGGGCCCCTGCTCATTCGCCCGGGTATCTGGATAGGCCCGAGTGATTTCACCAAGGATGTCAGCTACATAGAGTCGTCGTCGGCAGCGGTGCAGGCAGGGCAGTGGCCCGCGTGGTCTCACGTAACATGCGGCGGAATGGGGCTCGTTGGTAATCCCGAGAACAATACGCTCAGCCTCACCACGCTTGTTGGCCTGGTGACCTCGGGGGAGTTGGCTCTGTTTCTTGTGCTAGCGCTGGAGGCGGGCATTGCGGCAGCGGGTGTGTATCTCCTAGCTCGCGCGCTCAAGTTTTCTACGTCCGCTAGTATCTTGGCGGTGGTTGTGGCCACCTTGTCCGGTAGTTTTATCTATAAGATCGCGCTCGGGTTTGGCATGATCGGCGGCGCCATGGCGTTCACGCCATGGGTATTACTGGCGCTGGTGCGTGCCTTTGAGGGGAGTGAGCGCCGGTGGATTACGATCGGCGGGTTGGGCCTGATCGGCATTTTTTGGCGCGGGGACGTCCACGTCATACTAGGACTGTTACTGGTGCTAATTGCCTGGGCAGCTGTGACCGCCTGGCGAGGTCGGAAGTGGCGACCAGTGCTTGTACTGCTGGGTATGCTCGCGATCTTCTTTTTAGGAGCCAGTGTGAAGGCGCTGCCGTATCTCGAGCAGCCGAATTTGATCAGCAGCGAGGTAACACCATCTGCGGTATTGGTTACAGCTACACGCACGTGGGACGATATGTTCCTGCAGCAGGTAGATCCGTTGGCTTCAGCAACTATCACGCATGGGTATAAGGAGCCGTTTGGGTACCAGGGTGCCTACCTAGGATTTGCGGCTACCGTGCTTGTGCTACTTGGCCTCTTTTATCGTCACCGGTATCGGTGGCACATCATTGTCGCGGTTGCAATCTTGCTGCTACTCATTGAAGGATCCCTGTACGAAGTGGTGTTGCGACACATTCCGCCACTCGACGCTCTATTGCGGATGCCCGGTCGTTTGACTATTGCGCTGGCGCCATTAGCTGGTTTGCTGGCGGCCGGTGGCCTGGAATGGTTGCGACACAGAGTCAGTAAGGCCATGGTGCTAAGCGCCGCCATTATCCTGCTCGTCATAATTGAGTTGGGGCTTGGCGTGTTGTTCGTGACTGATGCAGCAGGCCTAGGCAGACGGACCGACGTGCTGCCAGAAGCACCCGCGGCGCCGGCGTTAGCGGCGCACGTGAATGAGCCAATGAATGATCGCTGGCACGCCAGTCAATTACTAGCGTCAGGCTATCTACTGCCGCAGGTGTGTGGTGATCAAAATAATCCACCGTTGTTTACTACAGCAATTGAAGATACGGCTCTGGTATCGGAGCAACCAATTTCACTGACGCCAGGCGAAATCACCTTTGCCGCGGCGGAGGGTACTAGGCCTCAGGTTGTAGATGAGCGCTTTGTGTCCGCTTGGCAGTCGAACGAGGTTCTCATTGTGCCTGCGGACAACGGTGGTATGAGAGTGCTGACCGATGAGCGCACGGTCCGGCTGCGGTATCACAGCGCGAGTGTTCGCGCGCAACAAATCTTATTTATCTCTATCCTCATAGCAGGAATAATGAGTATTAAGAACAGCTTTGCAAAGTTGTCGAGATAGACTTTAATTGCAGTATCATGGCAGAGCCACTTTTGGAGTATAGCGATGATGACGACCAAGATTTCTCGGCCGATGTTGCGGTAGAGCTCGGGACTGATGAGCCACACATAGCAAATCTGGCGGCGATTACCGTCGCCGGCGATCCAGAGCGGCCTAATGAGGATGCGTATGCAGTGGCGACAGAAGATGGAGTCCTGTATTTAGGAGTCTTTGACGGTGTAACCAGCCTGAAGAGCGTTACAGGTCTCTCTGAGGAGACCGCGGCTCGGTTTGCGTCCCATGAAGTGCAAGATGTGTTTGCGCACGCGACCGGCGCAGAAGACCCTAGTGAGATTCTATTACACTGCAACGAGCACTTGCGTGCCGCCAGCGGTGAGATCGCCGGAGTGGACGAGGCAGACGCATTAACCTTGCCGAGCACCACGGGTACGGTCGTGCGGGTTGATTGGGAGGCCGATACGTTGCACCTCGGTCATATTGGCGACGCTTTCTGTGTCGTGTGGTACACGGATGGAAGTAATGAGCTCATCACGGACAACAGCAACGTGGAGTTTGATGAAGCTATGTTTGAGTACATAGCTGCCCTGGCCAAGACTCACGGTATTTCGAATCGAGAGGCACGAGCGTTGCCGGACGTGCAGAAAAAACTAAGGGAGAGTTTTACCAGCAAGATCAATAAACCTGACGGCCGTGGCGCAGGCGTACTTAATGGTGATGAGCATGTTGATATCTATATTCAAGCAGAGGCGCTGTCGCTTACGGGCGTGCGGAGCATTTTGCTAGCGACCGACGGCTTCATGCTGGCTGACGGCGATATCGAGGATGTTGATTATCGTTATATGCTCGGAAAAAAAATTCGACGAGGGCGCTTGAGCTATTTCGTAGATAAAAAGCACGAGAGCGAGGACGGTGACCCCGACTGGGAGCATGTGCGATATAAGCATTCGGACGACGCGGCGGCACTATTCCTCGAGTTGTAGGCACGTCAGTGAGATTGTAAGTAAGAGAAAACCCCGCGTGGCGGGGCTGGTTGTTTTTTGGGGCGGAGAAGAGGGTGGTTGTACTAGTCGCCAAGGGCGATCTGAGTCTGGATGAAGAAATACTGGGTGATGCGACGGGCGACACCTACGATGTCAGGCTTATCTGTTTGTCTTGCCGCTTTGAACGACCTTCCAAGTTGGCTGGTTGCTGTGGCTAGGCTTACGCGTGTGGCGCCTTCTTCTACTATAGTTCGCATGGTTCGTTTCCTCCGTGGGTTCCTTGAGTGCGAACGGGTTGTAAAGATCCTTATACTATGATTGTATCATATATTGACTAATATGTCAAATATAGCTGTGCTTGCGGCCTTACAGGGCATCGGGTATGGTGGCCCAAGACTGAATCGTACTTTGTAACTTAGCGTTATTTAATCAGATACCAGTAGGAGGAAGCCATGGAGGCCACTGCTCTAGCAGTAGGAGTGTCTGCATTACGTAAGCCAGCAAGATGGAACCTGGCTCTCGGCCTGGAGCTCCACCTGCATCCTGAACGGGCCACGAGTTTATTAGCCGAGCAACAACAGACGAATGGTTTTGTCGCCCGTACTGAGGAGCTAAGCGTTTCTGATGATCTGTGGAGCCAATTGATTGTAAAGCCGGTCGGATATTTGTATTTCGTTTTGGTGGGCGAGGGCAATCGAACAATCGCCCAGGTGATCGAGCTTGAGGCAGTAGGAACAGAACTGGCGGTACGGGCAGTTCGTGCTGATCTCTTATCGCGGTTTCTCGCCCATTGTGCTCGGCATAACTATCATTCAATGTGGATGGTCATGCCCAAGCGCCCTCGGCGATCGAACATGGTCAGTCGCATGATCGATTAATCACTATCTACAATACAAAACGCCGTGACTTCAAGTTGCGGTTTTTTTTATGACCAATCACGGATAATAATTTTACGACCAATTTTCGTAACGGTAACTTTCTGCTTCTCCCGCCAACCCAATTCCTGAACCATGTCGATAGGCAGCGTAATGCCGAGACTATACCCGCCAATGCGGGTTATTTTTCGTACCATTCTGTCTTTTAGTTTACGGCGTGCCATACATACGTATTTATATACGTAAATATATACGTATATATCAGGCCCAGCAAATAGCAGGCAAGAAAAAAGCGCCTTCTGAGTCTATGATGATGCTATGCGCATTCTCGTCACCGTGAAACCACGAGCTCGGCAGGCAAGCGTCACCAAGGTTGATGATGGGCACTTTAAGGTGTCAGTTACGGCCGTGCCTGAGGGCGGCAAGGCGAATGGCGCTGTTGTTGCCGCACTGTCGGACTATTTTTCTGTCGCCAAGTCGAATATCCGCATTGTGCTTGGTAAAACAGCCCGGGAGAAGCTAATCGACATCGCAGAATGAAAAAACGGACCGTGCGAGGTCCGCTAAGGGAATGGTTGTTGTTATACAAGTTTATCTTCTTTTCCCAGAACAAGGAGCGCGAGTGCCATGCGAATCAGAATGCCGTTGAACGCCTGACTTTTTTATAGACAGCGCCTGGGTGTGTATCGACATCAATGGCAATCTCTCCTGTCCGAGGCATCGGGTGCAGAATCTTAACATCAGCCCTGCAGCGATCGTCCAGGAAAGCTCGGGTTAACTGGATGTAGTCAAGCAGGCTTAGGTCAATAACTGGTTCGCGATTGATCTGCGGTCGGACCATGTATATGGCGTCGGCTTCGCGAACACCTGCCTCAAAATCACTGGTTACAGTGACGTGAAGTCCAGCTCGGCGCATCTGCGATACCAACTCATCTGGCAGCTGGAACTCGTCTGGAGCTATTAGGTCAACCGCTATGCTATCGAACAAACAGAGCAACTTGCACAGCGAGTGTACGGTACGACCGCGCAATAGATCGCCAGCCAAGGCCAAACGAACGTTACGTAGCTGGTCGCACGCTTCATGCAGCGTGAATAGATCAAGTAGCCCCTGGGTTGGGTGCTCGCCGGGCCCATCGCCGGCATTGATAACCGGCACATCGGCGATCGCCGCTGCCTCAGCCACACGACCTTCCTCTGGGTGTCGTATCACCATGATGTCGCAATACATGGCATAGAAAGCAACAGCATCGGCGTATGATTCTCCTTTTACCATAGATGAGAACTTCGGGTCGATCATGCTGACGACATTGGCGCCGAGACGGTAGAAAGCCAGCTCGGTACTAAGGCGGGTGCGGGTGCTTTCCTCAAAGAAGAACACACCGCCGACAAAGCCATCCAGAATGCGATTACGCACGTCTCGTCGAGCTATCTTGGGCATGCGCCGTGCGTACCTGAAGATCAAATCAATCGTGGCCAGGTCGAATTGGTCAGCCGATAGGATGTTACTGCCGGCGAGGCTTGAGGTGGTCAATGAGTCCATTTGAGTGACTCCCTTGTATGTATGCAGTTGTAAAGTGATCAGATCAAATTGATCGAAGTGTAGTCAGTTGGCGCTTGTTCGTCAATGCCGGCTTTGGCTAGCACTCATGGGCCTATCTGTAGATCACTTTGCCTACTTCAGTCGGTGGGGATGATCGCCAATCGGCTTAAATTTCATACGGTTCAGCTTCGGCGCTAGGGTCGCTATGAGCTGCTTAGCCGGTGCCAGTTTTTCCTCTAGCTGTGACCGCGAGTGCACGTTCCCGCGAGTAAAGACTAATAACTCTTGCTCGACCAGCTCCACATCAAAAGGGAACTTTTGATGGAGGAGTTGTTCAAGCACATCAGGAGTGAAAATTTGCAGAGCTTCTATTTCGTATTGCTCAGGTCCGAATAAGTGATATTTTTTTTCGAACTGCGCCGGCAGTGGAATCTGACGACCGGGTGTGCCGGCATTGTGGCGGTTTCTCAGGTTGTTGAGATACAAATGTGGGAAATGACCGGTAAATCGGGCCTCAAAAATGGTGTACGAATACGTGGTTGAATGCTTGCCGCTGCCTACGGTGTACTGATATTCAAAAATTCTAAACGGGTGTCCGGCGAATTCACCGCTGACTACGTTAGGAATTTTTTTACTCTTCCCTGGCTTAAACATCAGAGCGTGTTCTTTTTGCCATGAGCCCCCGTGTTGGTACTTCCAGCCTTGCTCTTTGGCAAAATCTTTCCAGAAGCCGCGGCGCGCTCTTGTGACCAGTGCATACCATGAGAGAATCCAGGGCAGGAGAGGAATGGCCCCGATGGGTCCAGCAACCATGAAGCCGAGTACACTAAGTACGATCGTGATAACAAGGAGTGGCCAGAACGCCTTACCGAGAGCCGATCGCATATCACGCCAGGCAACCGCAGTGATTTCGGAGCGTAGGGGGGAAGTGGTGCCCATGGCTATAGTGTCACCCAAATAAGCGGCTGATGCGAGAATGGACACGCCAGAGCCACATGTTACGATGAAGTAAATTACTTATACCTAACCCTTTTTTCTATGGATAACCAAGAGAATTCGAACCCAACACCAACACCACCATCAACGGAACCTGAAAGTGCATCGGCTCCGCCTGCCGCACCTTCTCCCCCTGCCGGTCAAGCCAGCGAGCCCGCCCGCCCGCCTGCGTACGTACCGCCTAATGAGCACAAGGGCCTGTCCATCATCGGCTATATCTTTCCGGTACTCTTTTTCCTGCCGCTAGTAACCGAGGCCAAACATGATCCGGCTGCTAAGTTTCACTCCAACCAACAACTTATTCTGCTTATCTGGTTCGTCATCGCTAACTTCATTGGTATTATCCCACTGCTCGGTTGGATTATCGCACCCCTGATGTGGATCTTCGGCGTTATTGTTGCCATCATGGGCATCATTAATGCAGCTCAAGGAGCACAGAAGCGATTGCCGCTAATAGGGAAGTACGACCTGATTAAATAAGCAATGGATAAAGTTGAGAAGTCAGACGAAGAATGGCGCAAAGAGTTAACACCTGAGCAGTACGAAGCATTGCGTATGGGCGGGACGGAGGCGGCGGGCACCGGCTCCCTCTATCACAACACCAAAACGGGTCGATACCTGTGTGCCGCCTGTGGCAATGAGTTGTTTGCCTCCAAGACGAAGTATGATTCTGGCTCCGGCTGGCCGAGTTTTTACGAGCCAGTAGCAGCTGATGCACTGGAGGAGAAAGAAGATGACAGCCTGGGTATGCAGCGCACGGAAGTCACCTGTGGTAAGTGTGGCTCGCACCTGGGACATGTTTTTGATGACGGTCCTACGAAAGCGGAGGATGGTACGCCCGCCACCGGGCTGCGCTACTGCGTAAACTCGATTGGACTAACCTTCGAAGAAGACCAGAACGAAAAATAGTTGTGGCGCAGCCGTAATCTCGGCACAGTAGCGTATATGGAAATTGTGAGCACGGCTTTTGCTGCGGGTAAATCAATGCCGAGTAGGCACACGTGTGATGGGGCTGACATTAGTCCAGCCTTGTCGTTTCGTGACGTGCCGGCGGGGGCGGTCAGTCTGGCGCTGATCATGGACGATCCTGACGTGCCCAAGCACATACGCGAAGATGGTGTGTGGGATCATTGGATCGTATTTAACATTTCACCAGGCACCCGTGAAGTGCCGGAAGGTACCGAGCCGGCTGGCACCCCAGGTACGGGGACTAGTGGCAATAATGAATATCACGGTCCGTGTCCGCCCGACGGCGAGCACCGGTATTTATTCAAGCTCTATGCCCTGGATACGGAACTAGAGCTGCCGCGCGGCAGCAGTAAAGCAGAAGTAGAACTAGCGGTAACTGGACACATCATCGCCCAAGCGGAACTGCTCGGATTGTATGATCGGGCTGCCTAGCTAATCGCGAGGAGAGAGCGCACCAGCTGCGTGAAGTCCAGTGCGGTTGGTAGATACTTCTGGCGCAGGGTAGCAAACGTTATTGGGCGGTATGTGCCGTGCTGCACGACATCAGTTAGTGCCAGCAAAGAGACACGTCCGAGGGTTCTTAAGCGGTCATGCAGCTGCAGCGTCTCAGTGTAGGGAATGTAGGCGTCGTCCGTAGAGTGGATCAGAAAAACGGGAGGTAGGCTTGTCTGCTGGATATCGCTTCCCAACAAGAGAGCTGGTGAAAGTGACTGGCGCAGTTGCCGGTATCTATCGCTCGTCAAAAACTGCTCAATGTCCGTAGCCTGGTTGGCCGCCAGCGTATTATCGAGTAACTCCTGTGTATAAGAATGGGGCTCGCGCTTGATCGTAGTGTCCTGATACTCGGACTGTCCCGTTCGCACAAACGCCACCAGCGAATCAAGATTAGCAAAGCCATTGAGACTGACGAGAAACGAGATATCTTGGCTTACTCGATCATCAACTACAGCGGCCGCTGCAGGACCAGAGCCATACGAGATGCCGAATATGCCGACTCGGTTGACTCCAGCCTCCTGTTGGAGATGCAGGATAGTCGCGATCACGTCGGCGCTGTCTTTTTGGTTAACGGTCAGGGTTGCGTCTGACTGCCACGGTATGGCAACAACAAATCCCGCTCGGGCAAATGTTTCCGCCAAATTTACTAACCGCTCATCATCTAAGCCGCCACCAATAAAGGGAGTATATATGACTAAGCCGCCGCGGTCTGCGTTGTGGCCTGTGTAGGTTCGCACAGTCAGTTCACGCCCACTGTTACTGCTTACTACCGTGTCTAAGTGGGTAGGCGGAGAGGTAACCAACGTTAGTGGACGCCAGGCACCGCTGGGCACTAACAAGTTGATCGTCATCGCCAGGCTTAACCAGAGCGGTATGGTGAGCAAAATAAGTACTAGCGCTCCTAGCAATAGTCCTCCTAAGATCAGCTTTATCTTAAACACTACCTGACTTGAAATTCAGTAAAGTGTTGCATGCCGCCGGGTTCAAGATCGATATGTACTACCTCCGCCTGCGCGGGGCCAATTTCGCACCAGCGGACAAACTCATCGAGTACTCGTGGTATTCCTTCTGCCTCAATCGTGACACTGCCATCTAGATTATTT
>NZCO01000056.1 GCA_002686445.1 bacterium | reverse complement strand
CAACTGTCTCTTCCGCCGCGAGTTCGAAGTCGTCGTATGCGTCTTGCAGTGTCATGACCCTTAGCGTACGAATATGTCGTCTTTTGAGCAACCCTCCGCATCCAGTGTGCGCTGCCTCCGCATAAAAATAGCTCGATATGTTAACATATCGAGCTGTTACGCTGAGGATACCAGGAAATAAAAAGCCCTACGATCCAGTTTGGATACGTAGGGCGCATTTGTTAAGACGAAAGAATGGTTAGACCCACTTTGGCGGATCGATTTTCTGAATCCAGGCACCCAATGCCGTATGAGCACGTTTGCCACGCCAACACATGCGAGCTATTGCGTGGCGTAATTCGCCACCGAACGTGAGTGCAGTAGCCAGCTCGGTCTGTGTGTTTCCCAGGACCTGCATTCTGGCATTCGCGATTGAGTCGATGGGTTGACCGCCAAACTCGCTCGCCGGATCAAGCCACTTGCGCGTGCGCGCGATCGTCTCGAAGGCATACTGAAAATCAGAAGCCATCGCTCGGATGAGATGCGGGAGTCGGTTCCTATTAACCTCACCACCCCGCTGCGTCAGTACGGCTGTCACCGTCTCAGTCAGATCCACCTCTGCTTGGTAAGCTTCGGCTGCAGCTTCAACTTCATCAGCTTCAGCCTGGCACGTAGCGTAGCGGCACAATAAGTGCGGATCGGGTACGTGGCGAACTTCATTCTTGGTACTTCGTCGGGAGGAATAAACCACGCCTTCGATACTCACGCTGATGTCAACGTAGGACGCCGTTACCAAGCGCCCTCCATTTGGGAGCAATTCACCAGTGAGGTGAATGAAAGGTGGCTTATCAGCGGCTTCGTCTCCAGTCGGGTAGTCTACCTTGAGGAGAAACGTGTGCCAGTCGGCTCGTGCGTAGACGGACACTACGATCAAATCGACTCGGCCTTCCTCTTTGGGCGGTGCCTTGAATATAAGAGCGGTCACGCCACACGTACCAAGTTGAGTCGCAGTCTCCAAAGTCGAGCCGAGAAACGTCATGTTATCTCCCGAAGTGACTCGTAGTTGCAGTGTTGATCCGTCAGGACTAGGGAACGCGGCTAAACATGAATTTGGAAGCATCTTTCTAACTCCTTGCGTAACTCCAGTATCCTGGAGCATGAAGGGGACAACGGTTGATCACGCAGAACGCGACCACCTCGGTGCTACTTTACCCGCACCGTACAGGGATGCGCGGATAATAGCACTTTATAGGTATAATGTCAATAGGGTGGCCAAGAAATGGCCTGCGGAAGCTATTTTCGAGGTAATGCGCCTAGTAGCACGTCTTTCGACAGTTTAGTGCTCCCCCGTCGGCTCGAAATCAGGTAGTAATCTCTCAGTCGTTGATAGGCGATTTTAAGCTGCGGCGACGGGCCTTGATCTCGCAGTTGCGCCTCCAGTGCCTCCTGAATCTGGCCTAATAGCTCGTCGTCGAGGTGGTGTGCTTTGGCGTTCTCACTGAGTAGTTCTAATACACCCGGCAAGGGTTGCACCGAGTCAGCCGAGGGGACGCGAGCCGTTTTTAGTCGAATCTGCTGACATCGTGAACGGATAGTGGTGAGTAAACGCTGCGGCCAGCGGGTGATGAGCACGAATCGCGTTTGTGCAGAGGCGTCTTCAAGTATTTTGAGCAGCGCGCTACTCGCCTGCGCAGTTAGGCTTTCTGCTTCGCGAATGATAACGGTACGCCGGCCCTGCCAACTGGTGGCGGCCACCGCCGACAACATCTCGCGCACTGCTTTGATACTGATCGTCCCCTTATCCGGTTCAAGCACAATGTGTTCGGCACTAGCCTCGGTGATAACCGCATACGCTTCATCAAGCGGCGCCTGTCGTGGTGAGCTAATGATCAGCGGTGCTGGCTCGGATGAGTCCAGCCACTGCTGCAACTGTTCAGGCGCCATACGAAAATAACTTGGTCAGATTTCGTTCAATATGTGCCGAGATACGACTTTTCCGATTGACCGAAACAGGAGACGTAGCTTGGCTACGGTGAGTGTTTCGTGAGTGAGGAAAATTAGTAGATTGGTGCATAGTGGGCGAGAGATGATTGAGTTATTTTCGTATGGTGACTTAGTCCCCCATCGCAACTATTTGCGCTTGGCCAAGAAGTGCAGGAAGGGCGGCGCGACGAACAGTGAAGAATAGGTGCCAGCGATGGTGCCGATGGCCAGGGCAGTTACAAACCAGCGAATAGTAGAGCCGCCAAAGGCGATCAGGGCGACGAGCACAATTAAGGTAGTAAAGGAGGTATTGAGTGAACGGGTCAGGGTGACTTTAGCGGCTTTGTCCATAATCGTGGTGAGCGTGGCAGTCCGCGCCTTGAGCCATTCCTCCTTGAGGCGATTGAACAACACAATCGTGTCATTGACCGAGTAACCTAAGATCGCTAGCATGGCGGTCACAAAGAGGATATCAAGGTTGGCGGTGGTGAAGCGGCCAATGATGCCAAAGACAGCGGTGACCACTAATAGATCGTGAATCAAGGCAACGACGGCCGCGATGCCGAACTTCCAAGAAGCAATAAGGCCGGACGTTTGGCGGAAGGTGTATGCCAGGTACGCAATCATGGCTAGTACTGCGACGATAATGGCGATTAGGGCTTTGCGTCGTAGTTCGTCGCCGATGGTTGGTCCGACTGATTCGAATCTGAGTTCCTCAGTTGCCAGCTGCGCGCCGATGGTGGCGGCAACAACTTCGGCGTGTTGCTCAGGCGAGAGCGGTACCGATCGAATGATAACGGATCCATCTTGGGTGGGCTGGACAATTGCCTCCAAGCCCAGCTGCTCGGACATTGCGGTACGCAGTGCTTGGGCGTCCAGATTGTCTCCACCTAGCTCAATTAATGAGCCGCCAGTGAAATCAATGCCCAGTTGTGGTGGGGAGACGAAAATAATAATGACGCTGACGACAATTGTCGCTATTGAGACCCAGAACCATTTTGTCGGCTGCAGTAACATGGCTAGTTATTCTTGGACTTAGCGGCTAAGAGTGCTGGGTGATGAGTCTTTTCTGAAGCCAATACCAACTTCATCAAGGTGCGCGTTATGGTGACAGCCGTAATCATGGAAAGAATAATACCAATTGAGAAGGTCACTGCGAATCCGCGGACGATCGAGGTGCCGAAGCCAAACAAGATCAAAGCCGTAATTAAACTAGACACATTCGCGGCGCGGATTGAATCCCAGGCTTCTTTGAAGCCACCTTCTAGCGCATACGGTATGCTCTTGCCCCGGCGCACGTTTTCACGAAAACGCTCGAAGATAAGGACGTTCGCATCAACTGCCATACCGATTGATAAGATCAGGCCGGCCACGCCAGCTAGCGTCAGGGTAATCGGAATCAGTTTTACGATGGCGAGGAAGAACGCCACGTATAGTGCCAAGGAGATTGAAGCAATAACGCCAGGCAGTCGGTAGAACAGGATCATCCAGATGATCACGGCAATCAAACCGTACATCCCTGCCCTTACACTTTGCTGCACAGACCGTGCACCCAGTGTTGGTCCAACTGTCTGCTGTCCAATTAGTTCAATCGGGATCGGCAGGGCGCCCGCATTTAAGCGTTGGGCCAGTTGTCGAGCTTCCTCGATGGTAAAGCCTCCGGAAATAACCGCTCGGCCGTTGGATATCTCTTGTTGAATAACAGGTGCGCTAATGGGGACGCCATCGAGATAGATAGCCATGCGTGTGCCAACATTGTCTCGCGTTAACTGGGCAAACAGGTCCTCGCCCTCATTATCAAACTCCAAGCTGATCTGTGGTGCACCGGAAATGTGATCAAAAGCGACTGACGCTCGCTTGAGTTGTTGACCTGTCAGATCCGTCCGTTCAAAGATGGGCCCAGTAATTTCTACGTCGGGAGAATCTATGTTGAATTGAGCAGCTGCTTCCTCGCCGCTGACCTCACGACGGAAATCGAGCTGCGGTGTTTCACCGATTAGGGCAATGGCTTCGGCTGGGTCGTGGACGCCAGCTAGCTCAATGATGATGCGAAACTCTTCACCAACCCGGTTGGTCTGGACGACAGGCTCGGAAACGCCAAAGGCGTTCACGCGTCGTTCGATAACATCGCGAACACCAGCTAACGCGTCAGGTGCATCCAGATCACTCACCCCTGACAAATCTGCCTGATAGACTAAATGTGAGCCGCCCTGTAGGTCGAGGCCCAACTTCACGTTGAGATCTCGCGTAAGACTACCGAAAGCAATGGTCGGATGCTGTGGTACATCAATCCAGATGGCCAAAGCGGCCACCAGCACGATAATCAAGAAACCTGTCAGTCGTTTGCCGTTCATCTATATCCGATCATAACGTGCCCCGAACAAAAAGAAAAAGCCTCCCGGCGTTAGGAGGGCTTAGGGTTCTTAAATTTCTGGATACCACGTCAGAGACAGGTAGTTATGAATGGCGACAAAGGAGAGGATCAGACAGGCGGTGCACACTAACGGGGATCCCACTAGAGCAAGGGGAATCGCTACTGCTGTGCCGAAAGTGATTTTCATAACAACGAGCCCTTTTATCATCCCGAAACGCCTCATGAACCGGCGCGGCAACGGTGCTGCCTCGTCATCTGTGGATCCGAAAAAAGTGGCGCTGACAACAGTGCTATGCACGTCAACAGCATTCACCAGAACGTAGACTACCAGCCATCCCCAAAGTGGCAGTAGCTCAATGTAGAAGCGAAACAAGGCCAGGTTGAGTATCGCCAATGTCATGAATGCGCACCACAAGAAAAAAAAGCTCTTGAGCTCCAGGCTCATCAGGTTTCTCCTGTATGGGGTTTGCTAAACGAACCAAGTGGAACGCTACAGGTCTTGTGTTAGCTCGACAAGGGCGGCGTAGTTGTCCCCCATACTGTCCCGTGGCTCAGGGATGATGAATACGTCGTCACGATCTTTGAAGGTGGTGAGTACTTTTTGCACCAACTCTTTGTCAGGATAGACACCGTTATCAAAATCTATGTCGCGTACGCCGTCGTGCGTGTCAGTGCCGTCAAAAGGCGGCACCATCGTGTTGACGTGAACAAGTTTCGTAGAGTCTGCCGTGTCCGCAACAAAATCCGCGAGCGACGCAGTCATACATTCCATAATGGACTCTGCCGGGCAGGATGGAGCAACGGAGGCGACCGTGTGCGTCAGGTCATTGGCTAGGTTGCAGCCGGCCGCAGCAATCTTTTTGCTGTCAGCCAACGTGATGTTACCGGGATCATAGGTTTCTGAGCGATCGAGGTGTCGGTATTGTTCGCGAGCCGGAATCGTTTCGAACGTCAACGTCACAGCCTGTGCTTTAGCGTATTCGTGGAGCTCAACACAGCCGGCAATGAGCAACTCTTGATAGGTCGCCTCAGGCGTGGCGCTGTCTGGTATCGGTGACTGAACGCCAGCGTCCACATCATGTTTCTCCAGAACGCGGGATGTTGGGTGAATATTCACGTATCCCGCCTCGTACGCAGCGCCGAGATCAATGCATTCTTTCATCTGCGCCAGGGTTCGCTCGCGTAGGTCTTTATTAGTAGTGGCGTAGTTGGGCTTCATGTCGCCGATAGTCCCCCAGTGGTGGAGGCCTACGCTGACGCCGCGATCGGTGAACCACTTGAGTGGCTCTACGTATTCGTCGGCGCGCAACACGTTAAACCAAATCTCACAAAACGTGGCGCCGTGTTGCTCAACAATTTCTCTACCCTCGGCCCAGGTCTTGGGCCCAGTCTTGAACCCGACTATCATACTTTTTTGATGAGCTCGAAGCGTGGCTGACGTACGCCAGCAACTTCTACTTCTTCCTCGAACATTTCTAGCGGTCGCACCCACAATCCGCGTTCACCGTACAGTGCGCGATACAAGACAAGCTGTTCCTCTGTTTCGCTATGCCGAACAACACCAAGAACTTCATAGTCGTTCCCCCTATAGTGCTTGTAGACCCCGAGTGCCAGTGACATATCAGAAAAATTTACCGCCGAGGGGAACTTCTTTGCCAGGATGCACCAATACGGCTTCGCCATTTTCATCTGGAAAGCCGAGTGTCAGCACCTCAGACATCTGCGTACCGATCTGCTTTGGCTCGAAGTTCACAACGGCCAGGACTTGTTTACCAACCAGCTCATCTTCGTGGCCGCCATAGTTGGGCTCAAGCCGAGCCAGCGACTTCTTCACGCCAATCTCTTCGCCGAAATCTATCTTAATGATATGTGTCGAGTACGTACCGCCCTCATACGAGGTAACTTCAACAACCCGCCCCACACGAATGTCTACTTGCTCAAATTCTTCGTAGGAAATACTCATCCCTTATGCTTCGGTGAGTTAATTAAACCGCATTTCTTATATTTCAAACCACTACCACACGGGCAGGGGTCATTGCGGCCAGTCTCTGACTTCTTGGTAATCGGTCCCGCCTCTGGCGGGACCGCCTCATTCGCACCTGCAGGTGGAGCTTGGGAAATAGCTGTCTGGGCAGGTGCTTGCTGCGCCAGTTGGTGCAAGGCACTTCCCTCTTGCGCTCCTGAAGTTCGCTGCGCCTCTACGGGGACTTGCCGGCCCGTGGCCGCGTCGGTGAAGGTAGGTGTGGCCTTAAAGACCGTTTCGACGATCGTCGCCTTAATGGTTTGCAGGAGCTGATTGAATAGGTGGAAGCCTTCCTTTTGATATTCAACGAGGGGATCCCGCTGGCCGTAGCCGCGCAGCCCAATGCCGGTGCGCAGGTAGTCCATAGTGTCCAGATGTTCCATCCAGTGCGTATCGATGGCGCGCATTGAGGCGGCTTGAGCCAGCCCACCCATTACTTCGCCGCCGAACTCATCGGCGCGCGCCTTGAATCGAGAAGTGAGTAGCTCCTCGACTACTTCTTCGATGGCTGCTTGGGCAGCCGCTGGACTATTAGCTGATTGGGAATCGCGCGCGGCCTCAATCTTGGCTTTCGCGTCTGATATTGGAGTTGCGGTTAGTGCGTGAACCGTTTCAGCTAGGTCCTGTAAGTCCCACATCTCTGGTTCGCCTTCGCCGGTGTGTGCGGCCACTACGCTGTCTACTTGTTCACCGATCAAATCTTCAACGTGTTCTAAGACTGGCTCAGTATCAGCCCCGGTCTCTCGCCATTCATTATCCAGCAACACGCCGCGGCGCAACGTGTAAATAGCGTTACGTTGTTTGTTGAGGACGTCATCGTAGGACAGCACTTGTTTACGCATATCAAAGTAGTAGCCCTCCACTCGCTCCTGGGCTCCCTCTAGTGTCTTGTTCACTAACTTATTCTCGATTGCTTCACCTTCCGGTACGCGCAGTTTCTGCATAATCCCCTTCATGCGCTCGCCTCCGAAGACACGCATCACATCGTCTTCCATACTGACAAAGAATTGCGTTTCACCGGGGTCGCCCTGACGCCCTGATCGTCCGCGCAGCTGATGGTCTATTCTACGAGCCTCATGTCGCTCGGTACCTAAGACAAACAAGCCGCCCGCTTTGGCCACACCTTCGCCCAGTTTAATGTCTGTACCACGACCAGCCATATTAGTGGAGATGGTGACGGAGTTTAATGCGCCGGCCTTAGCAATAATCTCGGCTTCGCGCTGATGATGTTTGGCGTTTAACACTTCATGGGTAATGCCCTCAGTGGACAGTAACTTCGACAGGTACTCAGACTTTTCAATCGCGACCGTACCCACTAGCACCGGCTGTCCTTTCTTTTGCCGCTCCCTGATCTCTTCGGCACAGGCCTTAAACTTAGCCGCTTCGGTCATGTAGATCCGGTCGGGCTTGTCGATTCGCGTCAGCTCCTTGTTCGTCGGAATGACGATCACGTCTAGGTTGTACACCTTTTCAAACTCTTCGGCGCTAGTCACCGCCGTTCCAGTCATGCCTGCCAGGCGCTTATACAAACGGAAGTAGTTCTGGAATGTAATTGTTGCCAGCGTGCGGCTCTCTTGCTGGACTGCTACACCCTCCTTGGCCTCAATGGCTTGGTGCAGACCTTCCGCATAGCGCCGGCCTTCCATCATGCGACCAGTAAACTCATCGATGATAATGACCTGTCCGTCCTTCACCACGTAGTCCTTGTCCTTGAAGTAGATCGTCTGCGCTCTAAGGGCTTGCTCGAGATGGTGCACTTCTCTAATGCCGTTCTCCGCGTAGATATTCTCAATGCCCAGGATGCCCTCAACTTTTGTTATCCCGTCGTCCGTGAGCGACGCCGCTTTTCGCTTCTCATCAATAGTGTAATCAGTCTCGACTGTAAGTTGGGGCACTATTTTGGAGAAGCGCTCGTATGACGCAGTGGATTCGGCATCGGGCGCTGAGATAATGAGCGGGGTGCGAGCTTCATCAATCAAAATACTGTCGACTTCGTCCACAATGCCAAAAGCCAACGGTCGTTGTACCAGGTCTTCGGCACGGGCCGCCATATTATCTCGCAGGTAATCAAAGCCGTACTCGTTATTGGTTCCGTAGGTGATGTCAGCGGCATATGCTTCCCGCTTCTGCGCAGGACTCATGCCTGGCACCACGGCGCCGACGGTCAGACCGAAAAACTCATAGAGCGGTTGCATCCACTCGGCGTCACGGGTGGCCAGGTAGTCATTGACGGTGACTAAGTGAGCGCCTTTGCCGACTAAGCCATGCAAAATGAGCGGTAGCGTGGCGACCAGTGTTTTACCTTCTCCCGTCTTCATTTCACAAATTGTCTTATCTAGCAGCGCTAAGCCACCCAATAACTGCACATCAAAGTGTCGCATCTCTAAGACGCGCTCAGATGCTTCGCGCACAGCAGCAAATATCTCCGCGCGGTGCTTTGTTAACTCCTCATACGACTTACCGCGATACTGAGTCGCTCGCTCTTTCAGCTGCGCATCAGACAGTTTGGCCATGGCATCGGCCAGATCAGAAATCGTGTCCACTTCGGCCCGGTATTTCTCAGCTGCCTTGGCATACCGAGATGTCTTATTTCCGCCAAATAAAGCCATAGCGTGGAGCATACCGAAGGAGTCGACCCTTGACAACAGCCTCCGCAAAAGACACTATGGGCGCGCATAACGTAAGCTGTACTTTCAACGCGGAGGTAATAATGAAGATACTGCTCTATGGCCTCTTGGGGTTTGTCCTCGGTGCGCCGATGTATCTTGGAATCGAAATGCTTACCAGTATTCATGCGCTAGGCAAGCTCCATTTGGCGTTCGTGCTGATAATAGGTTTTCTGTTCCTACTGGTTGCTGGGCTCACCGTTTGGGTGCTTCGCGGGTGTGGTGAAGGCAAAATTGGGCTGGCTCATTTACTAGCGCTGGTCACTGGTGCCGCCCTGTCTTTTGGGGTCGGGACCTGGTTCTTTGCCGCTTTTCCTTTGACCTGATCGTAGTTTACCAATGTTCTAAAGCACTCCAATAAAGGAGTAAGCAATGCTCGCTATTTGGTACGTCGTATACGGTGTTGTTGGCGGAGCTTGTTTGGCTCACGCCATAGACTTCGCAGCGTATTTGCACGGTGGACAGTTTGCCGATAACAAAGCTGTTCTTGGTTGGTTAGCAGTTGCGGCACTATTGATTGGCTCAACCTTGTTGGTACTGCAAATTCTCTACGCGTCGCCGATGAAAAAGAAGACGGGTGTCTTCGACCTCATGTCTTTTGTGACAGGCGTTGCTGTCTCTTGCGCGATCTGGCCGCATGTATTGGTTGCGATCGGCGTACAGTAGGTAGCAGGTCGCGTCACTCAACTTGCCATGCTCGTTTGTAATCACAGTTATCACAAAACCGGACATACATCCGGTTTTTTTCTTACCTACTTATCCCGGCGGTGTCGGTCGTGCTCCTTTTCTAACTGCTGAATGACAACAGCGATAGTTTCATCAAGAGCGTCGAGTGTTGATTCGCCTGTCCGTTCGCCGTGAAATACCCGCTTTCCTTCTTCTACATTAATACGGCATAAATACACGTCACCACTTTGGTGATGCGTGTCGCGGCGCAGCATGACATCAACTACAAAGGGGGTGCGTAAGTGTTTGGCGATGCGACTGAGCTTCTCGTCAACGACGCCTTCCTCATGATTAGATAATTCTATATTCTTCTTCGTCAGCTTGAACTGCATGTCGTGCCTAAGTATACCGCAAGCGCCAGTTTAGTCAGGGGCAATTGCTTGTTCCAGCTGTCGAACGATACCCCGGCGAAATTGGGCAATGGAGAAACGCAGCACACTTTGTTGTAGCGTCCCGGTTGAAAATGCCTGGGGCTCGGCTAAGAAAGTGCGCATGGCTTCAGCCAAGGCCTCAACCGTAGGTTGCTGATAGAGTAGCCCGGTTTCAGTGTGACGGATGACCTCGCGGGCGCCCCCAACGCCGTAGGCGATGACCGGCGTGCCACAGGCTAGGGCCTCCGCCGTGGCCATACCAAAGTCCTCCTCGCCGGGCTGGATAACGGCCTTGGCGTTGCGGTAGTAGTCACGCAGTTCCTGCCGACTCACCTTCCCAACCAGCGTGGTGTTCTCCCCTGCCAAGCGTTCTAACCGACGGCGATCATATCCGGTGCCAACGATGATAAGTCGTAGTCCCAATTTTTCGCAGACGGCTATGGCCTGATCGAATTGCTTGCTGGGTGTGAGCCGCCCGACACACAAGAAGTAGTCGCGTGATCCCTGGCCGCCAGGCGTTGGTGTGAAAAACCCGGTGTCTATCGGCGGATAGACGACCGCGCTTGGTTGCTGATAGTAGGTAGCAATTCGTTCCTGCGTCCACTGCGAGTTGGCGATGTAGTGATCGACTCGCTGAGCAGCGGCATAATCAGACAGCCGAATAAAGTGCAGCAGCATTTTACCGAAGCCTCGTTGCCAACGCGGTGTACGAGCTAAGACCTGATGGCTCGTGTCCCAGGCGTAGCGCGTTGGCGTATGGCAGTAGCACACGTGCGGTATGTTCGAGCGAGTGACCACTCCTTTGGCAAAGGCGCTAGCAGAAGAGATGACTAGGTCATATGCAGCTAGGTCGAGCTGCTCGGCTGCGTACGGTAAAAAGGCAAGCACGCGCGCCGGGCGCCGGCGCCACCAGCGGGGCAGCCGCTGTAAAAATGAGGTAGTGACTGGATACGTTTTACCGTCCACGGTGATTTGAGGGCGACCAGCGTACAGTGCATAGACGTTAGCCTGCGGCACAATACGAATTAGTTCCTCGAGCACTGCTTCAGCGCCACCGCGGCGGGTAAGCTCGTCGTGGACAATGGCCACGCGTAGATTTGCTATATCCCCCAAGTCAGACATCAGAGTAGTATCTGGTATCTTGCGCTGCCTGGCAACTGGCGGCATAGTGATTACGGTCCTTTTAGAACCGACGAGCCGGTGGAGACGACACGCACGACTAGTTCGCGGCCAGCCCTTTGGCCGACTGATGTCACGTCCAGGGTTACAAGTCGTTCGCAAGAGCGTCCCAATGCCTGGAGCTGGCAGAGCCCCATTGTGTACGAGCGTCTCCACCGCTCTTTTAACTTCTCGAGCGTTGGAAACGTGATGGTCGGCGATTTCAGTCGGGTGCTAGCCTTGATACCGATTGTATCTGTCGAAATATATCGACCTTCCTTCGCTCTTTTTTTATTGTCCAAATAAGCAGCTGTGGCCCCAGGGCCATTAAGACCGCAAAACGCCAATAACGGTCCGGTGGCAGTCTTGTTGACAATGGGGGCAGTTCTGCCTACAGTTTCACCCAGAAGTTGAACTTTCCAATAACGCTAAAACCGCAGCTCTATAAGGAGAAGATTCGTGAACAGACAACCACGGCCGGTCATCATTACCACCGATATTGTGCGCAAAGTAGGTGTCCCTGAGAACGACCCAGCGGGCATCGTTTCCGGTGCGAACCAGAGTCATGACGCCAATCGAACACGTCGGCGCGCAGGTCACTAAGAGCACGAAGATACCGGCCCTAATCGGAATCGCAGGTATCCTGGCTATGGTAGCCAATCTGAACGCGCCAACTGCCGCGACTATTGCTGAGGTAACTGGCTTGACGTCGCTCAACACCTTTTTGGTGATCGGCTGCGTCATTATTGCAGCCCTCGGCACCGTGTATCTGCGCAGCCAGGCTCAAAGTAACCCCCAGGTTGGCGCTAGTGCAGTGGACCCGGAATTACTTGCTGCGCTCATGAGCGGAGCATCGCCGGAGGGAGCTGGTTCACTTGAACGGATCAGCCGTGAACCCGTTGCTGATGAGCCAGAGCACCACGCTGCTCTACGAGCGGAATTCGAACAGATCATGCAACGGTTCGGTATGAGAACCGGTGCACCATCTAGTCGCGAGCAGCAACCAACAGGCGAACCAGCCATGGCCTAGCCGCTTCTGACTCGTTCTTTCGCGCCAACAACATCGTCCACTGAACTTCAGTGGACGTTTTTTTATGAGGGAAGGTGACTCCTTCCCTCATCGCCCCGCCCATGGCGGGACTGCTCCCATCCCAACTACCTATGAGAGAGGGGAGGGATCCCCTCTCTCATGACGCTCACTTCGTTCGCTGCTCTCTCCCCGCAATGAGCTCCTCAGCTCCCGGCAAAGCCGGGAATTCGGAGATATTTAAATTATCTGTGCGATGTTAGCCCGCGAATTCGGCGACATATTTATTTGCTGACCAATACTGACCGCTTATACGCGTCGATATTCTCAAGCGCCGCACCGGCGCCTTTAACGACACACACCAGCGGATCGTCAGCTGTATAGCATGGTACGGACGTAGCGCGGGTGATTAATTGGTCGATATCTTTTAGTTGGGCTCCCCCACCACTGACGACAATTCCGGTATCAATAACATCGGCGGCTAGCTCGGGCGGCGTTTCTTGTAGCACATATTTAATAGCTTGCAGCACCTCATCGAGCGGGTCACGCAGCGCCTCGGTTACTTCAACTGAAGAGATGACTGTTTCCTTCGGCAAGCCTGATGCCATGTCGCGGCCGCGAATCGAAAGTTGCGCCGGCTCTTCGTGGGGAATAGCGGAACCGATCGTGACTTTAATTTTTTCGGCTGTGTGTTCGCCGATCACCATGCCGTACCTTTTTCGGATGTGATCAATAATAGCTTCATCAAATCGATTACCACCGACGCGGGCAGAGTGTGACGCCACAATACCACCGAGTGATATAACCGCGGCTTCCGTAGTCCCGCCGCCAATATCGACAATCATATGGCCCGAGCTTTCGCCAATCGGAATTCCCGCTCCAATGGCAGCTGCAATAGGTTCTTTAATGAGGTAGGCAGCCTTGGCCCCGGCAGAAAGCGTGGCATCAACCACTGCTCGTCGCTCGGTACTGGTTATCCCGGCCGGAACAGATACCAGCACTTCCGGGCGAAGTAGCCGAATAGAAACACCAATCTTTTGAATCAAGTAACGCAACATGGCTTCAGTAATGCGGTAGTCAGCGATCACGCCGTCGCGCAGCGGCCGATGCGCAACGATAGTTTCGGGTGTGCGCCCAATCATTTCCTTGGCTTCATTGCCGATGGCTAAAACGGCATTCTCATCGGTAGAAACAGCCACAACTGATGGCTCATTCAGCAAAATCCCCTGCCCCGGCACATACATCAGGGTGTTCGTGGTGCCTAAATCAATAGCTATTTTACGGGTAACGCGCATAGGTATCACCCTAGGGTACCCGTCTGTGCCTTATGAGGGAAGGTCAAGTCCTCTGAGGGAGGAGAGGGATCTCCTCCCTCATGACGCTCACTTCGCTCACTGCTCTCTCCCCGCAATGAGCTCCTCAGTTCCCGGCAAAGCCGGGAATTCGGTGACTTCCAAAATATATGCGTGATGTGCGCCCGCAAACCTGCCTGCCGGCAGGTTCGGCGACATTAGTTGCTGGGCTCAATTGTTACTACTGGTTCGATGGGCGCTTGCGTACCCACGCGTTTGATGTCTGCGCCAATGGCTTGCAGTCGCTCTGCCAGTCGTTCGTAGCCGCGATCTATAATGTCGGCATCATCGATGACGGTTTCTCCTGAGGCTAAGAGGCCGGCCATTACCAGCGTCGCACCGGAGCGGATGTCGAGACTTTTAATATGAAAGCCACGCAACGGCGTCGGACCTTCTATCACTACGCGGTGTGGATCACACACCGTGATTGAGGCACCCATCTTTGCCAGCTCATCGCAATGGCGAAAGCGACTCTCATACATCGGATCGTGGATCAGGGACGTGCCTGCTGCCTGCGTTGCTACCACCGCAAACGGCGCTTGTAAATCTGTGGGGATGCCTGGTTGCGGTAGCGTCTGCACTTTAAACGGTTTGAGTGTTGCCGGCATAACCCGCACCGTGGCGCCGTCGGTCGTAAACTTTACGCCGATATCGACCAGCTTTTTGAAGAAAAGGGGTAAATCATCAACGGGAACGTTCTTGATCTGTAAGTCTGACTTGGTGGCCGCGGCCAGTAAAATAAAGAGGCCAGCTTCGAGCATGTCAGGAATGTTAGTCAGCGTGGCGCCGGTGCGTTGACTGGTTCCAGTGACAGTAATAGTGTGTGTGCCTAACCCTTCAATAGTTGCTCCCATTTGTCCGAGCAATTCGCCGAGCGCAACTACGTGTGGTTCAGTAGCCGCTACCTCGATGGTGGTCGTGCCGTCTAGGCTGGCTGCAGCCATTAAGGTATTTTCTGTTGCCGTTACCGAAAACTCGCGCAGAATAACTCGGCCTGCTTTCATGCCGGAACCATCAATGCTGATGCTGTCTTCCGTTTCAGTGACGACTGCACCCAGCTGCTCGAAGCCATCTAAATGCACGTCAATTGGTCGGGCGCCAATAATGTCTCCTCCGGGCAATGGTAGCTGCGCCTGGCCCGTGCGTGCCAGCAGCGAACCCAAGAGTAAGATAGATCCGCGCAGCTTACCGACCGTCTCTGTTGAAAGATCCTCTACCGAGATTTCAGCGGCAGTCAGTGATACATTGTTGCCCTCTCGCGTCACTTGCACACCCATGCTTTGCAGGATGACGAGCATATTATCGACATCACGGATTGCCGGGATATTCGTCAAAATAACTGGCTCAGGCGTCAACAGAGAGGCGGCCAGGAGGGGCAGAGCGGCGTTTTTAGAGCCACCGACGGTAATAGTGCCGGACAGTGGTTTGCCGCCTGTAATGACGAATTTTGACATGAGAATACTGTGCCTACTTCTGCTGCCTTTGGCAAGTTGACACGAAAGCATTTATGAAGCAGGGTGCGTGCAACGTTAGTTCGCTACCAATCACATTGCATGGAGATATAAGCATGCCAGTACCACCTCCCGATAATTCTGCTGCCGCTTTACGTAGCCAGCTCTATGAAGAAGGTCACCACGACGAGTGTCGACAGATGTGTTTGAAGATGCTCGCCGGTGCACTCCCAGACCCAGAGCATCGAGCGATGTACGCGCTACTTGCGTGGTGTCACTTTCGGCTTCATGACGTTGATAAAGCACATGCCGCTGCCACACAGGCAGTAGAAGGTGCTACCGACGATCAGAGATGGGCAAGACAATGCCTAGCGGCCGTCGCCGTCAAGCGAGGCGATGATGAGGAATTCATGCGACTCGCCGAGATACTTGGTGACACGTTGAACGTTCTCAACTTGCGGGTCGCACGTGCCATCGTAAATAATGATGTTCTTGAGCTGACGATACCGGGTCTGGCACGACAGTTGGCAGAACTCGATACCGAGGGAGCAACCAGCGTCCAGTTAGGGAACCTGTATAACAACGCCGCCTGGTTTACGCTCAAACGTAGCGAGGAGTATGACGCCCTTGGATTTGGTTGGATGTTCATAGCCGTAGGTTACTACGGAGACCAAAACTGGCATCACCGCGCTGGAGCTCACTACCGCCTGTATTGCATGTATCAGGAGTATGGATTGCAGCTGCATGCTACAGCTGCGATAGTGACAGCCGCCCAACTTTGGGACGAGGCGTTGCAGCGCGATCCGGACAATGCGACATATCGAGCCAAGCGAGATAGCTGTCGGTTAGATGCTGACCAGCGGCGTGCTATTCCGTCTCTCTAACTCGCATTCCCCACACCCACCAGTCCTGCTGGTGGGTTTTTTCTACTAGACAGAGCCGCAATAGTGGTGCACAGTCAGGCCGTGAAGAAAGGGGCCAGACAAATTTTAATGCTCGGATCTTTTGCTGTGTTTATCGCCGCGGCACCGCTGATTATCTTGTACGCCATGGGGTACCGACTTGGCTACGGGGATAGTGGCTCCGCGCCCGTTGGCGTGGTGCTGCTCGAGTCAGTACCGACCCGGGCCCAGACCTTTGCGGCGGGCGAATATATTGGTCGGACGCCAGAGTCAGTACCGAACATTACGGCAGGCACCATGCACGTGCGTGTGGCCCTGGAGGACTATGTGTCATGGGAGAAGACAATTGCGGTCGCTCCCGGGCGCGCGACCGAGGTGCGTGACATACGCCTCTTCCCTACCGACCCGGTCCGGACCACCTTGGCGTCGGATGTTGCCACCTTCTCTGTTGCTCCTAACCGTCGCCTGCTAGTAGTCGCAACCGACAACAATCAGCTAGCGGTGCTCGACACGGAAGGGACGGCGGTAACGCGTTCGGTAGTGGTCCCGGAGATCCCCACTGCCCTGCTGTGGTCTCCGGATAGTGTGGCGGTGCTGGTTACCTCATCACGCAGTCTGCCTCGAATGCTCAGTGCTACCACGGGTCGACTCACCACACTTACGACGCTGCGGGGTGCTCATGACTACGCGTGGGATCCACGCGTGTCGAGTCGCCTGCTATACGTGGGAGCCGATGATGGTCTACACGCGCTTAATGTTGCGACCGGAGCCACGAGCGAACTGACGGCAGACATCACGGAATTTGCTACCAGTAGCCGCCACATCTTTGCCATATCGCGAACAAACACCGTGCGCGTGCATGATCTGCAGGGCAAGCTCTTAAGCTCGACGCCTTCATTCGACACACCAATCGCCGGTATATATGTAACGCCGGGCGGTGAAGTAGCTGCGCGCAGCGTCGACGGAGCATTGTATGTTGTGTCGCCCGACGGCACTGCCAATCTGATTGCGCCGGAACTAGCAGCCGCCGGGTGGTCCCCAAATGGTCGCATGCTGTTTGTGCAAAGTGACACCAATTCCCTCCACGTTTATAACGTACGCGATGAACGCTGGCCGCTGTCGCGCGAAGAGTTGCACCTGGTGCAGCGGTTATCGCGACCGATCACTAGCGTGCAGTGGTTCGCCGGCGGACGGCATCTGCTCTACCAAGTGAATGACGAAATTATTGTTACTGAAATTGATACTAGAGATCATCCGATTACCTATCAGGTAGATAGCGTGAACCTCGGTGACGCGCAGGCCGCCGTCGGTGAAGACGGTGAAGTGCTGTTTTACTTAAAGGATCAACAGGGCAGTCGCGACCTAATCGCAGCGCAGCTGATCGTTACAGCGGAGTAACAAAAAACCGACACACAATGTGTCGAGTGTTTGGGCTGCGCATATGCGTCGCCGTGCGTATTGTTGACTACCGCTTGCTGAACTGTGGTGCGCGGCGAGCTCGCTTTAGGCCTGGTTTCTTACGTTCTTTGGCTCGCGGGTCTCGCGTTAACGTACCGCTGTCTTTGAGTTGCTTGCGAAATCCCTCGTCGCTGGTCACCAAAGCGCGGGCTAATGCCAGCTTAAGCGCGCCAGCCTGTGATTCTTTGCCGCCGCCCGTGATCTTCGCCTTAAAACCATATGTCTCATCCTGTGAAGTT
>NZCO01000055.1 GCA_002686445.1 bacterium | reverse complement strand
GTTTTCGTTTGTTCATATGTAACTGATTAGTTAAGGGTTTAAACCCAGGGTATCAGTTCAGTTACACAAGATTATTTACAGTCTCGTCTCTGAACTCGACCTGAAACCTATTCCGTCATAGTGCGCACGACCAACTGGAAGTGCGCTTTTTTATTTAAGTCGAGACCGTGATGGGTGTCTTTGGGGGTGGTTTGCAGTTTTTATTGGGTAAAAATTTTCGGGAAGGTGAAGCAGGAGGTAGGAAGTAGTGGTTAGTGCGGTTAATGTGAGTCCGCAATTGCGCGTGAGCAGCCTATGCTAACTTCTATAAACCAGGCTCTTGAGTACGGCTACCTACATTGATGACACTTGATGGCGTGCCAGATTGAATGCGCTTAACCACTTCAATTGTTGCGGCGTCGTAAACCACTATCTGATCACCAGTCATCGAAACCACATATACGAACTTGCCGTCAAAGGTGAATTCAGGATGCCACGAGCTCTCTCCCGGTACCGGCTTGAGCGTGAATTCAATAGGATCGTCCTTACCCTCGGTTATCCAATTAAGATTTATAAGATATATCTCATCGTGACGATCACCAAAAGCAGTCTCTCCCCAAACATATGGATACTCCTTAGCGCTTTCAGCTTGGGGATTGTGTCGGATAAACAGGCTGGGCCCACCAGTATTAATATCTTTGATATTTTTCCAAGTAGTAGTGTTTATTACAGAAATAATACCGTTCTCGTCTAGAGTAGGAACAAAGGTAAGATCACCCACGGTTGCCCCCGGCCCAGTATGCGGCGTTTTTCCGGTCGGAACTTCCGCTACAATTTCTTCTGTCTCAGTATCGAGCACCCAAGCCACCCCCGCATCTTGAACGGCAGCAATGAGATGTTTGCCGTCCGGGGTTAGATAAATATCATGCAATGGCGGTGTAGTTGTATTCTCTCGCTTTCCTAAGTCGTCATACTTGGCCACGACTGGGAAACCATGTTGGGCCGTGTCGATCACCCATACTTGATTGGCGTCCTTAATTACAACGTAAAGCTTGGAACCCTTTTGAGAGATGCCTCCAACCCGCGAGGTAATTTCCTCACCATTAAGTTGGGTTTTAATTTCATATTCCTTAATGATTGAAAATGAACTGGTATCGATTAGTACTGCTGTGTGAGGATCGAAATTTCCCACTAACAAGTATTTACCGTCGTCGGTTAAGCCTGTTCCTCGGGAATTAATACCGACTGGTATTTGCGCGAGTACATTGAGGGTGGCTAGCTCAATTTTTGAAGCAATGCCATCACGGGCAACAATATAAAGGAACTCTCCATCATTACTAACTGTTGGTGCGTGCATCTGATGTCCAATATCGTGAATCCGAGCAACTGGCTCATGGGTGGTGCCATCAATAAATAACAGCGAGCGACAATGTTTCTCAATAACAGTCATGAGTTCCAGCTTGTTCCATGAATCAGGCCCGACAAACAGTTCGGTCCGAGGATTTGTTGGGTCACCGGGACGGTCTTCGACCTCGCACTCTTCATGTATTGCTGGGCCCGTAATTGCTACCGAATCTGTCTGAGTAGAAGTCGCGTCGCCCAAGCTACCAATTAGAAACTTCATTTGCTTGTCGCGAATAACTCTGCGGGGTGCATGGTTTTCAAAGTAGTTCTCTGTCGCATCGCCGCCGCAGTTTGGAAACCGGGCGGGATGAAACTTAGAAGCTTCAGTCATATCAAATACCAAGTCGTCAATAATGATCCAACAATCTTTCGGTGTCGCGTGCTCCTGCACGTCAGCCAGACTATATATATTTCCCGTCTCAGATTCTTCGAGTAATTGCGTTTCAGTTTCAGTTGGTTGATTCACCTGGGTTGCGCGCTCGGTGCGGGCTGGTGAACTCACGTGCCCACCAATTATCGCAACTGCTATCAATAGTATCGTGGCAATCAGAGCGTCCTTCTTCAGAGCCTTACGATCTCGGCGATCCATGATGGGCTTGGCTACCTTTGTCGCTACAATTAATCCAACTAATATTGCGCCAATATAGGCCAACGCTATCATCCAATAGCCGAAGGGCACAGCTATCATTGCCCCAAGAAGCAGCACAAAGAACCAGGAGACCATTGAGACAACTCCACTACCCACTAACTGGCGATTGCGAACAACTGTGTTGCGTGGAGTGAAAACTTTTCTTCCCAGTACAGACTTTATCTCTGGCAGATGATAAACGTGGAAGAATACGCCATTCGCCAGCAGAATTACGAAAATAGTTATTTTTGCCAGAAATGTTGTGTTGTTCAAATATACGTCTGGAGCCAGCGAAAATAGGCCGACGCCAGAAGGGATTGCCAGAAAAAGCCCCGTCCATACCATAGTGCTGGCATGCTTTAGTAGCCCAAACTCATCATCATTAATCTTGCCGTCTTTGGTAGCAGTCATAAAAAGAAGATCTGAAAAAAGTGCCGCACCGGCGGCTACGACAAAGCCAGCAATGTGAACCGCGCGAAATACTATCCGCAAATCAATAAATTCAAGAAGTTCCATGTGAGCTACGACAATTAATTACAATTATGTTGTTCCAGGCATGAATCATGCTGTTCCCCCACTGGTAAATATTCACATTGAAGACAATCGTTAGTAGTTGCAGTGTCCGGCTCAACTTCTTCTTCGGTTGGTCTAGCTTGTCTCGCAATTATAACAAACAGCACGCTTACTATAAGTATGGCGACTAACGATAGGATTACTTGCACTCTGGTCACGCTCTAAATATACACATTCCACCGCTACAGTCACGAGTGGAAGAATTTTGAAGCGCCTACTGTTGCAACATTCAAACACCTGACGTTTGAATGGCCCTCACAACGATGATGAAGCCAATTAAGACACAATGATTCAAAATGGCGGGTATTTTTTGGGTGGTTAGTAAATATTGGGGTAAAAAAAGACTCCGGTGCGCTATTTTTATAAAGCCGCTACCTCGAGGTGCTTACTGGATTTCGTTCTGCCTCTAATGAAGAAGTAAATGGCAATACTTACGAGGGCGGCAAAGAAACACCAGACGGATACTCGTGCTTGGGTGTAGAAAATGAGAGTCCCGATCAAGGAGACCAGCACTAAGGCTCCGAAGAGATTCACGAGCCTATGACTTGAGAAGAGTGCGCTAATGCACGTTACTGCTACGTAAAAAATGACGCCAATAATCCAGGGGATGGGGATCTGATGTACCGCGTATACAATATGGTTATTCCCGATCTGCGAAGAAACTGGGAAGGCGGCCAGAATATATATCAGGTATAAACTGATTGCCGCGCCGACGGCAAAAAAAGCTCGCAGCACTTTTCTACGCCACCGCACAGTCTCGAGCAAGAATACAGAGGCTGGTATCAAAGTTGGCCAAAGCACATACGCGAACATGACATAGACATACGTCATGAATATATTCAAGGCGGCAGCTTGATACATAAGTGAAAGCCATATCACTCCCTCGGCAAGCTGTTGCAGACCAAAGAATAAGGTGATCGAAGCATAGGGGATATCTGTTTTAACCTTCACCTTCTTCAGGGTGGCTACGCCGACAGTGGAGAGCGCTCCCCCGGCGACAAAACTGGCAGTTGCTGAAAAACACATAGAGGTTACCTCATTATTAAAGACCGACAGCAAAGGGGCAACTCTCGTCTTAGACGCGTGGTATCTTTGGCCTGTTACCCTTAACACATTACGAGCATGAAAACTCTAAAGTGTGACCTGTGCGATACAACAGCAGAGGGCGAAACATTTGAATCATGGATGGAAACGCTGATGCCTCACTATAAAGAGGTGCACACTGATGTAATGAGCGATCCCAGTAAAGGGCAAGAGGAAATGGAGAAGTGGATGGTGGAGAATAAGGCACGGTTCGACGCCGCATAACACAGGTATCTTGAGATATCGTTGTGCGTTAGACTGATTGCATGAGAAAAGGCTTAGTCCACATCGAAAACCACACGTTCTCTGGAACGCTGTGGATCATTGGCTGGTTGTTTACTATCGGCTTTTTACACCTTTCATTTGGCAAAGGCATTCTAGCGATCATAATTTGGCCGTATTTACTCGGAACTTTTTTTGCCGGTTGAGCTTTGGCGCAACTCCTACTTTGGCTCGCTAGAAGGGAATTTGGCACTCGTCGAAGCAGTGGGCGTTCCGGTTTAGGCGGTAGATATGTTCTCGACCGTCCTGCTCGACAGTGACGGCGTCCACTGATTTGAGAATACTCAGGTGGTGACTAATAGTTGGTTGGCGCAGACCAAGGGCGCTGGTGAGGGTAGATACCGTTGCTCCGGTCTTTTGTTTTCCTAATAGGCAGACGAGCTGGTAGCGACTTTTCACGCCTACAACCTTAAAACAATCAGAGCAAAGTTCCTCTTCGCTCATCGTGGAGGGCTTCACCCATTCTGGGCGCTGATATGTCTTTTCAGTCTTTGCTTTAGCCATAACGCTATTGTTGTTGCTTATCCACAATACATAGACAACTGTCTATGTGTATACTTTTTTCTACATAGACGCCTGTCTAGATTACTATGTCACGTACGCTGGCAAAGCAAATAACTCATTCTGGCCCCGTTCACTAGCTAAAGAATGGTGGCTATACAACTATAAATTTCTTCATGACTATCGACACCATACGTAAGCGCGACGACTCATTGCAGCCGTTCGTCCTTGAAAAAATTACCAGCGCAGTTGCCAAGGCGCTACAGGAATCTGATTCAGGCGGACACGCAGAAGCAGTTCTAGTCACGCAAAAAGTCCTTGCTCATGCGCTGGCAATGTGTGAACGCGCGGCTACTTCTGAGCTGGATAGTGCTGATGCGCAACGGTGCCTGGGAGGGTATCCCACCGTAGAAGAAATTCAGGACATCGTAGAGCGCACACTGATGGAGCTAAATTATTATGATGCTGCTAAGGCTTACATTTTGTATCGCAGTGCGCACAAGCGCACGCGTGCCCGCGACTTATTTAAGAAACGTACGACTCTTAAGCCGTACGAATATCCTGAGCTAGCAAGTTACGTCGATGCCATACGGCATTCATATTGGATACATACTGAGTTTAATTTCACGAGTGATATTCATGATTTTAAGGTGAACGTCACTGATGGGGAGCGGGATGCGATTAAAAAAACAATGCTTGCCATAGCCCAGATTGAAGTAGCAGTGAAAAAATTCTGGGGAAATGTGCACAATAAAATGCCTAAGCCTGAAATTGGAGCGGTCGGCGCTACGTTTGCTGAAAGTGAGGTGCGTCATATGGACGCCTACTCACATCTGTTGGAAATTTTGGGGCTCAACGATGAGTTTGCTGAACTGGATGCCGTGCCAGTCATTCAGGCGCGAATAGAGTATCTCGACAAGGTAAATGCTCTGGCTGTGGCTACTGAAAATCGTGACTTTAGTCAATCAGTGTTGCTATTCTCGCTCTTTGTCGAGCACGTCTCACTCTTCTCTCAGTTCTTAATCATGATGTCTTTCAACAAGCACAGGAATCTCTTTAAAGGCATCTCTAACGCCGTGGAAGCGACTTCGAAAGAAGAGCAGATTCACGGACTATTTGGTATCGATCTCATCAACATCATTCGTGTCGAACATCCGGAATGGTTTGATGAAGCACATGCTGAGCACGTGCGAGCTATGTGCATTGAAGCCTATCAGGCAGAGCACCAGATCATTGACTGGATTTTTTCTGCTGGTGAGCTGGACTTTATGCCGAAGGCGGAGGTACACGAATTTATTAAAAAACGTTTAAACAACTCGCTCGTGAGTATCGGACTGGCTCCAGTCTTTACTGTTGACGAGCAGTTGCTGGCGAAGACTGAGTGGTTTAACGATGAGGTTATAGCTACTAAGCAGGTCGATTTCTTTGACAAGCGCTCCATCAATTACAGCAAGCGCCAAACGAGTGTGACGGGTGCTGATCTATTTTAATTGATATTAGGTTCTCATGATAGATCGTACGACCCCGTGGTATTGGCTCAATGAGAATAGCCAAGCGTTCCTAGCCCGTGGGTATCTAGCTGAAGGACAAACTGCGCAGGAGCGCATTCAGGTGGTAGCGGACACCGCTGAACGAATTTTAGGTCAGCCGGGGTTTGCTGATCGACTAGTTCAGTACGTCGCCAACGGGTGGGTATCATTTTCCTCTCCCGTGTGGTCGAACTTCGGGACGAGTAAGGGGTTGCCTATCAGCTGTTTTGGATCAGCCATGGGAGATAACATGGCCAGTATTCTACACACTCAGGCGGAGGTGGGCATGATGAGTAAATATGGAGGAGGAACCTCGGCTTTTTTCGGGACGCTACGAGAGCGAGGTGCCGATATAAGTGCCAATGGACATTCGTCTGGACCAGTACACTTCATGCAATTGTTCGAGAGCATTCTCGATGTTATCAGCCAAGGGGCTGTCCGGCGGGGTACCTTTACTGCGTATTTACCGATAGATCATCCGGATATACTTGAGTTTTTAGACATCGGCACCGAGGGTAACCCGATCCAGAAAATGACGTACGGAGTCACCGTCGGCGATGATTGGTTGCAAGCAGTTGTAGATGGCGATGAGGACAAGCGCGTCGTTTGGGCACGCGTACTCCAGCGTCGCCGTGAACTTGGGTATCCATATATTCTCTTCCGCGATACCGCGAACCGAGAAACAGTCGACGCGTATAAGGATACCGGGCAAACGATTGTCGCCAGCAATGCTTGTAGTGAAATAATGCTGCCCAGTACGGATGATTCGTCATTTGTGTGCTGCCTCTCGTCTGTAAACTTGCTGCACTATGATGAGTGGAAGGACAGCGACTTGATTGAAACCATGATTGCGTTACTTGATGCAGTCATGAGTGAATTTATTACCAAGCTTGAGGCGATGCGTGACTCCTCAGCGCCAGAACAGCGCCGAGCCTTTTTGTTTATGGAGCGCACGTATCGATTCGCGAACGAGCATCGTGCGCTCGGGCTGGGTGTGCTTGGCTGGCACTCCCTCTTGCAGTCAAGAATGATCAATTTTTCCACTGCTGAAGCAGCAGAGCTGAACGAGGAAATCTTTAAGCATATTAGTGGGAAAGCAAAGGTGGCGAGTGAGAACTTAGCACAGGAATATGGAGAGCCTGCCATGTTGAGGGGATATGGCAGACGGAACACGACACTCATGGCTGTTGCGCCAACCACCTCTTCCGGCTTCATTTTGGGACAGGTCTCCCAGGGGATAGAGCCAGTATGGAGCAATTGTTATGTGAAAGATGTGGCCAAGCTTAAGGTCACGATCAAGAATCCCTGGCTGGAAGACTTGCTCGAAACAAAAGGAGAAAATACCAAAGAGGTTTGGAATAGTATTCGTGATGCCGACGGCTCGGTTCAACACCTAGAGTTCCTTGATGAACACGAGCAGGCGGTCTTCCGCACCTTTGCGGAACTTGATCAATCAGCGATTATTGATCAGGCCGCTGCGCGTCAGCAGTACATTGATCAGGGCCAATCACTAAATATTACTATCTCGCCCGATATGCCGATCAAAGAGATCAACCAGCTCTACTTACGGGCATGGCAGCAAGGTGTGAAAAGTCTTTATTATCAACACAGTAGAAACGCTGCCCAGCAATTGGGTCGCGATAAGATCTACCGTTCTCGTGAATGAGGATTTCAGACGACATTAGAGCTGTGATTGAAAACGCCAGCGCAAAAGCACTTGCCACACATGGCCCAGCTGGCCTGAACGTTGTACCTGTCTCGACGGTCCGTGTTGTGCAAAACACCGTGTGGCTCTTTAACTTTTTTATGGATAAAACGGCGCAGAATGTGGTCGCAGACCCTACAGTCTCACTAGCATGTTGGGATGGATTTTCTGGTATTCAGTTGAGAGCAACAGCTAGGTACATAACAGAGGGAGCGGTATTTAGAGAAGCGGTGGAGTGGGTGCAACCACGGCATCCAGATAGGGCCATGCGTGGTGTGCTAGTATTAACGCCTACTGCTTGTTATGACATAACAGCCGATCAGGAACGTGCTGGAAGATTACTAAGTTGATAGCGAGCGAGCAAAAGGGTATGAGCATCAGCGTGTTGGTGATAAACTTAGGAGCATACGTAAGGAGGTGGGCTTCATGACGAATATAAAAATAGCTGGATGGATTCTGCGAATCGCAGTTGCTGGTGAATTTATCGGCCATGGCGTATTTGCGCTGCAAGGCAAGGAGGGATGGTTCAAGTATTTTAATGCAGTTGGCATTGAAGAGGTGGGGACAATAACGACCATACTGTTCGTTGTTGGGATTATGGATATCCTACTTGCCGTGCATATATTAGTCCGACCTGTTCGCATTCTGGTGCTATGGATGGCGTTGTGGGGGCTATGGACTGCGCTGATCCGTTGGCCGATAGGTCCTGATCCGTTTTGGGATTTCGTCGAACGCTGGGCAAACTGGGGCGCCCCGCTGGCATTATTGTTTATCATGGGATGGCCGCACAACGCAAAAGCATGGTTTTCCTCTCGTAAATCAATGAACTGATCTCGGATCAGAATGTTGAATCCATCGAGGAAATAGACAGCGGCACTGGCCGCCGTCTATTTCTTATCTCCTTAATTAGACCTGCGAGTAACGAAAGCAGGTGGTCAGATGGTCGTTGACCATGCCGGTGGCCTGCATGTGTGCATACATGATGGTTGGGCCGATGAATGTAAACCCGCGCTTTTTTAGATCACGGCTGAACGCTTCCGCTTCGGGTGTGATGGCTGGTATTTGTGACAGCTTGGCGCGGCGATGCTTAATCGGCTGGCCACCAACGAACTGCCAACTGTAGATATCGAAAGAACCGAATTCTTTCTTAATTTCGAGGAACCGCTGGGCGTTATTGATAGCAGCTTCAATTTTCAGGCGATTGCGGACAATACCGGCGTCATTTAGCAGGCGATTAACGTCTCGCTTAGTATATTTTGCGACTTTGGTGGGACTAAAGTTGTCGAATGCTTTACAGTAGGCCGCGCGCTTGTTTAAGATCGTTTGCCAGCTCAAACCAGCTTGAGCACCTTCAAGAGTGAGAAACTCAAAGAGCTTGTTGTCGTTATGCTGAGGTACGCCCCACTCAGTATCGTGGTACTTGATCATCAGGTCGTTACTTGGCCAGGGACATCGTTTGATAGGCTTTGGCATGGTGTTTCATTGTAACGGCGGTTCGTGGCATGTGGTAGCTGGAAGGAAGGCCGGCAGCATTGACTTGGAAACGATAAACTGGCATTATAGTGCAGCTGAGAAGGGCAGTGTTGCCCAGTAAATTCTTTTCCAATTTGAAGCGCGCAAAGCGTTGGAGATTCAATATGAGTGATTCAAGCCCAGACTCTGGTGCCTCGCCGTTGCGAGGTTTGGAAATTGTAGATGCTGTTACGGCAGCTGGTGGTGCCGACGCTCGCCAGGCAACAATCATTACCTGTTGGCGCCTGGCAACACCCAAAGACAAAGGCCCGAATCCACGAGTGGACTTAGTGGTACGGAGCACGCCCATACTGACAGATCGCTCCGAGCGCTGCACCGTTCCGGCAGCGGGAGGCATTCTTAAGCCGCAGATTGCTCGCCTGGATCGTATCTATGTTCTTTGTGATCGATATGCGGAAGGGAGTAAACCGCCAGAAGGCGCAACGTGGGATGCGGACGATCGCAACAAATGTGCCCAGATGGGTATGATGATCTGTCTGGCGATGCTATTTCAGGAGCCCTCCTTTCGAGAGCTTCTGGTGAGCACACCCTCTATCGTCATAGTCGGTATGCTTGATGGCACGACGGTCACACTTCTCGACCGTGAGGCTGAACGCATAATACGGTTCGCCGACTCGCGCGTGCCGAAGCAATAAGAGCTCCGTTAGACTCTATGAACTGACATACGTATTAGCGTCCTACTCTAGGACGCTTTTTTTATTGAAAAAAGCCTCAGTGATCAGATGATCGTTGAGGCTGTTAGTCATTTGCGTAGCATTATAATAGCCACGCCGACGATGGTGAGCAGAATGCCGAGGGAGCTAACGAAGTCTATACGTGCCGATGGGAAAATGTTTGGTGCCACTTTCGCCATAAGCCCTGAGGCGAAGTAGGCGATCACTGAGGTGCCAGTCACGATCGTAAACGGGAACGCAGGGTTAGGTGCTTGACCAGATGCCGTAAACAAACAGAACGTGCCAATGGTGCTGCAGGCCGTAACGCCAATAACAATGAGAATCACCCACCCATTTGGAATAGCGTTGCTAAGGGTGACTTGGCTGGAGTTAAAGCTCACTAAGGCAGTCCACATGGCAAACGTGGTGGCGTACCACAGGAAGGTAACGGGTGTACCCACGCCGAACTGTTTTTGTACGAACGGATACACAAGTGTGACGGGTACTAGGGTAAAGAGGGCTATCACAGACAAACTGGCCCAGTGCATGTTCTGTAGGTAGCTCACGGTATGGCTCCTTATGTGTATTGCTTGTGAAAAGGTGCAGCTGTGAATACTACGACTATTGCCGCGTATGTCAATTACCGTCCTCTCGCGCAAGCTTCTCGAGAACAGTCAGAATTGGTATCGTGCACTAGACATGTTTGACGTTATTTTAGATCGCGACGGGGTGCTCAATGTTGACGTTGGGTATACGCACCGCCTGGAAGATTTTGCGCTGGCGCCGGGTGTGGTAGAGGGACTGACCTTACTCACATCGCTCGGAGCGCGCTTGTCTATTGCGACCGGACAGTCCGGCATTGATCGGGGGAAGTACGAGGAAGAGCAGATGCAGGCGTTCAACGAGAAACTAGTCGCGGAGATTGCACCGCACGACATTACATTCGCCGCGATAGTGTTTTGTCCGCATCACCCGGATTATTCTGATGAGTGCACCTGTCGAAAACCAAAAACAGGCATGTTAGAGCAGATTGAAGCAAAGCTTGGACCTATCGTTTGGGAGAATGCCTGGGGCATTGGTGATAAGCCCGCTGATGCGGATATGATTCTAACCAAAGGAGGAAGCTCGATTTTGATCGAGAGCGGGGAACACAATAACAGCACAGGTACAAGTTACTGGTCTGTTGACGATCCGGAACTCGCGACACTATTAGCAAATCCGAAAAATTTTGTGGCGTACGACATTTTAGCTGCAGCCACGCTCATTGAGACGAAAATTTAGGGATATTCATGCCGGTGTGGGAGTCTGCCGGCGCAGGTTGCTATCCATCATGGACTTGCCTAGTATTCAAAGGCTCGTGTATGTAACTCACTGTTGGAGAGGGGGCGTAAAGCCTCGTCGTGCGGTGAACAATGACCAAAATATGCGGTAACTATGACTGCGGTAAAAGGTCACTTAAGCGAGCGCTTTAGTTGAAACGGCTGCAAGCGCAGCTGCGCGGTACATACCGGTACCGCTCCACGGTGGATCCACGACACTCTGGTCCTTGTGCCAGGCGCCACGCCCGGGGGATTTTAGCCCCGCTCTCCAGGTTGTGTGTCGTACACGTTCCTTTCACAAACAATAGAGGTATTAACATGGACACTAGTCGCGGAATAGCGGCCAGAGGACATGTTGATGCATGTCTGGCTGGTTTGAAGATGTACAGTCTTGATCCGGATGTGGTGCTTGATGTGCTGCTTCGACCAAATGCTCATTGGCAGCGAGTCGTAAAAGAGAAGCGTGGGAAACAACGTGTCTGCTATTCTCCTTCGGACGATCTGCGGACACTGCAGTGGCGGCTCATCCGAATTCTTGATCGCAGTATCAAGTTTCATCGAGGGTATTGCAGGATTTGGGACCAACGTTATGCGTTCACAATTAGCAAGCCTCGCTTCCCGCAGACTGGGTGGTGGAAAGGCTCGTCGATTGTGGCCAACGCACGCGTTCATCGACACAGTAACTCGGCACTGGTTTGCGATTTGCGGCACGCCTTTCAGTCGATTACAACGCGGCACATCCAATCGTTTCTGAATCGGACTCAACCGTTTCGGATACGTCGGAGACGGGACGCCAGCTGGACCTATTTTCCAGAGTCGCTTATGTGGGTAGCTAGCCGGTTGCTGACGTATTACGGGCGCCTGCGATATGGTGCTCCAGCATCGCCCATCATGTTTAATTTCATGATCGATCGGCTTGCGGTCGACCTAGCTACTGCAGTGAATGCTCCACTGCACGTGAACGAGGCAGCACTGCGGTCGACGCAACGGATTCTTATGACTGTGTACGGCGATGACATCTGCTTCAGCTGCAAGCGAGGTGCCGTGCCGGAATCTGTGTTATGGAGAACGGAAACGCTAGTTCGTCAGCACGGCTTTCGGATGAATCATGCGAAGACACTGCGAAGCGGAAACGGGGCATTGCTCTTGCCGGGTGTTGTCATCTCGGCTCATGAAGTGCGACCGCGGGATACGTATCTTGATCCACTGGCCACGGCTATACAGGGAGGCGAGCTAACGCAAGACCAGGCAAATGGTCACCTGGGCTTCTTAAAACCTTTCAAGCGGCCGGGGCGTCGGGCACTCAAGCGATGGGGTCCGACCTTGTACGCACAACTTCAGGAAAGAGCTGGAGTAACGATAAACGAATAACGCGAACTACAACAGTAGTTCGTTTTTTTTTGCGAAAAAAAATCGCCCCGGGGCGATATGTGTGATTTGTAGCAGGTGTTTTCGTTAATGTGGTAACGCTACCAATGACAAGCGTTGGACTGTTTCCTCATTACACCAAAGTGTTCCTGATGCGGAACATTCATGAACCACTTGAGCTAGCTCGGTGGCGTTACATTGTGTGGCTCCCCGTGCTAAAGTCTGGCTTAGCTCATCTACTGTGCGCCTGTCTTGAATTCTCAAGGTGCGGATAACGGCTGCCTCTATCAGTGCTTTTCGCATTATGGTGTTCCTTATATGCGCGAGTGGTGGTCCTCTTGTTTTTTTGTAAAAAAGTGCTAAAGGCTACTTCTTACGTCCGATAGTATATAAGATCATTTGCCTCTCAGTGTCAACTATATCGCTTTAGAGCGCACAAAATAGGGTTTACGGACTTCCCCACTCTTGACCAGGAGTAGTTTTTCCATTATCTTATGGGCTTATGTCTCTCGACATTAGAAATGTAGCAATTATTGCCCATGTT
>NZCO01000054.1 GCA_002686445.1 bacterium | reverse complement strand
GTAGGTGGGCGCTTCAATGGCCTGATAGATTTTGATCCTGGAGACGATCATGAGCAGATCCATGAGCTATCGTCAGCCCAAGGAGATGCGTTCTTGGTGACGGCCTTCGGGCCGCCACTCGGCATTGATCGCTGGTGGGCGACGGTTGGTGATGAGCGGCTTGTAGCTACTGTCACCATGCGTATCCCAACAGGTGATACATATTTCATCGATGTTAACATCGATGGAGTCGCTAACACTTGGGATTTGACTGATGGTGCAACAATCCTCATCAACGGTCATCGGACTGCTGATGAAGATCTACTGGGTCTCGGCATCTTCGACTTAGGCCGTCTGGAAGCTGGTGTATCCACCTTCCGCATCGATGCCTTCGAAGTGCCAGATACCGGAGTAGTAGAGGGTATTACCTTCCGCCTGCGCACAGATGATGGAATCGTTGAAGATGCGACGTTGGAAACGTTATTCATCGCTGACTTCCCCTCGGGGTTTGCCAGCGATACTACATTCACCATCAACACCGGCGCGGAGGATCCGGTTGACGTAGACGAGGCTGGACTGGTTGCTCTGTTTTCACCAACGTTGCACTTTAGCACCGGTGAAGACTACGCAGTTCCGTTCGAGATCAACAACTTCTTGGCTGATCTCGAAGCTCGTAACAAAGACGTTATGTTCGTCGATGCTCAGGGCGACTCTAAGGACTGGCTCGACCTGTCGGTGTATGCCGATATGCCGAACGGTTTCACGGATGAAAACACCACTAGTGCTATCTACGGCTCTGTCCTTGTTTGTCACGAGCAGCATACCAACTGCACAGCAGGCGAAGACATAGCTATCAGTTACTACTGGTTCATGCCGCGTAGTAACTGGGGAGAAAAAGGAGGCTTCAACACGCACGAAGGCGACTGGGAGGGCGTCGCTGCTTTTCTCAGGAAGGAAGCCGACGGCTCGTGGCGACCCCGCGGCATGGCGTTAGCACAACATGTTTCCCTTTTTGGAGCTGGTGGTGGAGTGTTTAGTCCTAGTTGGCCCCTGTATGGCCAATCAGGAACCCACGCCACAATCTACGTTGGATTAGGAGGGCACGCCTCTTATGCGAAGGCGGATACGAACACCATTTTCACGCCAGCTGGTTTTAGAGATGAAGTGCATGACGGAAAAATTTCTGTCACGGCTGTCAACACACCAGCTCTAGGACGTGTTGTCTCTTCGGATGGTCCCAGCCGTTTCCTCGCCTATCCTGGGACTTGGGGCAACCCAAATCTCAGTTTGTCTCTTGGGGATGAAGGACCATCCGGTCCTGCGTTCCAGGCCACGAATGCCAGCGGTAGTGACCGCGGCTTCCGTTGGCTGCAACCTTGGCGATGGGCGAATGGTCTCGAAAGGGTCATCCACACCGACGATGATGGCGCTAGCGATGCCCAGGAAAATGGAGCACCGAACGGTGGTGATGGAAACAATGATGGGATTCTGGACAGTCTTCAGAGTACCGTCGTATCGTTTGCCAGCCTTGCTGGAGGTGCGTATGGGACTTTGGTTGCTAGTGCTGGTGAAGTGCGTGGCCTCTCCTTCTTCCCGGCGACAACGCCGGATCCTGAAATCGAAACGCCGTTGGGCTACTTCGACTATGAAGTGACCGCTCTAAACAACGGCGAAGCAATAACTGTTACCTACTTGCTCGACGGGGTCGCAACCAACGACTTCTACATCGAGCAGAATGGTCAATGGGTTCCGTTCCGCTATGACGGCGAAACAGGTGCCATTGTGAACGGTACGATGATCACCGTCCACTATGTGGATGGCGGTCGTGGTGATGCTGACGGAATCGTGAACGGAGTAATATTGGATCCCGGCCTACCGGTCGTTGATCCGTTCCCGTGGCACAACCGGGAAAACCGTTACGACGCTAATAACGATGGCTTTACCGCGCCGCTTGATGCGCTGGTTATCATCAATCGGCTCAATGATGGCGAAGGCGGCCTGTTGCCTGTCTTTGGTCCTCTGGTTACTCCCAATCGTAAATTCTACGACGTAAACGGCGACGGTCAAATGGTTCCGCTTGATGTACTACTAATCATCAATGAGCTTAACCGCGTCGTTACCGGCGAAGGAGAAGGTGTCATCGGCGCCTTTTGGGTAGCACCTTTTGTATCGGTGCCTCAAACGGACGGTCACCGTCCCACCACCACTAGTGTCGATGAAGTCATGGCTGACTACATCACACCGGCCGTGCCAGTTGACCTCGTTACGGTACTGGCTCGTGAACGAACAGAACCTTCTGTAGTAGAGCAAGATGACCTACTACCGCAGGTATTCGATGACGTTCTAGCTGAACTTTGTTCTTTGTAACCAAACACCCCAAGTGCATGACGCGCTTGGGGTTTTTAATAATGGCAAGGGTTTAACGATGCCGAGATGACCTGCTGTCCTCAAAGACTCAAGCTGGATGATACTAAAAGCAGAGTTCCTACGACAGAAGCAACAACCACGACCAACGCTCCTACAATCGCAAGTGTTACAGAAAGCCGCGTCCGTTTAAACAGTAGGCTTAAAAAGGACGTATAAAGTGGCGGTAGCACAATCATCTCCGAAATGAGAAGTATGTAGGATGGAGTTGGCACTATTGGATAGATGGCTAAAAGGAAAACTGCGAGTGCGTGTCCAGGCGCAAACCACAAGAAGTTGGCAATTGGCCCACCGTAAACGATCAGAAATGAAAGCGCTATACCTGCGACCGTACCAATCATCTGTGACTTCCGAAGCTCACGCTTGGTCCAACCCCAAATGTAGACTCCCCAAATAAAGACGAGAATCAATAACGCGACAACTGATACTAGACTAATCATCGTCGTTTATTGTACCAAACAATCAGTGACTGACCTTCGTGGCGTGGCTTTGAGGTTTTTTTTGCTGCTGTGGCCAAGCCGCATGACGACTTGCGGAAAGTCTGTGATGCCGGCGGCGATTTTGAGTTCCTCGCGTAGGTCGGACCCGGCCTCAATGGCGGCCGCTAATGGTGCGGCGGCTAAGCCCGCCGCCGTTGCCTCAAGCCAAAGGTACTCGCACAGTAGTCCAGCGTGGAGCCAATCACGCGGTGTGTCGTATGGCGTAGATACAACCGCTATCGCTGAGGCGCTGCGAACTTGTTTACCCGTCTGCGTCTGTTCCTGTTTGTGAATCGGTGCAATCCGTACCAACAGAGGCGCAATCAGAGACATTGGAGCCGGCATACCCATTGCATACCCCGGCATACCGTCTGGCTGCTTCGTCCAATTGTTGCGCACCCAGTGCGACAGCTCATCTTTAAACGCCTGCTTTTTCAATGTTTCAAAAGAACCCTCCCCTGTCAGCTTGGCAATCGCCTCAATCTGTCCCCGATCTTCTATGAGCTTTACAGCATCGTCGGCCAGCGTCGGCAAGCTGGCTCGATCTTCATGGGTCAAGTTGTGGCTGTGATAGAGCGATCTGTTAGTGCGCCGCGTGGTGACGGCATCACCCAGCTCTCGATAGTGCTTAACTTCTGTCGCAGATTCAAAGTGGACACGGGCGGCCGGCTTGTTGTGGTCCTTTCCTTCCGGAAAGTACTCTATCCGCGCTCCTTGCCCCATTTGCGCTCCCGCTACTACCCCATTGGCTACAGCACAGCCGAGGCTGATATAGAGTTCTCGTCGATCCGGATCGGAGGCTGGCAGATGCCGCGATTCATCTGTATAGACATCAATAGCATTGTCGCCTGTGGCAAAGCGCCACGGCTGAGAATTGTGGGCCGAGGGCGCCAGCGTCATCCCCTTCAAGATGTGATCGTAGTCCATAACTCCTCTTACAGTGGCAGAATATCACGGGTAGGAACAGGACGCCCTTGACTAACTGACCGTTCTTCAGTAGTGTACGTACCCTAGTTGTTCGTTCCCACAAAAAGGAGCCCTCTATGCATGGCACGTCTGAGCCGCATGGGCGGCGCAAATGTACCGTTATTTGTCCTAAGTGTCGGCATCCCATGGCCCCTCGCCGGGTCAGTGACTCCGGCTATGTCCTGTGCGGCAAATGCTTCCATCGCTTTCACGCGGAGCGAGACGGATTGACCCCGTTTTACTACGATGATGATTCACCCATGATCCCGAGTGGACTTGGTTGGCCTATGATAATAGTTCTGGCACTCGCCATGACTATCATCGCTGCCGTCACCATCGTAGCCGCCTGGCTCTCCTAGCAAACTCCTCCTGCCCGAGGAGTTTTTTATCTTTGACATCTGACCATTCTAGCAGTATCGTTTTCCAGTTACTGTTCCTTACACCCCTGACTTGAGAGCAAACCAATGGCAGATATTATCTACTTCGCCTGCAGTAAATGTCGAGCCACTATGAAAGCGGCTAGGCTCCTTCGCGGCACCGCGGCAACTTGCCCAAATTGTGAAGCTATAGTGACCGTCCCACAGCAATCCATAGTCAGCCGACGCTTCAAGATCACCGTCGGGCGCATGTTTGTACTAATCATCTTGATTGCTATCGTGGCGACAGTGTACTTCAATTATTTCGCTAGATAATAAGAGAGTCCACAATGTCAGGTAAAATCAAGTTTGTATGCTCTAAGTGTGGAGCGCAGCAGATCGCGTCAAATAACCTGCGTGGAAATTGGGCGACCTGCACTAACTGTAGTGGGAAGATGAAAGTTCCCTTCTCTCCTGCGCCACTGAAAAAATCTGTCTTCCCCGTCCGCTTGGTGGCCGTCTACGTCTTAGGCGTAGTACTCCTCGTGTCTGTTGGCACACTCATCGTGATACTCCTTCGCTAACCGCCCCATCTGGCGGTTTTTTACTACAGCTGAACAATCTGCCTCGTCTTTGCTGCCAAAGCGAATGTTCCTTCATATCGCCCTTTACCTAGAAACAACGGATAGAAAGAATACCGTGCTTTAAGAGAGCCTTCTTCCGTGGAGCCAATTGCCTGACCCTTCTTGATGAGTCTGAAATTTCGCAGTCCTGCCTTTGGACGCACCTTTCCCTTCACTTCATAGCGGTCAGATACCGTGTACATCACCTTCTTGAGCATACGACGGCGACGGCCAGCCACCATCCCTAGATTAACTAAGAGGGCTTTAATGTCTCGCGCGGCACGTTCTGAGCTTTTACCATTCGTATCCGGACCATATTCAAGCGATATACCAAGCGGGGCATGGTTCACCATCTCATGACCACCAAAAATATGGCTACCGATCAACGCAACCTTCTTTATCGGCACCTGCGCCAAAAGCTCTCTCATCGCTGGCGTATCACGAGTAAAGATTATAAGACTCCCTACGTTAGATCGAGTGGTGTGAAGGTCTATCACTACGTCAAACCGTCGTAGATGACGCTTGAGCTTATAGGCTATCTGTTCCTCAATAACTCCATTCTTCTTGCCTGGAAATGATCGATTCAAGTCACGATCGATAAAGCGCACGTGCTTTTTCAATGCTTCGGGATGAGCAGAAATGAAGCTAACCGTGCCCTGCTTCAGCTCAAGCCCACGAAGCCTAGAGATGACGCGCTCCCCTATTATTTCATCACCATGCGTAGATCCCACGATGGCAACGCTTGGTTTACCTCTTCCAATTGTCCGTTCAATAAAATTCATACAGTGAAAACCAGTTAAACACTCAGTAAATATAAAAAAACGCCAAAGTGCAACTACACAGTGGCGGTGAGACTTGCTCGACAGAGGTCATGACACTCTTCAGCCCAGCTAAAAACCTCTTTTAGACTTCGCGCAACGCCGAACATACGAAACTCAATCGTGCCATGTCTCGACATGCGAATCATGTTCCAGCAATCACGTGGATTTTCCGCGAAGCCTTGCTCAAGCGCATATTCGTGGAAAACCTCCCAACTGGGAAATGGCGGCGGAGTGAAATCAGGACGCACAATGCGATATATCCGCATCCGTTCGCCAGCAGAATGATCACCTAAATCACAGAGTCTATCTACTTGATCGATCACTCCGTTGTAGACTCGCAGCGCAGTTTCGTGGTTAGGCATGCCGACGTGGATATGCGTACCGGCAACCTGGCATGCAGCAAGAAGTTTTCCCTCACTCTTGAGTACTGGCGCAATCTGCTGATAACGACCAGTTGGGTCCGGGTACACATCCAGCGGCATTTTCTCCGGGCCCACCTCATCAGGAAATTGCCGAAACTGTAAGGCTGTTTCAGCCAAGCTAAGACTTCGGTTATTGGCCGTCAGCCCCTCCATCACTTGGTCGAGCGGGCACGGTCCTACATGATCTTCCACCTGACAAGCGGACATCTCGTACGTGAATCTATCACTTCCGCCTAAATGCTTCAGAATACGCTCTGCCCACGGAACAATGGCTCCATTCCGATCAGCAATCAATCGCTCGCGCTCAACGCCAATCCAAAACGCGCGGTCCGGATTGAAGTTGAAATGCTGCATGAAATTGTGCATTTCTATCCTCCCGAACTTCGTTAAATGGGCTACATTAAAATGAACATTGGTGCCACGGACATACGCAGCGCACTCAAAAGTAGCACCGAGCCTTGGCAACGTCAATTTAAAAAGACCCAGAAATAATCCTGGGTCACACCTCTCGCTCAGTTTCCCAAGAGAGCGGCACCTGTGCCAATTTCGGCTGGGCCATTTAGGTCAACTACACTAAACACCCGCAACTCAAGTCGCGACATGGACTGCTGGCAGTTCGGGCACTTCATGTCTGGGGCGTCGACACTCGCCATCCGAAAACGAACTACTTCCTGACAATGACGACACTTACGCAAGTCTTGGGCCAAGTAGCGACCTGGCTGAAACGACTGGCCATCATGCAATTGGTGAATAGTTAGTCGATCACCTAACACCAGCGCATGATCGCAGGCTACACACCTGTATGTCGCGTCAGAGAAGGTGCCAGTGATGTTCACCTGCGTACCCTTGAAACAAAAAGTACAAAGGCCGAAGTGCTTCGGTAAGGCCATGCTATCCTCCTTCCGGAGCTAGTAGATGATTGGGCAACCCCATCGCATCTCGCACCTCAAGGATCGTCTCGCGAAACAATACACGCGCGCGCTTGCCACCCTCGAACAAAATTTCGCGCACCTCGTGCGGTCGATCAGCAAACTCTTCGTGCCGCTCGCGATAACTGGCTAACATATCGTCGAGATTAGTGCAGAGGACCCGCTTGCAATCGACACAGCCGATGTTGGCTTGCTTGCACCCTCTGACAATTTCACCCAACTGACCTCCTCCTTCACCGCCTGGGGTGACGAATTGGTGCAGCGTAAAGATGTTACACACTTCAGGGTTACCGGGATCCGTCCGAAGCTGCCGAGCAGGATCCGTCTTAGCCGGACGTACTTTTTGAAAAAGATCATCACCATGATCAGTCAAATCAATCGTGTTGCCAGCCGACTTCGACATCTTGCCGGATCCATCCAGGCCTGGGACGCGAATTGCCTCCTCCTTGAGCGCTTCTGGACGCGGAAACACATCTCCGTACCGATTATTGAAGCGTCTAGCAATGTCCTGCGCCATTTCGAGATGCTTGAGTTGATCCTCACCAACCGGAACCTGTGTGGCCTTGGGACCAAGAATATCAGCCGCCATAAGCACCGGGTAGAAAAGCAATCCTAGACTTGCACCGCTATCAGCTTTCGCTTGGTATTGCGGCAGCCGCAGCAGTTCACTGACCGGGATCAGGTTGCCCAGCAGTACGGCTAACTCTGTGATCTCCGGCACACTCGACTGAGTGTAGAGAATCGATCGCTCAGGATCGAGCCCAGCTGCCAAATATCCGGTCGCAATTCCAATCAGGTCGTCGCGCAGCTCATCAGGATCGGGCAAATCCGTCAACGTGTGTATGTCGGCGATGAAGTATAGGCAGGTGGTATCAGGTAGATCCTGCATGGCTACAAACTGTCTCATCGCTCCGAGGTAGTTGCCTAAATGCAATGCACCGGTGGCACGAATGCCTGATAGTACGATTTCACTCATGTCATGTTTCCTTGAAAAAACGGGGAAGGATTCTGCGGTCAGAATCCTGTAAATTGTCAAAACAACGAAGTGAGGTTCTAATATGCCCTCAGCACCACAGTATTCGAGAAACAGGCACATCGGTCAAGCTCTTCTTGACAGGCCTGTACAGAAAAACTAAGATTTAGCGGTTCCTTTATTTCAGTTGCGCCCAGGTCGCCAACGGTAGGCAATTGGTCTCCAAAACCAACGATCGGGGTTCGAATCCCCGCCTGGGTGCTTCCACCTCACATTCTATGTGAGGTTTTTTCTTATATAACTCGCTTTTCGTTTGACCCCTCTTGATTATTGCCTGTAGGGTTAGTAGATCTGAAGCCACTGTCTCTACCTTCTCTCCCCCCCTGAAACTGGAGATCTTCAATGGACATTGACAACATACGCAATATGCTACGTACTATCGACGGTCAAATAATGGGTCTTGTCTTACAACGGTGGTCACTTATGACTGGCGTGGCAGCCTGGAAAAAAGAGCATGGCAAACCCATTCACGCGCCAGCCGTTGAGGCGGCAAACCTCGAGCGTATTCTAGAATCTGCTCAAGCGATGGGGCTGGACGCCGACTTCGCTACCGAAATTGCAGCGGCAATCATCAAACACAGCAAAGATAGACAGTGTGAACTGCTCGAGCTAGACACGATGTTGCCTACAATCCAGCCTCCTATAGGGGAATTGCGGACTAATCTACTGAAACTGTGCGCCGTCACTGCACCCGTATACGACAACGAGTACGACCAGTGGGGCCGTGATGATGGTTCGCAGACTGGGGGGCCAAGCGGCAGGCGAGATAAGGCTATCCATGCGTATCGAAAACGAGAGGCAAAGCTAATAGACGACGTGATTGCTAGCCTGCCACAACACGAGCTGGCTCTGGATATTGGCTGCGCGACTGGTCCAGTTGTCAAAAGCAGCCTGGAAGATCGATTCGAAGTAGTAAGAGCAATCGACGTATCAGAAGATATGATCAGGGCTGCTGAAGCTAGTGATCACCAGTGGCCAGGACACGTGGAGTTCGAGGCCACAGAAGTGCGCGCCCAATTACCAGCCGGTGACAACTCCGTATCGTTTCTGGTTTGCAACTTTGGCACTGCTTCTGAGGCGCTCCCCAATCACTGGCAGGAAATCCACCGTGTCTTGGCTCCTGGCGGCAAGGCACTCCTCTCATTCTACAATAAGGAGGCCCTGTCCAACTTCTGGTATTACCCAGGGCCAACTACCCTCCGTGCCCATTACAACTACCGTAACGACACGGTCGAAGTGTGGGTTGGCGGTACCGCGTTTACGGTCTTCGCTCAGGGACACACCGTGGAAAGCGTGCGAGAGGGAGCTTCGGCCGCGGGATTAGCAGTGGAAATACAAACGTACCCCACACTCTACTCTCTCCTACCGCCATTCGCGCTTAAGGCACCCCACTGGGGTCCGCTGTGCGACGCGGCCACTGACATGGATGATAAATTAGCAGCGTCTGAAGTCACACGCGGTACGTATATCACCGCCGTGCTCACCAAGTAGTTTTAGCAACACTACAGCCGGACAAATTATTGTCCGGTTTTTTTATACGTGGATTCAGCTTCTTCTTTCAGCGGGCGCCACCAAGCTTCATTCGCTTTATACCAATCAACGGTTTCATGCAGCCAGTCTTTGAAAGAGTGTTCCGGCTCCCAGCCGAGATCCTTATTGAGCTTGCTCCAATCCACCGCGTAGCGCCGATCATGCCCTGGTCGATCCGTCACGAACTCAATTCGATCTTCGCCAAGCTCCATGTAATCGAGCAACATCTTCGCCACCTCAAGATTATTCACGTCCTTGGTCATGCCTCCGACTAGATATGTCTCCCCAACTTTGGACTGCTGCAGTATCAAGTCGATGGCAGCGCAGTGGTCACGCACATACAACCAATCGCGAACATACTTCCCGTCACCGTATATCTTCACATTGTCGCCATCGATAAGATTCGTAATCATGCGCGAAACAAACTTCTCCGGGTGCTGATACGGCCCAAAATTATTGGAACAGTTGGTAATAGAGATCGGTAACCCAAATGTTTCATGATAGGCGCGCACCAGATGATCAGAGGAGGCCTTCGAGGCTGAATACGGGCTACTCGGATCATATGGTGTGCTCTCCGTGAACTTTTCCTTGGAGTTCAGCTCAAGCGCGCCAAACACCTCGTCTGTGGACACGTGATGCAGGTGCACGCCGTGTTCGCGTGCTGCTTCAAGCAAAACATAGGTTCCCTTAATGTTGGTTTCAATAAATGCCTCGGGTCCTAGAATAGATCGGTCAACATGAGACTCTGCGGCAAAGTGAATAATGGTGTCAGCGTCTTTGATGAGGTCATTAACTACGTCGGGATTGCGGATATCTCCCTCTATGAACGTGTAGCGTGGGTCTTCTTTGATATCGACCAAGCTCGTCTTATTACCTGCGTAGGTAAGAATGTCCAAATTGCAGATTTCGTCATCTGGATGCTCCGCCAGCCAGTAATGAATGAAGTTACTGCCTATAAATCCCGCCCCTCCGGTGACTAGTAGTTTTGACATGGATACACCATGCATAAAAAAAGAACCGCTCGCAAGCGGTGTTGATTTTGGATGTGGCCGGCTTCACTAGGTGCCAAGTTTTTGCCAGACCCGTGATCTTGTCGTCAAGATCATCGTACCCATCATCGTTATCATAAGAATGGTGAGCGCGATGGCAATCATCCCAATCACGTTTTCTATCGTGGACATGGGAATCGAATAAGCCAACGACAATAGAGGTGACAGGAGCAGTAGCGCGTAACCAAGCACCGTACAAATGCAAAATGCATACAGCTGCGGCATCACTCGCTTGCGCATCATGCTGATTTGGGCAGCAGTTCTCG
>NZCO01000053.1 GCA_002686445.1 bacterium | reverse complement strand
TATCTTGGCAGGTCTGTTAGGCGTTGGTGGCGGTATCGTAATCGTGCCAGTGCTGTTTTTCTTATACCAAGGTCTAGGCGTCAGCGCTGATAGCGCCATGTTAGTCGCGACAGCGACCTCTCTAGCGACCATTATTCCGACATCGATTAGCTCGATCCGTGCCCACAATGCGAAAGGTAATGTGGACTTTGAACTACTGAAAGCTTGGGGCTTCTTTATTTTCCTAGGCGTGTTGATCGGTAGTTTTGTCGTGACACGTGTAGAAGGCCAATGGCTAACGTTGTTATTCGGTGTGATTGCGACGCTATCGGCAATCAATATGCTACTAGGCAAAAAAGACGCCTTGTTTAACTCGCTTCCAGGTAAAGGCGGTCAGAGCATCATCGCCACATGTATCGGTTTCTTCAGCTCAATGGTGGGTATCGGTGGCGGCACGCTAACCGTGCCAACGCTAACCTTCTGTAATTACCCAGCGCACCGTGCCGTCGGCACAGCCGCAGCCGTAGGCCTGATTATTTCTCTACCCGCGGCGGTCACTATGTTGGTCGTTGGGCAAACGCCAGCAGACGCACCATTTGGCACATTTGGCTTGGTTAACCTAGTCGGTGCCGCCTGCATCATTCCGCTGACGGTATTGTTCGCACCAGTGGGTGCGGGCCTTGCGAACCGTTTAAACGCTGCCATGTTGAAAAAAGTGTTCGCGGTAACACTGATCTTCACTGGTCTTCGAATGCTTTATCAAGTTTTAGCGTAGGAGCTACCCCATGCAACCTCTACAATTTCCACCACGTTTGCTAATGGGTCCTGGCCCGATCAACTGTTACCCAAGTGTGTTGCAAGCCATGTCAACGCAGTTAGTGGGTCAATACGATCCAACCATGACGGGTTATATGAACGAAGTGATGGCGCTATACCGCCAAGTCTTCAACACGCGAAACGAGCAAACGTTCCTTATCGATGGTACGTCTCGCGCAGGCATCGAAGCGTCTTTGGTATCCGTATTGGAGCCAGGCGATAAAGTGCTTGTGCCGATCTTCGGACGCTTCGGCCATCTTCTAACAGAGATCGCCGAACGCGCCGACGCGGAAGTACACACCATTGAAGTGCCTTGGGGCGAAGTCTTCGATCCTCAACAAATCGAAGAAGCGATCAAGCGCGTGCAACCAAAAGTATTGGCCATCGTGCAAGGTGATACCTCAACGACCATGTTGCAGCCATTGAATGACATCGGTGGCATCTGTCGCGCCCACGATGTGCTGCTATATACGGATGCGACGGCTTCTATTGGCGGCAACCCATTTGATATGGATGCTTGGCAAATCGACGCGGTATCAGTTGGTCTGCAAAAATGCCTTGGCGGCCCCTCTGGCAGTGCGCCAGTCAGCTACAACGACCGTTTCGTTGCTGCAGTGCGCAAGCGCCACCATGTGGAAGCAGGTATTCGTGACGCACACCATACAGAGTCAGCTGGTTCACGCATTCGCTCAAACTACTTCGACCTTGGCATGATCATGGACTACTGGGGCGAAGAGCGCCTAAACCATCATACAGAAGCTGCAACCATGCTATTCGGCTCGCGCCAATGTGCAGTGGAACTGCTACGTGAAGGCCAAGACGCGGTCATCGCCCGCCATCAATTAGCTGGCAACGCCATGCTTCAAGGCATCCAAGCAATGGGCTTGAAGCCATATGGCGATCTAAGCAATAAAATGAGCAACGTGGTCGGCGTTCATATCCCTGACAATGTCGATGGCGAGAAAGTACGTCACGATATGCTCAACATCTTTAACATCGAAATCGGCACCAGCTTTGGCCCATTAAAAGGCAAAGTGTGGCGCATCGGCACCATGGGCTACAACGCCCGCCAAGACGCTGTGTTGCACACGCTTCAATCCCTTGAAACCGTGCTTCGTGCTCAAGGTTTTGCTCTACCTAATGGAGAGGGTGTGGATACTGCATTAGCCGTGTACTCTTCAGCAAAAGACAGTGCAGCGCAAAAGGCTAGCCTATGATGGATTTCAAACGCCTTGGCCAAGAGGTCATGGAGCGCTTGGAGACGCTTGGCAAGATTAGCCAATCGTCCGAGCACCTCGACCGTCGCTACCTGACTGAGCAACATAAAGAAGCTAATCAACTGGTTGGCGGCTGGATGGAAGCCGCAGGCATGCAAACTTGGCAAGACCAAGCGGGCAACCTGTGGGGCCGCTTTGAGGCGAAAGATGCCAACGCTCCGCGCTTTATTATGGGTAGTCATTTGGACACGGTACCCAATGGCGGTAAATACGATGGCATGCTTGGTGTTGTCGCGCCAGTGACTTTGATCGAAGCCTTCCAAGCGGAAGGTATTCGTCTACCTTTCCATTTAGATATCGTGGGGTTTGGTGACGAAGAAGGCACACGCTTTGGTTCAACATTGCTAGGTAGCCGCGCCTTAACCGGCCAATGGCCAGCAAGCTGGGCGGAGTTAAAAGACGAGGACGATATTAGCCTTGCCGAGGCATTAGAAAACTTCAGTTTAAGCTTTGATAAAGTCTCAGAAGCGGCGATCCCGACGGACAATTTGAAAGGCTACCTTGAACTGCATATTGAGCAAGGCCCTGTTTTAGAAGAGAAAAACCTCCCTATCGGTGTGGTCAGCGCCATCGCGGGTGCGAAGCGTTTTGAATTTACCGTTACCGGTATGGCAGGTCATGCGGGCACAGTGCCCATGCCAATGCGTTTGGACGCGCTAGCAGCCAGCAGTGAAATGATTTTAGCAGTGGAAGCCGTTGCTAAAGAGCATGGCGTCGTCGCAACCGTCGGCCAGATCAGTAACCGCCCAAATGGCGTCAATGTGATCTCTGGCAAAACCGTTTTCTCATTGGATATTCGTAGCGAACACGACCAACAACGTGACGATGCCATAGACGACCTAATGGATCGTTTGGCGAAGATCGCCGCAGAACGCAACGTTATCTTAGAACATCAGCAAACTCACAGCGCCAACGCTGTACATTGTGACGCTGGGCTACAAAGCGTGTTGCGTGATGCCATCGCCGCACAAAACATCGATGTGCATACCTTGTTCTCAGGTGCCGGTCACGATGCCATGGCCATGGCGGAGATTTGCCCAGTAGCGATGCTGTTTATGCGCTGTGACAAAGGCATTAGCCATCATCCAGCGGAAGCGATTATGACCGAGGATGTGGTCGCCACTTTGGCGGTGTTAAGCCATACATTGCAGAGCTTAAAGTAGGCTTTGCAGCTTGAAGGGGTCAGATCCCTTTTAAGAAAGCATTCAAAGACTTGGTCATTCAACATTTAAGGGATCTGACCCCTGAAATAGTTACAGGGATTTCTCGATGCAATTTACTCGAATTTATAATGACGATCAGGGCAAGAGCCATTTTGGTGAAGTGAATATTGATGTACGCGATGGCGGGCCGATCGGTATGTTGTCAGAGCGTTTTGAAGCGGGAGAGATGATCTTTCGCGAAACACCAGCAGACTACGATTTCAAATGGCACCCAGCGCCACAGCGTCAGCTGTTATTTATCATCAAAGGCAGTTGTGAGTTTAAAGTGTCAAACGGTGAAACCCGCCAATTCAAAGGCGGTGACGTACTGCTGCTAGAAGACACCGAAGGCGAAGGTCACTGCTCTAAAGCCTTGAATAACGAAATCCGCCACTCGATCTTTGTCACCCTTCCAGAAGGGACAGTGTTATAAACACTATCTCTTCTTAAATGATCTCTCGGATCCGTAACACTAATGAAGGGTAAAATACTATAACGGCACATCATACGAGACAGACCTTACCTTACAGCTTTTATTGTCGAAACTAATAAACAAACCAAAAGGTGAACTTGGACTTGATGTGCCGCTGAAGTATAAACCTGCAAACTCCCCCTCTAAGGCACCACCATTCAAATGCGCTGTTTTCCGTTTATACTGGCTGTTTGAAAGATAGAACTGATTGTCTCTCCTAAGCTCAACCAAAGGCTCAATAGCTCGCAATGACTGAGTAAAAGTGTCGTAGCCATCACCTTCTTTCTCAATTAGCCCAATGATTTGCCCAAAAGTAATTCCTGACGTTGCTTTTTCAATTTCAGCATTACAACTTCCAGCGTAAGCTAAACTACTTAATGCATAAGAAAAAATTAATACAATATATTTCATCTTCCCTAATCCTACTTAACGCCCACGTAAACTGTGAAGCAAGTTGTTATACGCGTCCTATCGGTTGTACTTAATCTTATTCAAAACTTCTTTTAGTTCATGTGTTTTCTCAAGGTTCACACCGTGAATATTAGCTAAAGCACAAACATAGTATAAAACGTCATATAACTCTTCTGCGATTGAGCCTTTGAGCTCATCTTGGGTTGGTTGCCCACGTTTACCTTTGCGAATAGATTCAGACAGCTCGCCAACTTCTTCGATTAATTTTAAAAAATAGTGCTCAGATTGTTCTGGAGCATAATCGAATTCTTTTATATGACTTTGTAACTCAGATAACTTCATAACATCCTTTTCGTATCATTTTTCATAAAGCTTATAAGGCCGTACAACCTCACACAAACTATTTCGCTGCAAACACTAAAACTGATTCAAACTGAAATGCTACGGAAAATTGCTCGCTATTCCGAGCTTTTTTATGCATCAATGCTCTTAGCAAATTCAATAACCCACGTTACTAAAGGCTTTAACTCTTGAGTATGTTCCAGCATTGTAGAAAATTTTGATTTTTGCCATTTTTAGTCCTTCTCCTAAAGATTACAGGTGTATAACATTTTTCAATGCACAGGCTCATTTTGGTAAATCACCGTGCAGTTCAAGGAAAAGGTAAGAAAGGTTTGTTCTGATCAGCCTTGACAGCGTTGGTTAAAGATTAAAGCTATTTTTAAGGGTGTTACCAATGCTCTGAGGTCAAAGAGTTAGCTATTTATCACCTAGTCCGAGGGTTCTCTCCCCGGCACAATCGGGTCGAAACCCTCGACGCCCAGCCCGAGCTAGAGCCTTATGACATTGGCTTATTTACCTTGAAGAAGAGCCTGAAAAACCCACTGGTTGAGGCGTTTTGGGCGCTAGTGTAAGCCCTTGTAGGACCGCGCTGCGCGCGGGATTTTCTGACTTGTACGACCCGATTCCAATCGGGGATGATGCTGATTCCCCCCTGTAGGACTGCGCTGCGCGCGGGAACTTGGGCAATGGAAATACTTTTAAGAACGTCTTTCTAACCGCTCAGCCAGCCACATTTTAATGATCGACTGTCGCGTCACACCCACGCGATTCGCCTCACGATCTAATGACTCCAGCATCCAAGCGGGGAAATCAACATTCACTCGCTTCTGCTTTTGCATCGGACGCTTCACAGCAGACAAATCCAGATTTTCTAGAATGTCTTCATCATCATTTTCAAACTTCGCGTCAAAATCATGCGCTTTCATATAAGCTCACCTCTGCTTTACGTGAACGTCTCACCGAGATGATCCTAATACTCTTTCCGCGGTAGGTGATCACACCAGACCAGTGCTTACCATCCAGCATACCGATTACTAGAAACCTAGGCTCATCGCTTGTATTAGCAGGGATTTCAACAAGGTCAGAGTCATTCCACAAGCCTTGAGCCGTATGGAAATCTATACCGTGTTTGTCGAGATTCGACCTGCTTTTTACATCATCAAATTCAAACTTGATCATGAGTAAAAAGTATACCTTTTCGCCTCATTTTTCAATATTGTTGTAGGGGCGAGGCTTTGCCTTTGTGGAGGTTTCAGGATAATTGGGGTACTCTTAATTCGTTTGTTAGGTATTTTTAGCTGATTGGTATTCTCGAAACTGGCTTTCCATTTCATTTTGTCGCCACTCCTCGTTAATACCAAAACGATCCCAAACTTTTTGACTCAATGTTTCAATGGCACGATCTGCGATTTGAAAGAGATTTATGAGGCTCTGAAGTTCCTTTATCATCTCAACGCGCCCATCGATATCAGACATATGAACGGCATAATCATAGAAGAAATCGTGTGCAAGCCAATTACGCTTTTTAAGAGAAGAATTCAAATGCGTTAGTATTTCATCAGGTAGTACAACTTGAGTTTTTACTTGGTTAAGAAGTCGTCCAAATGTATGGGGATTTAACCCATCATACATTTCAATCCATTCTTCTTGATTGAGAGCAGATTTATCAACAAGTCTGTAACTCATTGCAAAATTCACTAAGGCTTTTTCGGCACATTGAGCATTGAATGATGCCAAACCATAAAATGCGAAAACTTCTCTTTCATCACCCGACTCTAATTCTGGGACTGGCTTCAACTCGCCAATTTCAATATCACCAATCTTCAAAAAAACTCCCGAATGCCTAACGCCGTAATCATACGTTTGTCATGTGCATTGCTTTGTTAGCAATAAAGTTATCAATTCTACTACGGACGTACTCTCCAAACTCTTTAGTTACTCTGATGTAGGAATGCCCCATTTGCACAGCCCCTTTAAAGTGATCGCTACCCGCTGCAGTTACAGGCATCGAGGGGTAATCTCGTTTGAATTCTTCTACGACTCCGTCATAGAACAACGGACTTTCAAACCAAGTAGCGCCATAATTAAGCGATAAGTTATTCGCATAGACATAGTACGGCCATCTTTTATGATCAGTGTTTGATGCCTTATCTTCATCACTAAACTCCCATACAGCACTTGCACAAGCGTAGTAGCTAAGGAAACACGCGCCGCCAACAGCGACTTCCAACAGACAATCTCCGAGCGATATTCCTTTTGGCTCTTTTGCGAAAGTTAGGGTGCAGTGAGGCTCATTTACTGGCCTACGCTGTTCAGGTAATATCGGGCGATCTTTTACTCCAGATACCTTAATGTAGTATTTGGCTCCTTCTCGAAGTCTAGTACTACGATTACCGGCGCTTGGTGTTGCGTAATTATTGAGTATCGACTTGAGCCCAATCTCTCGATCTGTTTGAGGCGTGTTATCTCGACCCATAATGTCTGCGGTTTGACATAGCTTTTCAACTTGCCACTCAGATAGGTTGACGTAGTCAAGCTGACTTCGACACATGTTTTCAAGATTAATGAGGGCTTCTTCTGACTGTAGGAGAACCCCTGTTTCGTGATTCCTCGCCAACCCACTCTCAGTAAGGTTAGCAGAGGTCACAATGCCAGCGAAAGGGCGCGCTCCTTTACGGAATATATAGACTTTGGAATGAAGGTTCTGATCCAATCCTATTGTTGGCCAATCTCCCTTAGTAGCTTTGACCACTTCTCCAAAACTTTTTAGCGCATGCGGCTTAGAAAGCTGATCATCACCACGAGGTGAGCAGGTGGAGATCAATTCAACAGTCTTGCCCGAAAACGAAATATTAGCGAACAAGTTAGCAAAATCTGAGGCCAGAAATGGAGAAACTAATAAGCACTCATCACAGTCGTCAATTAATGCAAGAAAAAGCTCTTTATGATTTTCCCAGCGATATAATTTCCCAAATACCACAATCTCTGCCTTGCCTTTATTAGAATTGTTTACGATATGAGGCATAGTAATTTCTATTTCCTAATACTATATGAATGCGCATTTACTCAATAAATCAGCATGCACGTTATCCCGTTTTAGCCTTTTGTTAGAAAGGTCACAATCAATTGAAATTAATAAGTATTTTACAAACAGGCATTTAGAAACACGTATGCTCATTCTGGTAAATAACCGTGCAGTTCAAGGAAGAGGTAAGAAAGGTGTGTTCTGGTCATCCTTGACTGTGTTGCTCAGAGATTAAGGTATTTCTCATGTTGTTGCCAATGTTCTGAGATCAAAGTGTTGGATGTTTATCATCTAGGCTATATGCCAATTCCTAAAAATCGACTTATGCTTTCTAAGTACTTAATGAAAGGCTTTCTTTATGAAAACGATTACAGCTACAGACGCTCAAGATTCACTTTCTGAATTGATAGAGCAAGTGAACGAAAGCCATGAGGTTATTGAAATCATACATGAGACAGACAAGGTCGTTATGATGTCCCATGAGCATTATGAAGGCTTGCAGGAAACCCTGTATTTGCTTTCTCAATCAGGCTTTAAAAGCGACTTCGATCAATCTGTTAAAGAAGCAGATCAAGGACACACTGATAACTTTGAGCAAGTTTTTGGTAAGTCTTAGTTCCTCTCATTTCCCGAGAACTTAAAGGCTTCTCCCCGATGCAATCGGGTCGTACAAAGACCAACCCAACCATACTTCCTCAGAGATTCCATGCGTTTGATTCGCGCTGACGTTTCGAGCTGAGGTACGAAGCGAAGAAGTTGCGCAAGCGAATTGAATTGCATGGAAGCTCACACCTACAGTAATCAGGCGAAGCGCATTGCCGAGGAGGTTGCTAGGTTGTTCCCGAGCACAGCTCGGTCCTACAAGACCATTGCTGAAAGAAAAAACGGAGGTAATGCCTCCGTTTTTATGTGGGTTTAGAACTCTCTAGCGGCCTGTTTTGATGTCGGTCCAGAGGCGGACCATTAGGCGTTCAATTCGCATGCCGCGGACTTTCTGTGCGAACAGTTTCTTTTTCACATCCGCTGGTGGGTAGATGCCTTCGTTGTCGCGGATCTCTTCGTCTTGTAGATCCATAGCGTCAACGTTCGGGTTGGCGTAGGCGACGTAGTTGGAGATATCGGCGATAACATCAGGGCGTAGCAGGAAGTCGATAAACTTATGTGCTGCGTCTTTGTTTTTGGCATCTTTTGGAATCGCTAGCATGTCGAACCAGACCTGTGTGCCTTCCTTTGGAATGCTGTATTCGATGTTGATGCCGTTTTCCGCTTCGATGGCGCGGTCTTGTGCTTGGATCACGTCACCCGACCAACCGATGGCAACACAAGCATCGCCGTTTGCGAGGGCGCTGATGTATTGAGAAGAGTGGAATTGGCTAACGTATGGGCGCACGCTTTTCAGCAGTTCAACCCCTTCGCTGTCCAAGGCGTAGTCCGATTGGGTACGGCTGTTTGGATCTTTGCCAAGGTAGTTTAAAACCAGTGGGTAAAGCTCGTCTGGGGAGTCTAGGAACATGACGCCACAGGACTGTAGCTTTTCCATGTTTTCCGGTTTGAACACCAGATCCCAGCTGTCCACTGGCGCGTCTTCGCCCAGTACTTCTTTCACTTTATCAACGTTGTAACCAATCCCTGTGGTGCCCCAAAGGTACGGTACGCCGTATTGGTTGCCCGGGTCGACCGCTTCTAGGAAGGACAACAGTTCTGTATCAACACGATGTAAGTTAGACAGTTTTGACTTGTCTAAGGTATCAAACACACCCGCTTGGATCTGGCGGCCCATAAACGAAGCCGTCGGTACAACCAGGTCGTAACCTGAGTTGCCGGCCAATAGTTTGGCTTCTAGCACTTCGTTGCTGTCGAATACGTCTTCGATCACGTCGATGCCGGTTTCGGCTTCAAAGCGTTCGATGGTGTCTTCTGCAATGTAGTCAGACCAGTTGTAAAACTTGAGTGTCTCCGCCATGGCAGGCGCTGCGCCTGCGCTCAACGCACAGACTAAGCTTGCAATGGGTACTACACGTCGCATTTTTCGTTGTGGGTGTGTCATGGTTGATTCCTTTAGTGATGTCATAAGGATGCCCACGCTTGGCTTTTCTATCCAAGTCATTGGGCATCACGGTTTGAAAGTTATTACACGTTCAATAGCAGGTGCTCGCGTTCCCATGAGCTGATCACGCGGTTAAACGTTTCGAATTCGCTACGTTTAACGCCCATGTAAGCGGTGACAAAGTCCATGCCTAGGATTTCACACAATGGTTCGCAGTCTTCTAGTAGACGAAGGCCTTCTTCCAAGGTGCGGGCAATTTCCACTTCTTGGTATTCAGAAGGTGGCTGATTGCCTTTGGTAGGTTCGGTCGGACGTAGTTTTTGTTTCATGCCCAAGTAACCACAGGCCAAAGTCGCGGCGATGGCTAAGTAAGGGTTACAGTCCGCGCCAGGGAAGCGGTTTTCGATGCGTGTCGCTTGTGGCGGCGCGTACGGAATACGTAGACCTGCTGTGCGGTTGTCAAAGCCCCACTGCATGTTGATCGGTGCTGCCATTTCAGGGGAGAAGCGGCGGTAAGAGTTCACGTTCGGCGCAAAGAACGAAATCGCGTTCGGCGTGTATTTCTGCAAGCCACCTAGGTAGTGGTAGAACAGCTCACTTGGCTCGCCATTGTTATCGAAAACGTTTTGACCCGTTTCAGCGTCCACTAAGCTTTGGTGGATGTGCATCGCGCTGCCCGGTTCGTTTTTCATCGGCTTCGCCATAAAGGTCGCGTAGACACCGTGTTTCATCGCGGCTTCACGTAATGTGCGCTTGAACACAAACACCTGATCGGCAAGATCTAATGGGTCACCGTGAATAAAGTTGATTTCCATCTGTGCCGCGCCTGACTCGTGGATCAAGGTGTCCACGTCCAGATCTTGCGCTTCGCAATAGGCATACAGGGTATCGATGATGGTGTTGAACTCGTTCACCGCATCAATGCTGTAGGAACGACGTGAGGTCTCACGCTTTCCAGAACGGCCTGCAGCGGGTTTTAGTTCGTAGTCGGGATCGGTATTCGGTTGAATCAGGTAAAACTCAACTTCTGGGGCGATCACAGGTTTTAGACCTTCTTTCTCATAAAGAGATAGGATGTGACGCAAGATCGTACGACTGGCCAATGGGTGTAATTCACCATCGGTAGTGTAGCAATCGTTGATCACTTGTGCCGTCGGTTCATCCGCCCAAGGAACCATCCGCAAGGTGTTTGGATCAGGCTTGAGCACCATGTCGCGATCGCTGGCGTCAACAATGTCGTAGTGGTTGTCTGCCCAATCACCTGTCACACTTTGCACCAGTACCGTCTCTGGGATACGGCCTGTTTTCTCAGCTAAGAAC
>NZCO01000052.1 GCA_002686445.1 bacterium | reverse complement strand
TTAGCAAAACAGTCTCGGCAATATACCGGACGGTCGCCGCTAGGTTGGAATGGGACTTGCGTCTCAGAGCCACAGTCGGCACATGTTGCATCGAACATTGGTCGGTCGTCAGTTTGTTCGTCGTTCACGTAAATTCACGCTCCTTTCTATAGTTGAGTTCGAGGTGCTTGTTCCTTGCGCACGCTCGACCTCACGTAACGTGATGTGAACGGTTTTGCTACTAACTCCTTCCTCGTGCGGATACTATTGCATTACATTGCGATTTAGTCAAATGGTAGGTGCGTAAGGGCCAAAAAAGGGTAACCAGGGCCGATTCACAAATGCTTGCTACTGCTGCTAAACGCGGTACACTCGTAGCAAGATTGTTAACAGCACATATGTATGTCATTTGAATTGCCGGAGCTTTTATACGGATATGATGCGCTAGAGCCACACATCGATGCCAAGACGATGGAGATTCATCACGGGAGGCACCATCAAGGATATACCGATAAACTAAACGATGCGCTAGCACACCACGAAGCAGCTGACATGCCAGCAGAGGCCATAATTATGGATCTCGAGTCGTTGCCTGAGGACATTCAAGGAGCCGTACGGAATAGCGGTGGGGGATATGTGAACCATTCTCTGTTCTGGGAGGTTATGTCACCTGACGGTGGGGGAGAGCCAGGCGGAGATTTAGGTAAGGCCATTAGTTCAGCATTTGGTTCATTTGGTGATTTCAAAGAGGAGTTTGCAGCAGCCGGTGCCGCTCGCTTCGGGAGTGGTTGGGCTTGGCTAATGGTCACTCCAGGAGGTGAGCTAGCTGTCGGCTCCACGGCCAACCAAGATAGTCCGCTGATGGGCGAGGAGATCTCAGGCCTAGAAGGTCGGCCAATCTTAGGACTCGACGTGTGGGAGCATGCCTACTACCTAAATTATCAGAACAAGCGACCGGACTATATCAGTGCCTGGTGGAATGTGGTGAACTGGAAGCAGGTGGAGGAGAACTTCGAGGAGAGTCGGTAGGCAACAACTTACAAGTATAAAAAGACCCACCGGAGTGTCGGTGGGTTATTGGTTTGTTGAACGTGGACATGTGCCATGGTTGGCCTAGGTGTCCTTGTCGCCGTCATCATCATCGTCGTTGTCATCATCATCATCATCGGCTGGGGCGTCAGGATCGAATTCATCCAAAGACAGGCTGACCAGCTCGGCGAGTGCAGCAGCTGCTGCGCCGCCCCAGGCACCGTCCGCGATAAGGACATCGGCGTTGGCTAGCTTGGCGAACCCGGCCGGGCAATGTTGTTGTGCTGCCAGGCCGTTCATGGCGCAAATTGCGGTGTTTGTTTCATTTCCATAGGCGCCATTACCGCGTCCGTCTTCGTGGTTGTCCATCTCGTCAACGACAGATTGACGTACATCAAAGGCAACATCACCCCAAGACTTTTCGATAGCTTTCATCGTCGTTCTCCTTTTTCAACTGTTCAGTGTGCTTCCTAAGCGCGCAACACGATATTGCGGTAGCTAGGGACTATATCATAACTGATGATAATGTCAACCGCGCTAGATGATCACAAGACTACGACTGTAGTAGCTTTAGGGCGACTTGGCAGTCGTTGGCGATGGCGTCAGTTAAATCGGATAGGGAATCAAACTTCTCAACGTCGCGAATCCGCTCCACGATCTGTACTTCGAACTCCATCTCGTAGAGGTCTCGATCAGGGAAGTTGATCAGGTGTACTTCAAAGATTGATTTGGTTCGATTGACGGTAGGTGCAGGCCCCACATGAACTGCTGCCGGTAGGCGATCGCCATTATCAACGCGCGCCCACGCAGCATAAACGCCCTCGTCTGGTTGTAGCGACGGAGTAGCAAGCTCAAGGTTGGCAGTTGGCCAGCCAAGCTCGCGTCCGCGTCCGGCCCCGCGGACAACCTTACCGTGCAGCCACAAGTCGCTCGACATGTTTCGCAATCATATCTATCTCGACGTTTGCCCGATACCCAACCTGGACGCTGCCAAAGTTAGTGTGTTCGAGGGTGTACGGCATCATCGAGACCGTAAATGTTTCATCAGTTACGTCGACAACGGTGAGGCTGATGCCATCGAGCGACACGGAGCCTTTCGGAATGAAGTAACGCAGCGTGCCGGGGGCAGGCTTGAGCGTAAAAATGCGGTCGTCGCCAGCGGCAGTAATAGCCGTCACTTCAGCTACGCCGTCCACGTGCCCTAATACGAAGTGCCCATCAAAGTGCTCACCGGCTGCGACCGGGCGCTCGAGATTGAGGACACTGTCCTTCGTCGCTTGCCCCAGGCTCGTCTTATCAAGCGTCTCTTGCATCAGGCGAAAGTCGATTGCGTTAGCCGTGTGCTGCAAAACGGTGAGGCAGGTGCCATTAACAGCCACGCTATCACCTTCAGCCACATCGCTGGCCAGGCTTGTTTTAATAGTCAGGTAGGTGCCGTCTTCCTTGGTGGCGAGGTCAGTGACCGTGCCAAGATGTCGAATGATGCCGGTAAACATATAATGGCACCATAGGAGGTTGTGGTGGGAGGCGCAACCCAAGTATCCTAAGGGATACGTACGTATGGAACCCCGTGAAGCAATTAAAGACCTGTGGGACGTTTTACCGCCACCGCTGACTGAAGTCGGTCCGGATGATGAGGTGATTGACGTTTCGGCCGCTACTAAGCGCATCGCTTTTGCGTATGAGCGGTTCCGCAATACATTAGAGCCCGACGAAGAAGATATCTTACGGCGTAATGCTATCTACCGCATTCTCGAGCGGCGCTTGCCAGAGGGGCGGCCAGCGCAGGTAACTGCGGAGCAATTACTGCAGGAGTTGATGCGCGGCAACTATATCCAGCCGGTCAGTAAGCGATTTGCCGAGCATATTGCCAGCCGTCTGGTCCGGACAGAATTGATATTAAGCTCACTGTCGCCTGAGTTGCATGAGTGGTTTCTCCGCGTAGTGGCGGTCGTCATAGATCGGGATTGCTTTCCGCGGGTGAAAGACGAGGCGCTGGTGGAAATAATGTATCAGGACAGCTATCGTCGCGTGGAATGGGTGGAAAACATAGTGGCCGAAGACAAGCGACCGGTGCAGCTCTTCTTGGCTTGTCACCGTGCGCTCTTCCAGGCCGATGACTTTGAGCTCACCTACCATTACTTCCGGCGACAGTTTCGAGCTTGGGACGGCGATTCGTTTGCAGAAGTCGATGCTCAGAAGATTGCCAAGGAGCTGCCGCAATTCTTCACCTCGATGGAAGAGGCGATTCATCATCCCAGCCGTGACCGCCTGGCACGATTGCTCAAGCCCGCCGCTGTCCCGTATCGCGTTTTGCGCCAGATGATGACGGACCCAGAAACCAAGGAGGCCTTAAGCGACAAGGACCAGCTTGAGTCGCTGGCACGGAGCGCCACGACTGAAAAGCTGGGCAAGATGCGGGGGCGGATGAACAAGCGCGCCTGGAATAGCATCCTGTTTCTGTTCTTCACCAAAACGATACTGGCCCTATTGATCGAGCTGCCCTACGAAGTCTTTTTGTTACAGGAGTTTCACGCTCTGGCCCTTACTACCAATATTCTATTTCATCCCTTGCTCCTCTTCTTCCTAGCCACAACCGTTCGTTTGCCTGGCAGTAAAAACACCGACCGCATCGTTGAGGACTTAGACAAGGTTGTCGAAGGTGAAATAGCCCTACCGACGATTGTGCTACGTCCAACGCGCCAATACGGTGCTGTAACCTGGACGGGGTTCGCCATCATATATGTGTTACTCTTCTTGTTCCTCTTCTGGGGATTATTCTCTCTACTCGAGGTCATTGGCTTCTCGTTGGTGGCCATGTTCATGTTCGTCATGTTCCTGGGCCTAGTCACGTTCTTGGCCTTCCGCATTCGTCGCTCGATGTCTGAGATGATTATCCTACCCGCTCACTCAGGCGCTATTGCGACGCTGTTTGGATTTTTGACGCTACCAGTGTTGGAGTTTGGACGTTGGCTAGCAGTGCATATTCAGGAACTGAACGTGGCCCTCTTCTTCATGGACCGAGTACTCGAGGCGCCATTCAAGATCTTGATTGATGTGACTGAGGAGTGGTTCAGTTTCGTCCGCGAGCGACGCGAAGAAATTGCATAAAAAAACCGACCAGCGGTCGGCTAGAATTCGTCGGCAAAGACAGCGGGGCGATGGGTTCCGAGGTAATTGTCGGTGTGCATGAGTTGTGCCTTGGTGACCCGATCACCGTTCGTAAGTGTATTTGCGAAAGTCTCTATCGTAGAAAACCAGCAGGATAGTTCCGGCGGTGCGATGTCTGTGCTATCGGTACGCCTGAGCACATCACGGAATAGCTCGAATTCCACATAAATGTTCAACCAAAGTTTATATTGTGCAGTGAGATGATGGGGCAGTGTAATAGGCAGCAAGAGTTGCATCATCGCCAACATGATTATGGGAAGAGCGACTAGGGTGGGGTTTAGTGTAATGCCCGCAATGTTCGTCGGCAGGAAGAGGATTGCACCGGCGCTGCCGAGGAAGTACACCACTTGCAGTGTGCATTTGATGCGGGACAATAGTACTCGGCGTCGCAGGTAGTTAATCCTAGTTTCTGCATGAAATTGTAGTTCGGAGATCTGGAAGCGATAGTCACTTACTCTCATTTTTCCTGTTCCTTCTGTTTTGTTGAATGAGCTACGTTGGCCAATTTATAGTACGGAAGTACTCGACGGTCAAGTCCAAGCTGTGCTGGACGGCGCATTCCGGTATACTTTCGTGATGACTCAAGAGATACTTTTATTAATAGTAGGAATTGCCGGTGGGGCCGGAGTGGTATGGTGGCTAGCGCGACGCCAGGGCGGTGGGGGAGACCAGGCAGCCTTACTGGCTGAGCTGCAACGGCAGGTGACGGATCGGCTAGACAAGGTGACTGAACAGGTTGATGCGCGCCTACGCGAGGGAGTAAAGGCAACAAATGAATCCAAGTCATTCCTCGCCGATCGGGTCAGTAGCACTGAGCGCACAGTTAGAGAGGTGACGACGCAGTTGTCGAAACTGCAGGCGACAACGAGTGATTTGAAAGACACGACGAGTGAAATAAATAGTTTTCAGCAGTTGCTCAAGAACCCTAAGGTACGAGGCAGCTTTGGTGAGGTCTTACTCTACAATTTACTAGGAGAAGTATTGCCCGCTGATCGCTACGCGACGCAGTATACGTTGCCCTCGTCAACTGAAATAGCGGATGCGGTGATTAAATTACAAGATGACTACATCGTTGCCATCGACGCCAAGTTTCCATTGCCCGCCTACGAGACATATGCCAACGAAGTCGATAAGGAAAAAAAGAAAGCGTTACGCTCAGCGGTGGTGCGCGACATAAAGAAGCACATTACGGATATCAGCAAGAAATACATCTCGCCGCAAGACAACACGCTGGACTATGCGTTCATGTACATCCCTGTTGAGGGCGTCTATTACGAAACAATGGTGCGAAGTAGTGGCAAAGAAGCGGGGCTATGGGATTATTGCCTTGAGCACAAGGTGGTGCCGGTCTCACCTAATAGTTTCGTGGCTTACTTGCAGACAGTGCTGGTTGGGTTGCGTGGTATGAAGATCGAACAACAAGCCAAGCAAATTTTGCAGCACCTGTCTCAAGTCAGAAAAGACTTTCATCGCTTTAACGACGACTTTACTGTCGTGGGCAAGCACTTGATGAATGCCAAAAATAAATTCGATGAATCAACACGACGACTTGATAAGTTTGAAGGTCGCTTAGGCCAGATTGAGGATGGCAACGTGCCACTGACTACTGGTGCCGTTGCTGAGGTGCAAGAGGCGAGCGAGGAAGCCGAAGTCGTACCGGAACAGTCCTAGTACCGACGCAACACACCGCGCACAATTCCCTGGATGACGGGGTTACGAGTGTACAGAGGCTTCATTGCTTTGTTGGCTGGCTGCAAGCGAATGCGTGTCTTTTCTCGGTAGTATCGTTTGAGCGTAGCGTTTTCATTATCGAGTAGCGCTACTACAGTGTCTCCATTTTCCGGGTAGAAGCTGCGTTCAACGATGACGAAGTCGCCATCAAGTATGCCGTCTTCGATCATCGACTCACCTTTGACCTGCAACACGTAGCAGTTGAGGTTTGGCAGTAGCTCAAGCGGTACCGAGATACTTTCGTTATTTTCAATAGCTTCGATGGGTTCTCCAGCGGCAATCGTTCCGACCAGTGGTAATTCAATACCGCGCGTGAACATGTTTGATTTCTCAGTCAGCTCGACTGACCGCATCTGGCCGTCGGTGAGTGAAAGATATCCCTTATCACGCAGCGCCTGTACATGGTTGTAAGCAGTGGCCGGAGATTTGATCCCGGTTCCTTTCATGATGTCTCGATAGCTTGGAGCATAATTATGCTTGGCCAAAAACTCTCGGATATAGTCGAGGGTGATACTTTGTCGCTTGGTTAAGTCGCTATAACCCATAGAACAACACTAGCAATTAGATCTAAAAGTGTTCGTACGAACAAACTTATAATAACTGACACTAGGCCACACGTCAGTGTAGTTGTCCACAGCTTCTTCCTCGTAGAAATGAGCTTCCGGCTCAGGCAAGCCCTTAGCCTATTGCTGAAACAGAGCTACACTAGAGGACATGCGTGTGGTCTTCGACACTAATGTTTTAATAGACGGTTTTTCTGATACCCACAGTATGCAAGCTCGCTTGCTGGCCGCCGCTCGTGATGGCAAGCTGACTGCTCTTATCACCCCCGCAGTGACGCGGGAGTATCACAAAATCCTGCGTCGGCTAATTGATGATCCTGAGTATAAGGACCAGGTCACGGAATTTATAGCGACCGCCGAGGAAGTGACTCCAGCTCACGTGGATGTACAAATAGATGATCTAGACGACCGGAAGTTTATTGCAGCCGCGGTCGGCGGCAAGGCGACACACGTGGTGACCAGAGACCGCCATCTGCTCGACGTTGGTGAAGTAGACGATGTGCGTATCATTACTCCCCAAGAAGCCTGGGCTCTATGGCAGGATGAGACTGATTCGGCGGGACAGTGGCGGGGTTGGCTAGAGGGTTTAGGCATCACGCAGTAGCAATATGAAACTACGCCTAACTCTCGTGCTCCTAATCGGTTTCGCGTTCGGCAGTGGCTTAGTTGCTTTGCCTGCGAGCGCCGACGAGCACGAGTCTGTCGATATTGAAGAGACGGCGGAGGAGCTGATAGCTAACCAGCAGGCAATCACCGATAAGCAAAGCGAAATAACTGAGCTGAATGAGCAAATTAAAGCCCTAGAGGGTAGGCAGGCAACAGCCGAGAATGAGGAAGACATAATTGCGAACAAACTAGCGGCTATCAAGGGACAGCTAGCGCAGGCGCGACTCGAGCTACGACAAACGCAGCTCAATATCCAGCAGGTGCGTGACGACAAAGACCGAACCGTAGCTGATATAGATTCGTTGCGCATAGACATGTCGGTGCGACGCGAGGAGCTCGCACATGTTCTGCGGCAGCTCTATATACATGAGCAGGTGTCGTTGCTGGATCTATTCTTGCGGACGGGGAGCCTGTCCGACGTGCTTGCCGAACGCGCCATCTTAAATGAGCTCCAGGATCGAAGTGTCGGGGTAGTTAAGCAGCTGCACGTTGAAGAGGAGAAGCTATTGGCAGAGGAGGAGGCATTAGTGGAGCAGGAAACAGATCTCGGTCAGTTGCAGCAACTACTCGTAAGCCAGCGCGCTGACTTGGCTGATCAAGAAGGTGACCAGCAAGAGTTTCTGGCGGTTAACAAGGACAGACAACTACGCTATGAGCGGAAAATTGCTGAAGCACAGGTTGCTCGTCGCGAAATAGAGCAGGGACTATTCCAACTGCAAGGTGCGGGTGTGAAATTATCACTGACGCAGGCGACTGACATGGCGCAGCTCGCAGGAAAGTTTACGGGGGTTCGACCCGCGCTGTTACTTGGTGTCTTGAAGGTTGAATCAAACATCGGTGGCAATCTCGGTAGCGGCGTGTTCCCGGATGATATGCAACCGCAATCGCGTGAGGCATTCTTGCGTATCACCAAAGAGCTGGGACTTGATCCTAACACCGCGCCCATTTCAGCTGCTCCGAGCTACGGGTGGGGTGGTGCCATGGGCCCTGCCCAAATCATGCCTGCGACCTGGGAAGCCATCTCTGCGCGGGTTGGTAGTTACCTTGGTAAGTCCTTGCCTGATCCGTATGAACTACTCGACGCATTTGTGGGTACGTCGATATTGCTCGGTGACCATGGAGCGTTCGACCCGGCCCGCGAGCGAGAGGCTGCCGGTCGGTATTTGGCGGGTCCAAACTGGCAAAAGTATCCGTGGTATATCGACCGCGTGATGGCTGTCGCTGCCGAATATCAAAAGCAGTTTTAAAGGTTGGCATGGTAGATTTTCAGCGACTAACGATCAAAGACGCAATCAGATCTCGGCCGCTGTTAGGGCTGGTAGCTACTAGTGCGGCCCTAAACGCCGGCCTGTGGTTCGCCGCGCTCCAATTTTTTGATCGCCAGGGCGCGGCAGTAGTGCTGCACTATAGCGTCGACGTGGGCATTGACTTTGTGGGCCAAGGTGAGCACATTACTGTGTTGCCGCTAACCGGCACTATCTTACTCCTCCTGAATCTAGTAGTAGGATTTGCTGCCACCAATGCTGATGCGAGAGTTTCTTGGGTACTGTGGACTACCATGCCGCTATTTCAAGTCATCTTAGCGGCTGCGTTTTTTTTCATCTGGCGAATTAATTTTTAGAAGTGTCTTAGGCAAACATGAACCTTTTGGCCCTACCAGCTACAAGTATCGAACTTTCACCGGCGGACATCCGCCGCCGAGTTTTTGAAATCATACCGGCCACGCTGGCTTGGACGACACTCATTGGCCTGTCGGCGCTCGCGTTTATTGTGCCGTTTTGGATTGCTATTTTTATCATCATTTACGACTTGTACGTGCTGATTCGTGCTTTCTACATGTCGGTTCACTTAGTGTATGCGTATCGGCGTCTGCGACATGAAGAAGCAGTAGACTGGCTGGCTCGTTGTCGGGGCGTGGGGGGCGATTTAGGTCCCTATATCAAAGAGGTTGCCGGGCAACTGGCGGCTGCAGCAAGCCGGCCAGAGCGGCGCGTGGCGCGTGACCATTTACGAGAGCTAGAAGAGCTGCAGGCAAGTGGGCACGACATAGTTGATTGGGAGCGCGTACACCACGTGGTGGTCATGCCTACTTATGACGAATCGTTGACGGTACTTCGCACATCGCTGCGGTCGCTCGTGGCCGCTGATTTTCCGCATGAACGTTTACATGTGGTTGTCGGTTTTGAGGAACGCAGCGGCACCGCCCATGAACGAGCAGCTGCGGTCACCGAGGAGTTTGCCGACTCGTTCCAAACCTTCCTAACTACTTTCCATCCCGATGGCTTACCGGGGGAGGCTCGTGTGAAAAGTGCGAACGCCACTTGGTCAATTAAGCAGATGGAAGAAAAGTTAACCGCTGCTGGAATCGCCATCGACGACGTGTTGATTAGTAACTTTGATAGTGACACCGTCGCCTCGGCTAACTACTTCAGCACGCTGACGTACCAATTTATTACGTTGCCCGATCGTTATCGGGTGAGCTACCAGCCGCTACCGATATATAACAACAACGTGTGGGATGCTCCGGCATTTTCGCGCGTGATCGCTACTGGCTCAACGTTCTGGCAGATGATTGAATCGACCAGGCCGGAACGACTGGTGACCTTCTCTAGTCACAGCATGACGCTGCGCACGCTCAAGGAAGTGGGCTACTGGCAAACAGATATAGTCTCGGAAGACTCGCGTATTTTTTGGCAGTGTTTGCTGCACTTTAATGGGCAGTACCGAACCCATCCGATGTACACGACAGTGTCGATGGATGCGGCTCTCGCGGATAGTTGGTGGCGAACTTTCGTGAATCAGTACAAACAAAAGCGGCGTTGGGCGTGGGGAATAGAGAACTTTCCCTTCTTAGCCGAGGGGTTCTTGCAGAACAAGCACATCGCCAAGAGAACCAAAGCGCTGTACCTCTTCCGCACACTCGAAGGACACCATTCGTGGGCAACGGCGCCGATCATTATCGCTGGCTTAGGTTGGCTACCGATTTTCTTTGGCGGTCCGGAGTTTCATACCACGGTCCTGTCATACAGCTTGCCGTACATGGCGCGCACCATTATTACCATCGCCATGGGTGGCTTAGTTATTTCATCCGCCCTGCAGCTACTGTTGCTACCGCATCGACCTGGCACGCATTCCCGTTGGCGCTATCTGTCGATGATCTTCCAGTGGGCATTAGTTCCGGTCATCGCGACTCTCTTGTCGTCTTTCCCGGCGCTTGACGCGGAAACCCGTCTCTTTCTTGGGCGTGATCTGGGCTTCAACGTAATGGAAAAATCGCGGCGCAGTTAAAAAAAGCCGAGCTTCTGTAGCTCGGGCCTTGTGATACTAGCGATCGGAAACGGTAACTGGAGTGAACCGATCATTGACCGGCCGCGGTGCAGAGGGTGTGAGATGCTTTCCACAGGTCTCGCAACAGCCGTCTCCTTGTTTGGGTATGCGTGTTGAATTATGGCACTTCGGACACTTGACGCTGACTGTGTCATCCACGTTGGCTCCCCCAAGCAGGACTAATGAACAAACTGGCACCTGACGCCAGTATAGATGGTTTGAGAGTCATGGTCTACGGATTTGGCGGCGTCTCTCGTGTTCCTTGTTACCTCGAGGTACGATGCCGTGATGCTTGATTTGGCACCTGTGGCGGTACAGCACCTCTGGCTGTTTGGGGCGGCGTTTACCAGCGCGGTGCTGCTCATTCGGCTACTTATGATTGCCACGCCACTACGATTGCGACAGGTACCGGGCACCTCAATCTATTTCGCCGGCGTCACGGTGGTGACGGTCACGGCAGTGCTCGCAGCTGTGGTGCTACCAGACCCTCGGTTAGCGACGGGCCTCTTAGCAACGGCGTTGTTAGTAATGATATTCGGTATATTAGACGAACGATATTTCTTGCCGCCGCTACGGCAACTGCTGGCACAGGTCGTCATTGCCGTGATAGCAGTTGCTAGTGGCTGGATAATTACACACGTCACTGATCCTTTTGGCGCAGGAATTTTGCAGCTCACCGGCGTCAGCGGCCTCATGACAGTAGTGGCCTTGGTCGCAACCGTTGCTTGGCTGATACTGCTGATGAACGCGATGAACTGGATAGACGGATCTGACGGTTTAGCTGGTGGTGTTGGCTTCATCGCGCTGGCTACCTTGGCGGTGATCAGCTTATTGCCGCAAACGCAGGATCCAATCACGTTTGGACTAGCCGTAGTGGGAGCCGGCAGCATCGCTGGCTTTCTGATCTGGAATGCGCCGCCAGCTCGGGTGTATCTCGGCACGGTCGGGAGCTGGTGGCTGGGTTTGTATATTGGTCTGGTGGCAATCGTAGGTGGCGGCAAGGTAGCCACGGCGCTGCTGGTTCTAGCGCTGCCAGTCATTGACGCCATCTGGGTCATGGTGCAGCGGGCGCTGGCTCGCCAGTCACTGTGGCGAGGCGATACCAGGCACCTGCACCACCGATTGCTGGCGGCAGGGTATTCGCCACGCACCATTTTTGCTGGTGCGCTGATAGTAAGTGCTGCGTTAGGACTGGCTGCCGTGAAGTTACAAACGCAACATAAACTTATTGCTCTCGTGATCGCCGGGAGTATGATAGTACTAGGTTCGATCTATTTAATCCTTCGTAATGACCAGGTGTCTTCATGACCATCAGTAAGGAAATTTGGTTACCAGCTGCTGCTGCCTTGGCGCTGGTGTTGATAGTGGTCAGCGGCCTCGTGTTTCTCCGCGAACCCTGTCGTGATTTCTCAACTGGTCAGCTGACGATTGATGGTAAGTCGTACGACGCGGCGATCGCCGCTGATTCGATCAGTCAGGCACGTGGACTTATAGGCTGCAAAAAGATTCCTGAGCGTAGTGGTATGTATTTCCCTTACGATCCGCCACAAGTAGCGGTGTTTTGGATGAAAGGTATGGTAATCCCGATTGATATAGTGTGGATTACCGACGGGAAGGTAATTGGTATCGCACCGAACTTACCGCCTGAAGACAAGTTTGCTGCTGACCCACCGCGCTATCGACCCCAACGTGCCATTACGGGGGTGTTTGAAATTGGGGCAGGGAAGGCAGCCGAGTATGGGATCGAAGTAGGCTCAATCGTCACTGTACTTCGCTAGACGCCCAGTCACTTGCACAAAACACAAATAGTATCTATTATCTACTTCTACTAAAACTATCGCATAACCCCCATGAGTCACGCAGTCATCAAGTCAGGCAGTAAGCAGTATCTCGTCTCCGACAAGACGAAGATTAAGGTTGAGAAATTACCTGTTGCTGAGGGCAAAACAGTGAAGTTCAAGGAGGTTTTGCTGACTGAGGAAAAGGGCTCTGTTACGGTTGGCACACCGCTAGTTGCCGGCGCCGTCGTTGAGGGTACTGTCACGAAGCAGGGGAGGCACCCAAAAGTGACGGGTGTGAAGATGAAGGCCAAGAAACGGAACCGCAAGCTCTACGGACATAAGCAAGCCTTCACTGAAGTTGAAATTACCAAGATCGGCAAATAGCTCTAGACATCATTAACCTGCCTGTTGGCAGGCAGGAACGGCTCATCCATCCGATGAGCCGTTTTTTTGGCACACAGTATGCTTGACAGGTCGCAGGTAGGCAGTTAATACTGCGTCCATGGCTAGCTAGCTAGTCGCTGTGAGGGGGTACTAGGACAGGCCGACCGAAAGGTGAGCCCCGGAGGCGAAATCGTATGATGGACTGGGATGAGGTTACACTCGTGAACGGTCTGGAGCCCCAGGAAGAATATCCGGCAGAGAACCCTCACTCACAGCACCTTTGTTCTCTATTCTTATTTCGAGCTTCGCACGGGCGAGGCTTTTTTATTACTACAGCTTGCGGCGGCCTTCAAGCGAAGCGCTAATCGTTAATGCGTCAGCGAATTCTATGTCTCCTCCGGTAGGCAAGCCTCGTGCCAGGCGACTAATGATAACGCCACTGCCCTCAAGTTTGCCCATAATGTGGCGGGTTGTAGCGTCACTTTCCATTTTGTGATCTAGCGCAATAATGAGCTCGCTAACTTCTTTTTGCTTCACGCGATCAAGGAGTTGTTGCATGGTCAGCTGCTGCGGCCCGACGCCTTCGACAGGGGATAGCACGCCACCTAAAACGTGGTACAGGCCGTTATAGGCATTCGTCTTTTCGATCGCCTCAACATCAAGCGCATCCTCAACGACGCACACTAGTGAGCGATCTCGCATCTCACTACCACAGACGGCACAGGTAGTGCTTTCCGCCAAATTGAAGCACGTGCGACACGTCTGCACGTTCTCGTGCAGGTCTTTAAGCGTATCGGCTAAGCGTGCGACCAGATTGTTTGGCTGCCGTAATAAATGCAGCGTTAACCGCTCGGCTGTACGCGGGCCGATACCAGGTAACTTGGTTAGTTCTTCGGTAACAGATCGAACTGCTTTAGGTAACATCTTATGTTTATACCCTCGTAC
>NZCO01000051.1 GCA_002686445.1 bacterium | reverse complement strand
TTACTAAAATCCCAATCCTCATCCTGAAAAAAGGCGGCAGGGATTTTCTGGAGCTGCTTTCAGGTACGGATAGTGAACTTAAAAGCATGGTTCTAACCAAAGAGGCACAATCCACAACCAGCTACGAGGAATATATTGAGCGAGTTCAAGGTAAGCGGTTAACGGAACTTACCATAGTAGGCATCGGAATAATCGGTGACGATAAACTCGTGCAAAAAGCCGTAGGAAATTTACCTTTACTGCGATAACCAGCAATGACAAACAAAGCCATCGCACAGATTGAGTTTCGCAATAAAGAAGGGTTTTACGAGCCAGGTGTATTTACGGAAGGATGCACTATTGTAACGCTTGAAAAAGGAACGTGTACCTATCGTGCCGCTTCCTTTTTGCTTGATAGCCAAATGTTGGCAAACAGTAGGATTGAATTGCATGAGGTCAGTACATTCAGGGAGGGTGTTAAAGAATTGAGGAAGGGTGGTAATTTATTGCTACTTATTCCGACTTTAAATGATATAGAACGTGACCTGACTGCCGATGATAGTTTTGAACTTCTTGAAAACCAAACTTTTTATCTTGATAATCCACCTCTCTATATTGCCGAAGCAGAAGGCAAGCACGTTGAAGAGAAAGTTCCAATACTTGCTTCACTAGACACGCTACTCCAACTCGTGGGCGATGAAATAAATGGGAACACATTTAAAGTAATCTTGGCAGATAATACGCAAGATGCTGCACGACGAGTTGAGCGAGGAGAAGCAAAATACTGTGTAACCAATGAGAATGGTGTGGGACGTTACAATCTGAATATTGTAAGGCAACTGCCACATCTAAAGATAACTTGGCAGTTTTACCGTCTCAAAAAGTAAATTCAGGTATTGCCACATGTCCACTAATCTGTTGTAAATAGGTTCGAACTTGGTCTCTCCACCCCTGCAAGTATGAAGAAACATGCCAAAGTCATTATTGGAATTGCTGTGGCGGTGGTTTTGTTGTTGGTGTGGGCAGAGGTTGGAGTAGGCATCTTTGGCACTCCATGGGCAGGGTCGTAAAAGTTCGAACCTGCCAACAAAAAAAATGAGACCCTTAGGGTCTCATTTTTTTGAGTCAACGTGATCGCGCTAGACGTCCGTGACTTTCGTAGGCGCCATCTGCTCCCAAGTCGCCATACTTTCGGGCGTTGCCTGGGCAATCAGGTCGGCGTGTTTTTCTCCGGCATGGGCCTTCATCATATTGATGACCTCTTCGGAGGTTTCGCCTTGAGCGACGAAATCACATGGTGTGCCGCCTTCGGGGGTAGCATCTAGGCAAGTAAACTGTTTCATACGTTTGATCTTAAAAATTAATGATACTTACGAAAGCTATGTCCGTATGTGGCAAGTGATGGCAGTTTATCAAGACGTAGCAATTTGGCAATAATTACAGCTATACTGCCAATTATGGAAAAAACTTTCGCGATAGATTTCGACGGCGTCATCCATGCGTACTCCAGAGGTTGGCAGGCTAGTGGGGATATATATGATAAACCGATCCCCGGTGCGCGTGAGGCCATGGCCAATCTAGTGAGTCAGGGATTTCAAGTAGCTATCTTAACGGCTCGACTGAACCCAAAGTTTGATGACGCACCAGAACAAAAGAAAAAAATCATTACGTGGTTGGCAGAGAATGAATTTGCAGAAGGCGTGCATTACCACGAGGTTACGAATAATAAGCCATCGGCCATTGCTTACATCGACGACCGCGCTGTCCGCTTTACGAATTGGGACCAAACCAATGAGGTGTTACATGACCTAGTCAACAAGGGAGGATACTAGATGATCAAAAACATCGTTTTTGATTTCGGGGGCGTGATACTGATCCACTCGACGACAGTGTGCGAGGAAGCTCTAGCAGAGACGTTTGAAGTATCGTTGCCTGAGGCGACCGAGCTTTGGCGTAGGTATGCCACGCCGCTTTTTACCGGGGATGAAGACTCTAAGCAATTTCTTGGAAGAGTTAAAGACGCGACAGGCAGCACTACCGACCTAGCCACTTTGAGTGAGAAATGGATAGACGGGTATGTGAAGCGTGCTCAGGGAGTACAGAATGACGTGTTGGCATTGGTTGAAGAGCTTACTGGCTCCTATGGAGTTTACTTGCTGACCAACACGATTGACGTGCACGACGAATACAACGCTGGTCGCGGCCTCTATGACAAGTTCCTGCAGGTATATAAATCCTTTGAGGGTGGCCTGCGTAAACCTGACGAGAGGATCTATAAGAAGGTATTTTCTGAATGGGACATTAAGCCGGAGGAGTCAGTGTTCATCGATGATATGCCGGAAAACGTTGATGGCGCCCGGCGAGTTGGGATGGCAGGCATTCTGTTCACGGGGAATGATCTACTCAAGGAAGCGCTCCGCGAGCTGGGAGTGGTGGTTAGATAGTTCCGTGATGGATGCGCCCGAGGGTGGCCAAGACTGTAACGAGCCCACAATAAAGGGCTTCTCTATGTCTCTCTTTTTTCAAACACCATTCGCTGGTGAGTAAATATTTCTCGTTTAAAAACCTCGGAGACCGTTCCGTGATAAAGTGCCAAAAGTTGATAGCGGAAGTCCTGGTTGGAGACAACGCGTGGTCCCCATTTAAGAACCGGCAACAGCTTGGCTAGGCGCGGCTTGTAAAACTCCTCACCCCAGCGCTTGAGCGTTTCGATGTAATCAAGACGACCGTTGTTTTCCGAAATTAATTTAAAGCGGGGCTCGGCAGTTCTAACCACATGATCAAATCCTTGCGGCAGCCATGAGCCCGGAAAGATTTTCTTAACATGAGCAACGACCCACTCGTCGGAGTATTTCGGAGCTTTAAGTGAAATGGCCTCATAGTCGGGTACTTTGCCCCACAGCATTGTCTGGAGATAAAGTCGCCCGCCCGCAGGTAATAGGTCATAACAGAAGGCGAAGAAATCTTGATAAATCTGATCCTGCCAGCCAGCCAGGTACTCTTCAGCCGAGCAAAAATGCTCGAAGGCGCCAACCGAAACAATGCCATCGAACGTGCCAAGGCTACCACGATCTGCGGTTTTCCAGTCTTGTAATCTTGCGTCGAGTCCAGCTTGTTCGCACCATTTAGCTTGAGCCGGAGACAGGGTCAGGCCAACGGCGTTGCCGCCTGCCTGCTTAATGGCGCGTAGCATCGGTCCCCACCCTGATCCAACATCGAGAATACGATCGCCTGGCTCGAAATTAATTCCCTTCAGGATGTACTCATGCTTATCAGCCTGTGCCTCCAGTAGCGTTTTTGAAAAGTCACCATTAAATAATGCGCCGGTGAAATCTCCGTGTGGCCCGAGGCTCAAACGGAAAAGTTCATCCAGATAATCGTATGTTGCTTCTATTTCGTTCAGCGTCGCCATAGGTAGGCATAAGTATACATGTCGTCAAACTACTGCGGCTGCCGGCTTAAGGTCAAGGCGGTTGTGCTCATTGTAATCTTTGGTCTTTGCTACAGCTTGCCCCTGAAGAAACGGCGCGCCAAGCGTAACAGTGGACGACGAGAGTTTTTATCTGCCTTTTCTTTGACTAGAGCAGTTCTAACGGGTCGACCCAAGCTGTCAGTTCGGACTGCGAGGTTACGTAGCCGCGAAGATCGATATTAGTACCAGGGTGAAGCGAGAAGTGCAGGTGTTTGCGAGCACCATCTGTGGCTTGCGTACCACCTTCTCCTAGGATACCGATGCGTTGACCTGCAGTCACGACAGCGCCCACGGGCAGCAGGCTGCCAGGATCGAGGTGACCATACAGGCCGGTGTAGCTGGCGCCGTTTATTGTGTGCTGCAATACGGTGACGCCACCATATCCTGATGCCGTTTGTGATCTCACTACTTGACCATCAGTCACTGCGGTGACAGGCACATCCGCGATCACGTCCTCAAACTCGACATCTATTCCTGTATGGAATCCGCGAAATCGTTCAGGCGAGATAGGAGAGTTTTCTGGAGTAATAAAAATACCGAACGGCTTTTTTGTAATACGCTGTGCCATTTCCGCGATCGGAGGAAGCAACTGCGTTGTTTCCTCACCAGCCACCACCTGGAGGCTATCGAGGAAAGCTTGATAGATAGCTGGGTCTAAGTCCGGGCGCTTGGCGATAACATAGAAGACTGAGGGGTTGCTGTCGGTGACGCGGACATCGGTTACAATGTGCTCGTCGCTACGCCAGCTAGGCTGGCTGGGGAAAACGGCTACGCCGGGCTTTCTGACTATCTGATATTCTCGCGCGGGGCGACCAGCAATGGTTAAGTCCTCAACGTTGAGGATGGTTACGGTTGATAGGGTGAGGAACGTGTTGGCCGAGAAAGACCGAATAAAGATCTGTGATTGCTCTAGACTGCCGGAGCGGGCTGTGGACGGATCGTAAATGTTCATAGCCCCTATGGTTGGGATTGGTTCTGCCTCCCAAGACGCAGGTACGGTTGCGCTAAACTCAAATGCGGAGCTGATGCCAGGGATATCTGCCGCTCGTATGGTTCTCACGGATTGGACAGCTGTATCTGAGACGCTCGGTAGCATAAGCTCTTTCATTTTGGTGACTACAGTTTTCGGGGTTCCGGTTGGCGCTTCGGTGGATGTAGCCGGCGTCATGAATACGACAAAGCCGCCGATGAGCAAGACGGCCACGACGACACCGCCAATTACCACTAGGCTGCATTTATTCATAGGAACTTTCGAGCGCGTGTGCCGCGACGCGATCACTGTAGCTCAGCGTAGCTAAAGAGCACGCTGAAGGGCTCGCACCATACCAATACCTTATTGTATATACTTATATCGATACTCGGATCAACTTCATAGTTCACATTTCCTTTGGTTGCTCGTATCGGCCCCAAGTCAATCGCGTCAGAGATGCCTAAGCTAGAGGACAGATAAATCCGTATCGCCGGACCATTAATAGTGTCGAAATCTTCGAAGCGCAATGTGGCTTGTCCGTCGTGCTTGATAAACAAAGCTTGGCCTGACACACCGTGCGCGCGACGTTTGAACTGGCCCTGCGCAAGTAGCTGAGCCTGGGTCGGCATGGCGTCGAGCATTTCCACAATTGAGTCTTCCATCGCGGTTACTGCGTCATCGAAAGCGGTGCGTCGCTCAGGCGTCATGGTCTCAAGTGCGTCATTTACTGCTGGTCCGAGCGGGGAGGGGTCATTTAAGGCGGTGTCCTTTTGTGCTGTCGAAGCAACATACCAAACCCCGGCTAACACGATGATGACGACCACGATTGATCCCAAAACCTTCTTCATGTGGCAATCATGTGGGTTATGATCGGTGCCTGTCAATGACAAGGATAAGCCCCTTACGGTGAGGTAAGGGGTGCTATGAACGTATGGATCGTCATTCAAGCAGATCGCTCAGATTCCAGGGCCAGAGGAGCACCGCATAAAAGTAATCTGAAATAGTTTGCGATGGTCCGCGCCTGTAACAGGCGCGTGCAAGTAGCACTACGCCAATGAGCAAGTAGCCGGCTCCGATACCAATCAGAATTGAAGAAGTGGACACGTTATCCTCCTTTACCTGCTGGCCTAGAAGCCTTGCCTGGTACAACCTGTCGCGATTAAATGCGGCGGTCAAGAGAATACATACACAGTGGGGCCAGGCGAACAAGTCGGACACGACCTATGCTAGTCTTAACGGTGATGATAGCCGGCGCAAAAATTGGTGTCGCAGGAGCAGCGATCGTCCTGGTAGTTGTGATAGGCCTTGGTGTGGTGTTGCTACTCACCAAACACGACCCGGCATCTGATGCCCCACGTAATGATACGGACGTTCGGCCGACAGCTGCTAGTCCAGATGCGGGCGATCACAGCGAACCGGGGGAGACTGTCGCGCGCGAACCTGCAGAGGAATATAGAGCGCCACAACCGGAAACGAGTGGTCCTAGTGATACATATCCTCGATCCGACCTGGTGATGCCGTTTGACCCGGCTGACGTAGACCCGCTTCGTGGGGACATAAACCCGCTGGGAGTAGTCCGCTTTGACAAAGACCAACCTCAGTATGGGCACTCGGGGATTGATGTGCCGCTTAATCAAAATTCACCGATTTACGCCGTTGCGGCAGGTGAAATAGTGGTCGTCAAATCGGCGGACGATCCCTGGGATGGCATGGGTGTTTGGCAGCTGCTCGAACCCACCAGACCTGGAGAAGGGTGGGCCTTTGTCTATGAGCATATTCTGCTGGCGCCGGGCATCGCGGTTGGCGAGGTGTTGGCCACCGGGGACCTCGTCGGCTACAAAGCGGCACCCTCGGGATTCACTGCCCACTTTCAACTATCAGCTATGTTTAATAACTACAAGTTCTCTCGCGGTATGGAATGCTGGCCGGACTACCTCAATGAGTCAGCGAGCACGGTGTTATTTTCCTGGTGGAATGTGCATCGTGCGTCAGAGCGCTTGATTGGCAACTGGAGCGGCAACCAAGAGGACGGGAGATATCCCTTCCGTAGTCTCTTGGATAAGAGTGTGTATCCTGACGGCCCGCAGTTGTGTTATCCCCCGGGCACAGACGTCCGTTAACTAGGACACTAGGATAACGGCCAACCCTTAGGTCATACTGACAAAATGGATAAGCGGCCAAAGTGGCGCACGTTCGTGCATGAAAATATAGTAGCGATACTAATCCTGGCAGCGGCTTGGCTTATTTTCTTTAGTCCGCTGTTATTTGGTGGGCAGGTCTACTTTCTTGATGACTTAAAGATCCTGTACCTGCCTATCGAGCATGCCTTTGCTGAGGCGCAGGCTGCCGGTGTTCTGCCAACCTGGGACTATCGATTTGGGTTTGGTCATCCACTGCTTGCCTGGGGTCAGCTCGGATTCTTTGTTCCACTACACGTATTGCTACGTGCACTGCGCGTACCGCCGCTTGAGTTACTCCAGGTGTCAGTCGCCGTGTATTGGGCAATCGGCCTGGCTGGCATGTATGCCTGGTTTCGCCTTCATCGCCTGGGGGCAGCAGCAGCAGCCTTGGGTGCCGCCGTCTTCGCCTTTTCGGGATACCAGGTAGGTCACCTTAATCACGTCAACTTTTATGTGGCCACTATGGTGCTGCCGTGGCTACTGGTTGCTATTCACCGCTGGCTACAATCTATCACCGTGGCTCGAAGTGTGGCGTTAGCTGCAGCAGTGTCTGTCATGGTCCTAAGCGGCCATCCCCAAGCCACCCTATACGCGCTCATCATCGCCGCGATCTATGGTCTCATCTTTTTCGGCTGGCGTCGGCCGCGTTTGGCTCGGCGGATTGGCATTATTCTTCTGGCCGGCTTAGCGAGCGCCGCAGTTGCGTCAATCATGTTACTGCCGCTTTTTGAGTTGGTCCCGGAGACTGATCGGGCCTCGGGTATCGCGCCAGACATTTTGTACGAGTTTAGTTATGCACCCTGGCATACCATCACGCTGATCGCGCCATACTTTTTTGGTGATCACGAATCCTATTGGGGGGCTAAAAGCTTTCAAGAGTTAGCCGCGTTTGTCGGGCTGTTACCGCTTATGCTGGCTGCGGGCGCGTTAAGTTGGTGGGGGAAATTTCGTGGTTTAAGAAGGTTTGGACTACTGCTGGTTCTACTAGGCATCGCGCTGGCACTGGGTAAGTACTCACCGGTGTATCGCTGGCTGGTGGACTCTCAGTTGATTACCTCATTAAATATTCCCGGCCGCTTCGTATTGTTATTTACCACAGGGATTAGCGTGCTGGCAGCAGTTGGTCTTGAGGACGTTTTGCAGCTTGAGCTGCGCAGTCGCGCGGCGCGGCGTCGGTATGTCGGTATGGCCCTACTTATTCCAGCGGCCTTACTGCTTCCGCTTGTCTGGTATGTCCGTATGGAGCCCAGAGCCTGGTTGGAGCTGCAGCAACTAATGTCGGGATCGCCGGCCCTGCTCTTGGCTGTGGCGGCACTGCTCGTTTTTATTGCCCTACTCTGGGCCAGACGAGAGGGCTGGTTTAGGGCACGAGCATGGGTAGCTTTAGTGCTCACCGTTGGCACACTGCTCACGTTTGGCTGGAACTATAATCCGCGTGTCGCCAGCGAAGTGGCGAGCGATCCGTCGCCGCTGCTGGCGCCACTGCGGGAGTATGGCGAGACCACTGGCACGCCGGCGCGACTCTATTCGCGCCCGAACCTCTATTCCACTGACCCAGAAGTGCACTGGCTTCCATCGGCACCTCTGTCGCCATCGTTGACAGTGCTACAACCCATCACGCTGGCCCATACCCGACCGTGCTTTACCATTCCGTTTTACACGAGCTCAGCGACAGCGGGTGTTATTACGATAGGCCTGCACGAATCTATTGATGGCCCAGCGTTGGCAGAGGTGCAGCGCTCAGCGCTAGACATTGCTCAGCAAAGTGACCAGGACGTTTGTTTTCCCGTAGACACGACAATCGGCGGCGAATACGTCATCTCCTTTACCAGTGATGCAGTTACGGGCGTGAACCCATATTACCGGGGATTGCCAGGCGAGTTATCTGCCTACTTTATCAGGGTGGCTAATCCGACCGCAGCACAGGTTACCCAGTCCCAAAAGCAGGCGCTCGTGCAGATCACTGAGCGAGAACCTTCGCGCACTGACCGTGAGGCTCGACTGCTTGTTCGTCACCAGCAAGTGCAAGGCAATGCGTCTGCCGCTCGTTGGATAGGCGCTTTGGGCATACGGCCTTTTCAGCGCTATATTAACGCCTTTTTTGACGACAATTTAGATTCGCTATTTGATGGTGATCGTCGCCATTTGCTGGCTCGTAACCGCGCTCTGATCGACGCTGCTGGTATAACGCACCTGGCACAGTCTTTTGCTCCTGAAGATGCTGACCATATTCCTGACCAGGGGTTCACCATTATTGCCCAGCACGATGATCCGGACCTGATCACGCGCCTGTATCTAAATCCGCAGGTGATGGACAAAGCTCACTTAGTACCACAAGCAGTTTCTCTGTCAGCTGATGAAGACATTGTGCGCCTGTTGGGGGAGGGCGATTATGATCCAAAGCAAGTTGTCTACATTAGTGGCGAGCCTTTCGAGCAGGGAGCAGTGGGCCAGGGCGGTGGCACGGCTGAGATTATTGCCTACGAGCATACTAGGGTGGATGTGCGGGTGAGTTCACAAAGTGACACTTGGTTGATTGTGACGGATAGTACGACACCAAAGTGGGAAACCAGCATAGATGGAGAGCCAGCACCGTACTATGTAGCCAATACCGTATTTAAGGCGGCTCGCGTTCCGGCGGGGGAGCACGTGGTGTCATGGCAGTATCATTCGCCGGCAGTAGCTCGTGGCCGGGCAATTTCTCTGACGGCAGTACTAATCCTTGTGGGGTTGTTGGCCCTGCCCTATAGGGATCACGAGCTGGTATGAGATCTTGGTACAAATCGCCGGCCGTTCTGAGCGTGGTTGTCGCGGGGCTGGCTATCACCTGGTCAGTGTTCGTGCCGAACACTAATGTTGAACCACTAGTTGAGGGTGTTAACGCACAGCCGCGCGTCATTGACTCTGGTGAACAGGCGACTCAGACGGCGGCGTTTGGGGAGCGCCAGGTAAGTGGCATCGAACTCACTGTTCTTGACGCCTCATCGGAGCGGCTGCGAGCACGAGTATTTTCTGACACAGACGAGCAGGTAGCTCGGAGCTTGTGGTATGCCAACGGTCGCTTGTGGCTGACGCCATTTACATCGAAGTTGGATCAAGAGCACATCGTGCATTTTACAAACAGTGGCAGTGCGCCGCTCACCATTGCTGCCTTCCCTGATAACCCATATCCAGCCGGCGGGGATAGCGTCGACATTGAGCTGTCTGTCTATGAAGTCTTGCGCTCGAGCGAGGCGCGAACGACCGGCCTATCGATTGCTGCCCTGCTGCTAGTGGCACTGTTGGTGATCCCTCGGACACGGTCATCCTGGCTGGCAGCGACCATACTGGTGTCGGTAATTGCGCCACTAGCGGTGGGCGGTTTTTGGCTCGATACGAATCAGCTTGGCATCTCAGATTGGGACTACTTCTTTACCTCTCATCATCAATTACGTCAGGTTACTACCCAGTGGCAACAGTTTCCTTTCTGGAATCCATATACGTGTGGCGGAACTGCTGGCTTAGCTGACCCCGAGTTTTCGGCGTTGACGCCAGGTGGTTTGTTGCAGCTGTTGTTTGGCATACCGATAGGTCTTCGTTTGGCAGTGGTTGTCTCGGTAATGGTCTCGTCCACTGGCGTAATGCTCGTGGCCCGGCGTCTGACTATGTCGCCGTGGGCAGGGGTGCTTGCGGCGGTGCTCTATGCACTGAACAGCGCAACGATACTGCATTTAACAGAGGGTCATATAACTTTCATATCGGCTAGCTGGATACCGTGGGCGCTGTGGGGTTGGCTAGGCGCATACGCAAGCCGTGACAAACGTCGCTGGCTCTGGAGTGCCTTGTCTGGTGGCGCGCTAGCATTACTGTTTCTGCAGGGCGGTGTGCACTTGTTGACGTACCTAGGCCTGGGGATGTTCACCCTGAGCGCCGTCATTGCTGAGCGTAGGCGTGCGCTTATCACCTCAGTCTTAATTACTGCTTGGGCGCTGGGCTTTGCGGCGGTAAAGCTACTACCTGTGCTGTTATGGGTACGGCAGTTTCCTGATGAAACGTGGGGCAGCTCGGCAGGTACGCTGCCATACTTAGCTGATATCTTCTTCGGGAGGTATTTGCACGGCGCTGAAGTCATTATGGGACAAGGTGGCGGTTGGCATGAATATGGCGCGTACATGGGCTTAAGTGCGGGCGTGCTTATTGTGGCGGCTATAGGTTTACGTCATCGGTCAAAGCGCATGTGGTATTTAGCGCTGGCTGCTGGCGCTGCCATCATTCTGTCTACCTTGGGACCAGTCATTAAGCCGCTGTTTGACCAGCTACCATTCTTGCCACGGTCCTTTGTTTCGCGCATGGTATTGCTCGCTAGTTTGCCGCTCGCGTTGCTAGCCGCGACAGGCTACGACGCGCTGCGAGAGCGGTGGCCGAAGACTGGACGCTTTGGCCTCATTCTATTGGCTATCGCGTTGCTGGAGGTAATGAGCCTCAGCTATCAGATTTCGGAGCAGGCGTTTATCGTTCCGGACGATGAGGTTGCTATAGAGCAGGCCGGGTCGCCACTCTTGGTCACCCGACAAACAAACCAGCAGCGCATTGCAGGTGTCGATTATGATCGCTCGTATCTATCCGCGCGGGCCGGGTATGGGACCATGGGTTATTGCACGGCGTTAGGACCAAAGCCGAGCGCAGTGACGATTGAAGACTTGGAGGACACAGGCGTGATTTCTGGGCCGGCGAACATAAGCAATGTGCAATGGACACCCAATCACGTTTCAGCCATGGTCGAGGCGTCTGTGAGCACCACTATCGTGCTCAATACAAACTATGCCAGCGGCTGGCTGGCTAATGGTGAGCCCGCGACAAACAGCAAGGGGCGCGTGGCGGCAGAAGTACCTGCGGGTACGAGTGAAATCATCTGGCGCTATCGTGCGCCGGGGTTTGGTATTGGTCTGTTGATAACGCTACTGACACTTGGTGGCCTGGGGTGGCTAGCCTGGCGCGGCAGGCACTCATGAGTTACGAGCGAGCGGGAGGGTTCAGTCGGAGCTTCAAAACGAGCAAAAACGATTCAAACATTATCCGTTTACTCATTTTGGATTTACCGGCCTGGCGTTCGGTGAATACAATCGGCACCTCAGCAATGCTGCTTCCATTTCGATGCGCTGCAAAGAGCATCGCGATTAGGAAGCCGTACCCGTCTACTTTCATGGCTTGGTAGTTGGTTTTGGTCAGGGCATCGGATCGCCAAGCGCGGAAGCCACTGGTAGTGTCCCGGGCCGTGAGGCCTGTAACAATGCGGGCGTAGGCGTTAGCTCCGAGGCTGATAAACAGTCGGATCATCGGCCAGTTCACAATGCTGATACCGTTGGTGTAGCGAGAACCGATCACCACATCAGCGTCCGCCAGCCCGGCAATCAGGTCGGGGACTGCGACTGGGTCGTGAGAAAGATCGGCGTCCATATGGATTATGGCTGACGCCTTGTGCTCCACGGCATAGTCAAAGCCTCGCTGATAGGAAGCCCCGAAGCCAATGCGCGCTCCGGTATCAAGTAGGTGGACGCGATCAGTGTCCTTATAGCTTTGCACCTTCTCGCCAGTGCTGTCTGGGGAATGATCGTCGACGACTAAGATCATCAAATTAGGGACCGGCAACGCCAATAGACCATCTATGAGCTGCCCTATGTTCTGCCGCTCATTGTAGGTAGGGATTACTACCCACGGTCGCTGCGTGACTGTCTGGGACATTTTCACAGTATACATAAGCGAATAGGGAACGAACTAACCGGTCACCTTGACAATGCGGGAGTTAGGAGTTATAAAGTGAGGCGCACCTTTACCAATCACTTTAGTCGAAGCAAGGGAGAATTCGATGGTATATATGCTCATTGTCATAAGTGTGGCACTGATCGGGAATATACTGTTAACGATATGCGTGCTGCTACTCTATCAGAAGCAGACTCAGCGAATGTCGGCAGAGCCTAATCTAGCCATAAGTCCGCAGATCGCGTATCGAAATTCAGAAGGCGGCTCATACTCTATAAAGATGCTCAATTGGTCCTCGGAGGCTGCAGTGCGGCTGGAGGCAGAACTCATGGTGGTTAAGCCGGTGATCAAGGACGAGGCTAAAGCAACCATCAGGCGGGGAGAATCCGTGCCGCTGAAGAAGTCACGGGTCATGAGTGTGGCAGGGTGGCATGATGACCCAGACCAAAAGATACACTACGACTATCGCTGGCGTGTCGTCGACCATGACTTGCGCCGAATGTGTACTGGAGATGATGTGACCATACGCTTTAAGGTCATCGCTACCCACCCCGTTAGTGGCATCACACGAGTCTTCCAACGCGATTTTGCCAACCCACTCGGTGCTATCGTGGTTGGCGTTCACGTGCTAGGTAGTTGCATGGATGTGCGCCCCGCTGGTAACTAACCTAAACCCTCCTCGTTTCTCGAGGAGTTTTTTTATTTACTACATTACGTCAGTTCGCTTAGCCGAAATGAGATGGGAGCTGGTTGATGACCAAGGTTATCTGACAGGCTTTGTACAAATACCTCCTGATTGTTGCGGAAGTACTTCCCAGGTTTGGTAATTACATATACAAGTATCTCCTCGTCGCCGTCACTTTCGAAATAGGAATCAAAATGGATCCACAGTAAATAGTCAGCAGCGATATCTTTTTTGCGAAAACGCTGAAATCCTTTATTTCCTGTTGCCTTAACCTCGATGCGCAGCTCGCGACTATCACGAGTGACAATGATGTCAGCTCGCCGACGATCTAACTGGACTTGCGAACCAGCTAGTTCTGGTAGAACTTTGGCTTGACGAATAAGCAGCACGGCGATCGATTCTGAGAGAGCGGGAGGCACTTGTACGGCCTTGATCTTGCTAGCCAGTGGGTGCTCCTTTACAAGTTGCCGCCGGAAGGTAAACATCTTCCGTAGTAGCCCAGTGAGCTCACTAATTTCATCGCTGGTTAAGGGGTCCATATATACAGTGGCGGCTATACCGTATACCATCAGGCCTAATGAAACAACGAGCCATAATTGTCCATTGTTGGGAAGGAACGCCTGAATATTGTTGGTATCCTTGGGTAAAACAACAGTTAGAAACTGCTGGCTTTACTGTCGATGTACCAGCGTTTCCTCACACTGAAGCGCCAACGCAAGCCGATTGGGTTCCCTTCTTAAGCCAGTCCGTGGGGAGACCGGATAAGGACCTGGTCTTGATTGGACACAGTGTAGGGGTTATCACAATTCTTCGCTATCTAGAAACGCTCACCACTGACCAAGCGATAGGCGCTGCAGTTTTCGTTGCTGGTTTTACCGACGACCTCGGTTACACAGAATTGGCGAACTATTTTACTACTCCACTTCAGTACCCCACATACAGGGAACATTGCGACCGATTTGTTGGGATATTTTCTGATGATGATCCACATGTACCGGTCGCGCAGGCAGACATCTTTAGAGAAAAGCTGAACGCGGAGATCATCGTGAAGGAAAAGATGGGGCATTTTTCTGGGCCAGTGGATGACGAATCGAGCTGTAGACAACTACCCGAGGTAGTACTGGCGGTGGAAGGGAAATAATGGCTAAATAAAGCCAATAGAATTTATTTGACATTTAATACATTACGGTTTATCGTGCATCACATGGTAACAAACGAAAATATCTTAAAGCAGCTACAGCTTGGCGGACTGCCTGGCGGTTTTGCCCTGTCTCGACTTCCTCGAGTCGTAGGCACTGGCAATACCATTGCTGGAACTATTGGAGTTTCCCGCGGTTGCTTAATGAAGACGTAAAGTACTAATCGTTTTTCGTTACACATCCCCGGGACTTGCTCCCGGGGATGTTCTTTACTTATCCACCAAATGCCGCGTCGCCCCATTGGGCTATGCGACACATCAACTCAAGGAAAGGAATCGCATGATTCAAACCCTGAAAAATCTCTATTGGCTGTCTCGGTCCTACAAGTGGACCATCATTGCTGCTACCGCGGGTGCTTTGATAGTGCAAATTCTAGGCCTGGTCGCACCAATCGTTTTGAGTTGGCTGATCAACCTGCTTGACGGTGATATCGGTGAAGCGCAGCTAAACCAGGCGCTACAGTACGCCGGGCTATTGGTTGCGTCGCTACTTCTACTCATCGCAGTGGACATGTTGGCCGACATTGCCATCTTCCGAGTGCTGTTCGGTATGGAGGGCAAACTGTCGGCCGATGCACTGAAGCATCTGATGACCTTGTCGCTCGGGTATCACGAACGCGAGGATACCGGACGCAACATGAAGAAGATTCAGCGCGGAGCGGAGAAGACAGTGCTCTTAATCGCGCGCTGGGGTTGGGGCGGTATTCCAAGCTTGTTGCTGTTCGCGACAACGATCGCAGTAATCATGTATCACCATTTGTGGATCGGATTGACGGTACTTGCCGGTATTCCGATTACGATTGTGATCCACATGTACTTCCACGCGCGAACTCGTACTCCCCGTGACAAGCGGAACGACGGCTACGAAGCCTCGGAGAGCGTGTTGCTACAGGCAGTCACCAACGTGGCGACTGTCCAGTCCTATCGCCAAGAGTCGACAGAAAGTCACCGCCTCAAACGCATCTGGAAGAGTATCTACCAAGCCGGCTACCGCGAGTTTCGGCTCGACATGGTTAATTACGGAGTTCGTGGCAGCGTAAAGTCGCTGCTGACGGCCGGATTAATCATGTGGTCCTTCGTTGCGGCGTACCGAGGCGTCATCGATACGGGGCAATTTGCCCTGTTGGTGATGCTCATCTGGCGCGTTGATCACAACATCTGGTTTCTCGGCGATGTGATGGCTGAAACCACACGTGACTCTACTTCCATTGACCGCCTCCGGGCGCTCATGGAGACGCGGAGTGAGGTGGTTGAGGTTGCCGATCCTGTGCGGCTAACGAAGCCGGTGGGGAATGTGACCTATAGCGGCGTGACCTTCCGTCATAGTCCAGACGAGCCTAGTCCCGCCCTGGCTAACGTGTCTGCGACAATGCCGGCAGGTCAGACGACGGCTCTGGTCGGACCATCCGGGGGCGGTAAGTCCACCTTCGTGAAGTTGCTACTGCGTGCGTATGACCCGCAGAAGGGATCGGTCAAGATGGATGGCCATGACTTGCGTAAGCTAGCGCTCGACTATCGTCGCCACCTTGGCTATGTGCCGCAAGAGCCGCAGATCTTTGATCTCTCCATTGCGGAGAACATCGCCTACGGTAATAGCAGTTTGACGCGCGCTCAGATTGAGCAAGCGGCTGCTATGGCTCACGTAGATGAGTTCGTGGCTCGCCTGAACGAAGGGTACGACACTGTCGTAGGCGAACACGGCGTCCGCTTGTCCGGTGGACAGAAGCAACGTCTAGCTATCGCTCGTGCCATTGCGGCTGATCCAGCTATCTTTGTGCTTGATGAGGCGACCAGTCACCTCGATTCCATTTCGGAGCGACTGATCCAGGATTCGCTGGCAAAGATTGCAGGTACGCGTACGGTGATCGTGATTGCCCATCGTCTAGCGACGATTAAAGCGGCGGACCAGATTCTGGTCTTCAGGGAAGGAGCAATCATCGAGCGTGGTACTCATCGGTCGCTGCAGCAGCGAAACGGTGTGTACAAGCAGCTGGTGGAGCTGCAGAGCACCGGTGAGCTCATTGGCGAGCTCTAGGCAAACACCCTAGTTGGTATTCCAACTAGGGTGTTCTTGTCTGATACAATGGTGGGAACCATGAAAAAAGCGCTCAAGGTCCTATTCGCGATCAACGGTGTGTTCGTGCTCGGCGCGCACTTACTGGGACCGCTGTATGCAGTGTTTGTGAACCAGGAACTGGGCGGTACAGCGCTGATCGTGAGTCTGTCCTGGGCAGTGTTCATTATCTCGACGTTGTTTTTCATGTTAGTGGCCGCGAAGTACGGCGATCGGTTTAAGGAGCGCGAGCTATTGCTCGGCATGGGCTTCCTTATTCGCGCTGTCTGCTGGGGCGCGTACATTTTTGTTACTAACATTTACGGACTACTCGCGGTGCAGGTACTGCTTGGACTCGGTGAAGCATTAGGCACTCCTGCGTTCAACGCTTTACTCGCCCAGCACGTGAATCAAAAGAAAGCGGTACGTGAGTATTCTGTCTGGGCGATTATCTCGCGAATTGCGGCCGCCGTTGCCACAGTTGTAGGCGGCGTGGTTGTTACCACGATTGGATTTACCCCGCTCTTTGCCATAATGATGGTACTGTCGATCGTCGCATTTATTATTCTTATCAAGCAGCCGCGTTCGCTACTCTAGGTACTTATGTCAAAGACTTTTATTTTGGTGCTGCTGATACTGTACGGCCTTGGTATTTTCTATGTCGTACGTAAACCACTGCCGCCCGGCGTAGGTATTGCGGGTGAGGTGCGGACCGTGCCGGCCGAGGCGATTACGTTCTTGGCGGATCGGACGTATGTGGATGCGGCAGGGGAGCGACATTCTGAGCAGCAAATATTTGATGAGATAGTGCGCATGATCAGAGGCGCCAAGCATTACGTCTTAGTCGACATGTTTCTCTACAACCAGTTTCAGGGCGATCCTCCAGAATTGCAGCGAGCGTTGGCGCAGGAGCTCACCGCCGAGCTGGTAGCTGCTAAGCAGCGTAATCCGGAGCTCACCATAGCCGTCGTCTCTGATCCAATTAATACAGTGTATGGCGGTGTGGCGTCGCCAGAATTTGATGCGCTTCGTGACGTTGGTATTGAGGTGGTGGTAACCGATCTCACGAAGCTTCGGGATAGCAATCCTATCTACTCAGCGCTGTGGCGCATAGGTCCCCGCTGGCTGGGAAATTCCGTGGGCGGCTTCTTACCCAATCCGCTGACCGCAAACGGTGAGAGAGTGCCTGCCCGGTCATGGCTGTCGCTGCTTAACTTCAAGGCCAACCATCGCAAACTGGTTATTGCGGACGAACCGGCGGGCGTTGACGTGAGCGGACAACCCGTTGTGCGCCTCGCCACGTTAGTTACCTCGGCCAATCCCCACGACGGGAGCAGCGCCCACACTAACGCCGCAATCAAGGTTAGCGAGCAAATATGGCAAGACGTCTTTGATTCAGAAGCTGCGGCAGCTACCTGGTCAGGCAAGAGCCTGCCGACTGCGGATCTAATCCGGCGCGAATCACTTGGCGATACACCGGTACAGCTGCTTACCGAAGGAGCCATTCGCGACGCAACGTTAGCACTAATCGACCGCGCGCAGCCAGGGGATAGCATAGACATAGCGATGTTTTACCTGTCAGAGCGATCCATTGTACGTGGTCTCACTGCGGCTAGTAAGCGGCAAGTCGCCATCCGCCTCATTCTTGATCCTAATAAGGATGCGTTTGGGCGCACTAAAAATGGCGTGCCCAACCGATCCGTTGCGCATGAACTGCTTACCAAGGGCAGCGACATCCAGATTCGATGGTGTGACACACATGGCGAGCAGTGCCACACGAAACTGCTGCTTTTCCGCTTAGGACAACAGCAGGTACTTATGACCGGCTCAGCAAATCTGACTCGGCGTAATATCAACAACTATAATTTAGAGACGAATATCGTAGTGGAGTCAGCCGTTGTCATACCGGCCATGGCACAGGCCCATTCATTCTTCACCGAGATGTGGACGAACGCACGGGGACGCATCTTTACAGCGGAGTACGAGGCCTACGCGGATGACAGTCTGCTTAAGACCGTGATGTATCGCATCCAAGAAGCGACCGGTTTAAGTAGTTTTTAATAGTAACCAAAAAGAAAAGCGAGCGACGTGGAGACGTCGCTCGTTGGTGTTAGGGGGCGGTGGCACTGCTAGTGGGTGCCTTATTTCGTTTCCGGTTCCAAATAAGCGGAATGAATCCGCCGCACACAATTGCAGCGATTTCTAGCGCATGTGCTCTCTTGCAGCGCCAACATCGCCGGCTGCCAATTACGATGCCTCCGTGCTTCAGCGTTAAGTCTGCTGCGAGTTTATGAGGATAGGACGTTCGATCATTAGCCCTTCCGGTGATAGAAACGGCGCGGCCACAACCTGTTGCAGCACAACGCGTAACGATGATGTTGCTGCCAGCTAAGCAGTCGTTGGTACTTATAGCAACGACGTGTTCGCCAGTCGGCAGCGGAAAAACTCGTTCGACTTCGCATATTTCTCCTTGTCCATTGAGGTGATGGGTGCCTCCACATTCGGCATTACTACAGACCAGAACTGTCACTTCCTCCATCAGCGCTTCCCCTTAAAAAATACACGTGCCTCTTGCACGTGATCCACGAAGTTGTGAAGGTCCAATTCAAATTATCAAGATGATATCAGGGAATGGCGCTGCGGGCAAGGGGAGAGGGCTGACTAATCCACAGTTGCGTTAGCTCTGCCGCGAGGAAAGTAGACAGCATGCAGCTAGCGCCTCATAGTTGTACTCATGACGTTGGTAATTCAGGAGGATGTGCCTTTGGCCAAGCGGACCACGATTGGCCTGGGTGGCAACGCGGATCAGTTTATCGCCTGCAAGTCGGTTGACGACTTGCGAGCTGGCTTAGCGCACGCGCGGGAGCAAGAGCTGCCGGTCCATGTCTTAGGTGGGGGAAGTAACACCATCTTCGCCGACGCCGGGTGGCGAGGTGTGGTTTTGGCCGTCCAGTTGCCTGGTATTGAGATAGGCAGCGATGGCGTGGTGGTGGCAGGAGCTGGAGAAGCCTGGGATGCCCTAGTGCAGCGGACGATAGTAGCAGGTTTAGGCGGCCTCGAGGCGATGTCGGGCATACCGGGCTTAGTAGGCG
>NZCO01000050.1 GCA_002686445.1 bacterium | reverse complement strand
TACAACGATACGAGACATCTTGGTTTGTATGGCAGAACACCGAACGAAGCTTTATCCTTAACGAGACCGCCATATGTGCGTGCCTAAAACAGAAAAAGACCAGGAGCACGTTGCTACCTGGTCAATAGTATTTAGTGCGCTACAGAGTGAGCGCGAATGTACAAATGTGGAATGAGTCAGAACGGCAGGTAATCCTGCCAAAAGCCTCAGATATCCTCGTTGGGTTCCTTCCAGGAGTACACCAACTGGACACTGAACGTACACACTATGCGGCCTCATCCTTCTTCTCGGATTCATCCGCGTTGAGGGGAACGCCATCGCGCGTAATTTCGATCGTCGCGTCCAAGGCAGGAAGCGATTCTTCAGCCCATGAGGTGACAGTGAAGCGACCGAAGGGCATACGGCCCTTATTCGGACGAGCGCCGCAGATCCCGTTGGAAGTGCCGGCTCTGGTGAAAAGCGCAATCAACGAACCCATCGGAATTTCCGTCTCATCATAACTAATGGTCAGCTCGAGTGCCCACACGTCAATACGCGGCCGAATGATGGCCACGGCGACAGGGGGATTCACATTTTTGCCAACACCTCGACGCTCGTCGACGATCCACTTCGGCGTCTTACCCCCCTCGCTGGCAGCGTCGCAACCGATGAAGCGAATGATCTCTCGCGAACCAAAATCCGTAACCAAGCCATACAGCTGCGTGTCGCCCAAGGTGCTGATTTGCTTGTTCGTCTTGGGGTTCTTGACTGTCCGACCGGCCTCCACCAGGCAGGCAGTAATGTTGCACAGGGGGATACCAGCCACGCCTTCGGCATCTCGATAGAACTTGGTCTCCGCAACTTCCCTCGGCTTCTTCTTTGATAGATCCGAGCCGGGAGACTTGGTGCGAATCTGCTCCAAGGTGGTGTTGCTCATCGGGTCCAACAAGAGCGGGGTAATGCCCTGTAGGACAATGGTAACTTGACGCATGGTGAAACTCCTCCAAAACGTGATGTGATGTCTGTCGACATCGGGTGAAAAGGAACCCGTCACTTCGGGACATCTCCCGAGTGAACTAGGTTTCCTAACATACGCCGAAAATAGTGTCAAGCTTTACTTACTGCCACATTTCACGCCAATTCTGCTTTTGCCAGCCAATAAGTCCAAGAGTCAGAGTGACCAATACTAGATAGTAGATTGTCACGGATGGAAGACTGAAAATCAGCTCATCGCGGTATGCCCACGGTAGATTGCTCAGCTGCGCCGTCACCCATATTGCCCACGACAATAAGAGATGCACAGGATACGCCAAGAGCACTGACATACCTGGTGCCACTAAGCCGACGGCGAGTGCGATTGCAGAACCGGCAATAACGAATGGCACTATAGGCACGACTAATAAGTTCGCTATGAGTGAAACCGGCGTCACGATGGCGAAGTGATATGCGACCAGTGGCGCAGTTGCCAATCCCGCTCCTACAGATACGACGACCAGGGACATCAACCACTGTGGTAGGACCGATACGGCTTCCCGCCAGGGTTTGGAGGCAAACAATGCCAAGAAGATACCGAGCACGGCCGACACTGATAGCTGAAACCCAACGTCCTGCCACACGGTCGGGTTGAAGGATACCAACCCGGTGACGGTTAGGAGTAGTATCGTCGGCAGGCTGAGCAGTAGGTGCAAGCGGAAGCCAATGACCGCAATCGTTAAGAACCACCCAGCCCGGACAGCTGATACCGGCAGACCGATCAGCCAGACGTATGACCAAAGCAGCACCAATAAAATAGCCGCACGAGTCCAGGGCTTAACCGGCAACACCACCAAGACAGCCAGCATCATGCCGGCCACCAGTGAGATGTGCAGACCCGAGATCGCCAATACGTGACTAACGCCAGTGTGGCGGAACTGATCCACGATGTCCGCTGGAATCCGACCGCGCTGCGCCAGTAACATCGCTGACACGATACTGGCGTCAGGTTCAGTGAAGACAGAGCGCACTTGTGTACCTATCACACCCCGGACCGTCTCTAGATCAGTGCGTGACTTAGGCTGACCTCCGTTACCCGTAATACTTGGATATTGCCACGTGCTTGTTATCCCCTGCCGTATCAAATAGTCAGCGTATCCGGGGCTAAAGTCTCGGGTGGCCGCCAGGGAACGCACCGTGCCGCCGACCAGGGTGACTCGACTACCAACTTGGTGTGCCGGGAAGGCAGCTGCCGTCACCAGCACCGTGCAACCATCATCTGTGCGAACTGTATATTGAATATCTACTGCTCGCTCACGCGTCGCCAAGACCGTCCCAACTGCAGGCGTAGCCGGGACACAGTTGTGTTCAGCTGGAATAGCACTGTATCCATATAGTGTTCCTAAGAACAGTAAACCAGCTGCCGCAACGAGTACGGGTTTGGGTTGTCGCACTGCGAGCACCATCGCCACGCTCACTAGAATGGTGAGACCAACTACCAGCCACGCGGCGCCAAATATCCCTAAGCCAGTACCGACTACCCAGGCGATCAGCAAAACAAGAGTAATTACTCGCATACTACGTAGCCTACCAAAAAGAGCCCCGCCGTTGGCGGGGCTCTTTGTTAGAAACAATGACTAGCTACTCGTTCCCTTGTCTCGCGCTTCCTTCTGCTCACGCATCTTGCGGCGAATAAAGGTTGGCACTTCAAGATCCTCTTCCTGGCTAGCACTTTCCGGCGCCCGAGCTGGAGTTGGCGTAAATGTCGGAGCAGGTGCTGCTGGCGCTGGTGCTGCTGGTACGCTCGGATTTACCGGTGCTGGCGGCGCGTAGGCGGATTGCGGTGCGACTGGTACTTGGCCGTTAAAGGATACCTGCCCACTGTAGCGCTGTTGGCCTTTGCGAACTGCCTCCGGCTGCTCAAATCCAGTTGCTACCACCGTTACCTTCAGTTCGCCTTCCTCAATTTGGGTTGGATCAATAACGGTACCGAAGATCACCTTCGCATTAGCATCTACATGCTCAGTAATAACGCGAGCGGCTTCCTCAACTTCGTACATCTTAAGATCAGCGCCAGCGGTGAGGTTAAAGACGATACCCTTGGCACCATCGATGGTGACATCCAAAAGTGGGCTTTCAATAGCTGCCCGAGCGGCCTCAGCAGCCCGATTATCGCCACTAGCGCGCCCGATACCCATCAGCGCCGAGCCCGCATTGTTAATGATTGCTTTAATGTCTGCAAAGTCGACGTTGACCATACCGTGCTGGGTGATCAGATCCGAGATACCCTGCACACCCTGTCGCAACACATCATCTACTACTCGGAAGGCATCCACTAGGCTCGTCTTCTTATCAATGATTTGTAACAAACGATCGTTCGGAATAACCACGGCTGCGTCCACTCGATCTTGTAACTCAGCTAGAGCCTCTTCAGCGATCGTCATGCGCTGCTGACCTTCAAACGAGAACGGCTTGGTCACCACTGCAACCGTCAACGCTCCGCCCTCTTTGGCAATTTCACAAATCTCCGGCCCCGCACCAGAGCCTGAGCCGCCACCGAAACCGGCAGTCACGAACACCATGTCCGATCCCTTTAAGGCTTCATGAATATCCTCTCGGCTTTCTTGGGCAGCCTGCGCACCCAAGCTTGGGTCCATGCCGGCTCCGAGACCTCGCGTTAAATTTTGACCAATGTGCAGCTTGTTTGCTGCCCCAGAATAATGAAGCGCCTGGGCATCAGTGTTAACGGCGATAAATTCCACTCCTTTTACCTTGGCTTCAACCATCCGGTTGAGCACTGCATTGCCGCCGCCACCAACTCCAACGACTTTGATGTTAGCAACGTTCTCTATACTCGGTTTATTAATAGGCATAAAAATATGTGTCGATCGATTAACTATTTATAAGTCTTGAGTCAGCAGCAGCGACTGTCAACAAAAATATGTGTACAAGCTGCACACACTTGTTGTTCACCATTTTATAGCGATGAGTCCATACCTACGCATCACTTACCACTGCCTCTACCTGCCCCTTCGGTCACGCGCCCCTAAGTACATAAAAAAACCGAGCATTGCCCGGTCCCATGAAAGATGTGTTGCGTTGTTATTTTGCCAGTTCTAGCTGCTGTGCGGCCTGAGCCACGCTGTGCTCGTGCCATGCACGTAGGACATAGTAAAACACTGTAATCATCGCCACGAACAGGAAGCCAGGAAAGGTAGCGACGGCGCAGAAGCATATCCAGGTCTTGTCCCACTCTATGACAGACCAGGGGTAATAGCCTTTGCACGCAGCGGTGAATGCGCAAATGAACCAAAACGGAAACGATACTGCCAGCCAGAGGATCGGGCCACCATAGAGAAGGATCGCGTTAGTGGGTAGTGGCTGTGGCAACTCGCTTGCAGCGATATCTTCACCCGCGGCGGCTCGTACATAGAGAGGCACAAATGATCGTCGATAGGCACGACTGTAGGTTAGCTCAATTGGTATGGTCTCCCCTGCTATCAGTCGCTCGCGGTCAACTGAGGTCGGATTACCCATGCGCGCTAGGTCTCGATACTGCTCAACGAGCTTCGCTTCGCGCTCGGGTAACAGCTCCGGGTTGCCCTGCAGAGACGAAATCATGCTCCGCGCAAGATGTATAGGCTCATTTATGCCCGTCTCCAGCGAGACGAGCGCCAATAAACCCAGAATGAATGCTAATACTAGCATTCCGCCTGTCCACCCAACTACCCAACCTTCATCGTGTGTGTACATGTGAGGGCATGTCTGCTGTGTTCCAAAAAGCGCCTTAAACATCGCGAACTCCTTTATATAACTGGTCCAGTTGAAAGGTACTTATCCGCGTCGAATATACCCCAAACAAACAGTCTCGTCAAATAGCGAGGCAGCAAATGTAAGGGTTCAATCGTTTTGAAATGTCGTGGCAAAAGTCAGGGTCCCCCTCGTCGTGGTCGTGGGGCCCCGGAAGCTCACAGCTCGAGCGAACAAGACGAGAGAACCTTACGTTCGAGTCGTCGCAGAGAGTGAAGAGACCGAGGTTTTGGGGGAAAGGAGCAGCTATGAAGCGTTCGTCCCGTTGAACCGCAGGTTCTCTCGAGGCGAGTAGCGTATTAGGCTGCGACGTTACGGCATGAAGGTCTTCAGCCAACCACGCATTTTGGTGACTGTGTGACCCACGTTCGGAACCTTAAGTTGCATACCTCTACCTGAGCGCTGCTCTTGCTCAAGCGCCCAGTGCACGAGCCCGTATACGACAGCAAACGAGGCATCATCACTCTGACCAGTTAAGCCGTGCATCATACTCGGCGTTCCCAGCTTAGCCGGCAGTCGAAGCTGCTTCTTGGCTACTTCTACTACCCCCGGCAGCAACGCACCCCCACCAGTGAAGACAACGCCAGCCGGCAATAGCCCAGATCGATTAATAGACTTCAGCTCGCGGTCAACGAACGACAGGATCTCCTCTAGTCGATCATGGATGATATTCACTACCTCTTGTCGCGAGACTGTTTCCTGCTCACCGGAGCCTTCTGCCGCTGGAGTCCGACTGTCTGATTCCTCTTCGATCACAATAGACTCGTTGGCTTTGACCTCAGCCACCAAGGCTGTGCCATGCTCGCGCTTCACGGTATCTGCAATGTCTATAGAGGTGCGCAAGCCAATGGCAATATCGTTCGTGATATGACCAGCACCAAGGGGTAACACGGCCGTGTGCAGTAAAGAGTTTTCCTCATAGGCAACCATACTGGTGGTTCCAGCGCCGAGGTCAATCAAGACCACACCAAGCTCCCGCTGTCGTTTCTCTAGCACGGCCTCAGCAGCCGCTAGGGGTGCAAACACAAAATCCTCTACATGTACTCCCGCCTGGTTCAGCGCTTTGGTGATATTCTTGATGAATGGAGCTGAGCCTTCAATAATGTGAGTTTCCACTTCTAGCCGCACGCCGGTCATGCCAACTGGATCATGAATATGTTCCTGCCCATCAACAACAAAATCCTGCGGTAACACGTGCAGGATTTCTCGATTGCTAGGAAGTGAGATGGCTTGGGCCGCGTTAATCACCCGAGCTACGTCGTCGTCCGTTATCTCACCATCCGCTCGACTGACAGCAATAACGCCTCGTGAGTTCTGCGACATAATGTGTGACCCGTTGATGCTGACGTACGCGTGTTCAATGGGTACGCCGGCCATGCGCTCAGCTACATCTAGGGCCCGGCCTATCGAGCTGACTGCCGCTTCCACATCAGTAATGACTCCCTTCTGCATTCCCTCCATGGGTTCAGAAGCCACGCCCAAAATAGTTGGTACATCTGGGTCTCGATCGGTAGTCCGCTCGCCGCGCCCAGTATCAGCCACAGCTGGTTGCGCAACTACTACGCGCACCGCTGAAGACCCTACATCAATACCGACTACATACTGTTCTCGTGCCATGGATATATTGTAGAAGGTCGCTAGACGCTTGACAAAGGCAAAATCAGGCCCGGTCAGTATCGAGACGCGACTCTAAAGTAAAGCTAGTAGTGGCGGCCCAAAGATGGCTATGCCAACAAACAGTGCAGCTAGACTAACCAGCAGCACCGCTCCAGCTGCCATATCTTTAGACTTCTGAATCCGTTGATCGTATTCAGGATGGACAGCATCCGCCAAGGCCTCCAGCGATGAGTTCAAGAGCTCCATGGTCATTACTGCCGCTGAAGCAACGAGCACAATAGCTAATTGGAACATGGGAATGTTAAGCCAGACCGCTAACACCACGGCGACTATAAACACTAGTACCTGCCGGCGTACATTTGCCTCCAAGAAGAAGGCGGTAAGAATACCGTGCAGCGCGTGCTTAAGGGCGTCACCAAAGTGACGACTCTTGGTCGTCTGCCCGTGATATATCTGGCGATCTACCTTAGCCATATGTGTATGATAGCAAACCTTCTCTCAATTTGGTGTTACAGCGCTATAGCGTTGTAACCGGCAGCCGTGAGAATGTTCTTTTCTGTAGCCGCAACCTCAACCGCGTCCCCGGTCGATTGTTCGTGATCTAATCCGGTGGCGTGCACGAACGCATGCACGACAAGCAGCGCAACATAGTCACGTAGCTCTACGCCGCGATCTGACGCCTCGCGGATAGCCACTGCCAGACATAATGCTACGTCGTGCTCCTGATCATAGGAAAACGTCAGCACATTAGTGGGCTTAGCTTGCTTACGATAGGTGGTATTAAGCTCCACCATCTCCTGCTCGCTAACACAGCGAACCGTAACCGGGTCATCGGCGTGCTCGCGCTCGGCTATGGTCGTCAGCCACAACTGCTGCACCTCCGCGCTAGTAAGCGGCAGGGCGCCCTCCTTACACTGCACGGTCGCCGACACTACAGCTTGTCTCCGGGAGACGGAATCAACGGGTTGAAGCCATTACCAATCTCGTCCCCATCACTAAAACCATCGCCGTCGGTATCCGGATTAAAGGGATCGCTGCCAAAAGAACGTTCGTCAGGATCTGGGAACCCATCACTGTCAGAATCAAGCTTGCCAGGTCCTAATGGGTCATATCCGGCCCGCACTTCGTCGCCGTCATTGAACGAGTCACCATCTGTATCGGCAAGTTCGGGATTAGTCCCATAAAAACGCTCCTCAGCTGCTGTTAAACCATCCGCATCAAGGTCAAGTACTGCTTCCTCGCCGCTGGGTTCACCACTGGCCGTTGGCGAAGGCGCCAGGCTCGTAGTTGGTGATGCTATCGGGCTGGCACTAGGTGCGGCGGTTGGTTCGACTGTTTCGTCAGTGGCACCACCAGTGAAAAAGCGTGCCAGTACCATCCCGAGGGCAGCGAGTAACAAAATAACGACGACGCTGCCACTAAGCAGAATAATAAGTCGTCGGTTACGACGGGGAGGTCTGGGTCGATTAAACGCGGAGGGTGCCAATAGCGATTGATTTGCTGACTTTGGCTGACCACTGCCACCTGTTACAGCCGGCGGTAAACCCGACGGCGGTGGAGCCGCCCCGCTGGGCACCGGCGCACCCGGCAGTGATGGCGCACCGCCACCACCAGCAGCAGCATTAAATGGATCGGGCGCATCAGCGCCGCCGCCTGGTAGTACCGGTGTAATGCCCGGAGTCAGCGGAGGTGGCGGTCCAACTCCGTCTGTTCTTGGCGGTTGTCCAGTTGCCTTGTTGGCGGGGTTACTAGCGGGCGTAGGTGACAAGCCCGCCGCGCCAAGTGGCGGTGCGGATGGTAGTGCCTTTGCTGCGGACGCACCCGGCTCGTCATCGGAGCCAGGAACAATCGGCAAATTAGGTGGTGGTGCCGGAGGTGTAGCCATCAGAGTTTATTTACCAAAGACTTTTGAAAATAATACGCGTAACACACATAAAAGAGCTGTACTAACAAGCTCCTATAGAGGAAGTATACCCGAAGCCAAGAAGTGAGCCAAAGGCGCCACTTCTATCTCCAAGATACTCGCGTTTCGCCTAACGTCGGCGTTTTTTAGTGTTGGGATACGGAGCAAATTCGTCGATCTCTCCCATTTTGATGAGTCGATCTCGTTCTGCTGTCAGCTCAGTCCGACGCTGTGCATCTTCACGAACTTTACGACGATTTTTCTTCCGCTCATAAAACCTGATCTTACGGGCTTGCAACAAGACGCCGCTTTGCTGAACACGCCGACTAAAGCGGCGTACGAGGCTTTCTACTCCTTCATTATCTTTTCGGTTTACTTCTACCACGGACTATTAAAGACACCTCCCACTTAAGAACCTATTGAGTAAATTACTGAGCCTATCCTGCCACGATTAGCTACCATCGTCAACGACGCTTGCCGGTGCACCAAGGACCTCACGTGCGCCTAGCCACTTTTATAGCCACGTGGGCAGAGGAACAGCGCTGAACTCGATGTTGTAGTGGGCCTTGTCCCCATTCCAAACCCCGACACCAAGACGACCAAATGAGTAGATAGACTGATCGTCCGTACGACGCCGCGATACCCGGTTACGACCCCAACATTTGAGCTCGGTATTCTGCACTGCGCACCCCATACCCCAACCGTAGCTCAGCGCCGTGACACCAGAGTCTAGACCTTCAACCAGTTGTGGCGTTGCTCGGAACGTAATCGGATTATTGAGTCCTGGTACGGACTCCGGAACCCGATCGGTCACACCGTCACCGAGCACTCCCTTATCAGCTTGTCCCCAACACAATGCCGCGCCGCTCTTTATGGCACAGCTCGTAGGACCAACATGGAAATCAGTAACGCCGGACTCTAACCCTGGCAGTGTGACTGCGTCAGCGGTCCCGGCTCCTACAACGCCTAGCTGGCCAAGCTTGTTATCGCCCCAGCATTTCAGCGAACCATTTTGCACGGCGCATACATTACCCCACGACTGGCCCACCTTGGTGACGCCAGATTCGAAGCCCGGAATCAGCGTCGGCGTGGTTGTCCCCTGTTGCAGTACTTGCTCACCCGTAGATGGGGTATTAAAGCCCGGAGTAATCCAGCCCCAACAATATAGTCCGCCATTGTTCACCGCACAGGTGGCGAATGGCCCGTTGGCAACGTCGGTGACGCTAGTCATACCGCTGACAGCACGCACCTCGCTGCGTGTCGTCTTACTGCCATCACCTAGCTGGCCAAACGAGTTGTCTCCCCAGCAATACAATTGGCTATTAGCGATTGCACAGCTTGTGGCTCCAGTAACAACCTTGGTTGCCCCATCAGGAACCCCTAGGACGGTATTAACATCAAAGCCGAAGTTAATAGGACGGAAGTAATCCAGCTCAGGATCAATCGTCCGGCCAATTTGTCCAAATCTGTTATCGCCCCAACAGTTAACCTTCCCAAGTTGGATGTAACAACCGTTAGAGTCAGTTAGCTGATAGTCAGTGACGTCTGAGCCACCGCGACCAATTTCCAGCAGCGTTCGAGGAAGTGCGTAGCGAGACAGTAGATCATCTTCAGCGTGAGTGAAATTCAAAGCCGGCGTTTGGTTCGTCTGAGGAATCCAACACTTCAGCGTTGTGTTCGTCTTAGCGCAAGTTAGGTCCCGCCCCACACTGATATCCTGCACTGGCGAAGTGGCGAGCCAGCTTGGCCGCTGCCTCAACTCATCTGGGATTTCCTGCAACCCCGAGCTGGGTGGCACCTGTGGTAATCCCGGCGCAGCCGGCGGCGGCGCCAATACTCGACCGTTGCCTAACTGACCGCGCAGATTGCCACCCCAACATTTCAAACTCCCACCCGCGATCGCACAGGAATGGTTGCCACCGGCGGCAACTTTGCTCACCGCGGACAGGTTAGGTACTTGTACTGGCTTCCAGGTACTTACTATCTGTGGCGTGCGCTCTACGTGTGCCGTGCCGCCGGGATCAACATAGGTATCGCTCGGGTGCACCTCACCAACTTGTCCAAACATGTTGCCGCGAATATCAGTTGGCCAACAATAGGCCTGTCCTGTCGTCGTGGCGACGCAAGCATGATCACGCCCGCCAGCCGCATCAATCACCGTCGGCCACGGTGTACCTGTATTGCTAAGGGGAACCAGCACCGTGGCGCGAGTTGCCGTCGACACCGGGATAGGCCACTGACGCCCAAAGCCCTTAATAGTTGTTCGGCTAAACGCGTCTCCACCTATATGAGAGGTTTCCCACCAACCGGCCGCTACCATGTAGCGCCCAAGTGCTGCTCCAACCTCCGTGGCCGTGTTCTTGCTTGACGCCTGCGTCCAGCGGCGAATACCGCTGATGTTGTCGCGATGCAGTTCACCGCCCCAGCACAGTGTTCGCTCGGGACTGCGCGTCGTAACACAGGTGTGCTCCATCCCAGCGGAAAGTGACGTAATCTCGAGCCCACCGCCTCCCACGGCGGCTGGCATCCCTTCAACCGTCAGCGGCGTCGCGCTGACGTTATCTGAGCCATTACCGCGCGTACCAAATGATTGACTGGACCCGAGCTGCCCAGACATGTGTCCGCCCCAACACTTTACGACCCCGTTGTGTACAGCGCAGCTGTGCGCTGACCCCGCCACAATGTCCGTGACGCCGCTGCTTAATCCCTCAACAGGTACCGGTGTCTTGCTCGCTGAAACGGTCGTGCTTGTATTACCCAACTGCCGAAATCCGTTACGGCCCCAGCACTGGACTCCTCCATTCACGAGGGCACAGGAGTGTCCGCTGCCGGTGGCCACTTTCGTCACGCCACTGCCCAGTCCTTGCACCTGGACCGGTAGTGAACTAGCAGCAAAGCTATCATTACCGAGTTGGCCGTACTCATTTTCCCCAAAACACTTAGCTGCCCCATTATGGACGGCACAGGTGTGGGCTGCCGAGGCGTCGACATCAGTCACACCACTGGTTAAGCCGACTACTTGCACCGCATCAACTTGCACATCATTTTCTTCGGTAGGTCCACCAATAATATTCCCCGACGCTCGAGAAACTCCATTCACGCAGTACAAGTGAGCAGGCAATGTACACGCTTGGAATCCGTCACTATACCAACGAATGCCATCACTAGTTAACGTGCCATGCACACCTGGGGTTTGCGCATTGCCACTGGTCCAATAGGCACAGTGCTGGGTATCATGAGCCTCACCGTTGATCGAAGTCCCGGTCCACACTCTGGGATTACCATGGACAGGGATACCAAGCTCCGAGACAAGACGACTGGTGCTGGTGTCGGCATGCCCTGACCACAAGTCATCAGGTGTTTGGGCGATTAACTGATTGGTAACAGAATAAACTGGGCCATCGAGAAGATTGTTAACCGGATAATTAGGCGTCGAGAGGAGCGCAAACCAGTTCGCGTCCGTGTGACTGTCTTGCAAGCCTGCGTCAGCCGCTGCCAGATTACAGGCTTGATGAGCCGCTTCAATACCGCTCGGGGTTGGCACGTATCGATCGTCCTGCACTAATTGTCGACGAACGTCTCCTGGATAGGCTCCCGAGGTGACAAACAGTTGGTGGGCATCATCGGGCAAGATAACCGTCTCTCCTGCAGTCGGTGCGACGGGGTTCGGATCAGGTAGTGTCGCGGCGCTCCCACCAAGCCCGGACCGCCGATGGTTAATAACGTAGGTATCGGCGAAGCCAATGATGTCAGCTGCCTCCACCACACCATTCCGGTCTAGGTCGTAGGCGGCTACATAGGTGGCGTCGGTTTGCCGAGCTCCTGACGTTTGCACCAGCTCATCGAATGTCGGCTGCACCTCATCTAGCCTGAGCTCCCCATCCGCATTCGTATCTAAAATTGCGAAGGCTGACGGACTGGCCGCGCCGAAGCCAACGTTAGCTGCGTCTGACCCATCATCGCCATTGGCTGCTCCCACATCATTGATCGCATCGGCCACCCGCTGGATATCGAAGCCATTAACCACGTTGTTACCATCAACATCAAGATACGGTGGTGGTGTCAGTAAGACGCGAGATCCATTTCTGTTCAGCTCATTAATAACCAACAGGGCATCGAGCGGTACGATTACACCATCGCCCGAGGTATCAAATGGCTCGCTTTGATTTTGCCAGAACGGACTCGTCCCAATTGGGCGCTCGTCGGAGGCTACGCCAGCTGCCAGGCGATTCAAATATTCAGTGATGAGCGTCGCATCGTTGTTGGCAATGCGACCATTACCATCAGTATCGTAATAGGGTGCTGGAGCGAGCGTGCGTGCCCCGTTCGCGTGTATGTCGTTGATGATCTGCAGCGCATCAATTGGCGTCACGCTGCCATCATCATTTACGTCGAGCGGGTTCTGTGGATTCTGCCAGGGAGCCACGGGGGGCACGACATTTTCGTGCTGGGCAGCTTCGACTGTCCCAAACAAGAGTGTCCGCCACGATAGCGGCAACTGTCCGCCTGATTCGTCAGTCGGCACTGGTGCTCGCGGCGGCTGTGTCGTTGAAAGAGGACTGTTAGTGCCGGGCGGCGAAGCGACTGCATTATTGGCGGCTGCTGCTTGGCTGCCCAGATACACGCTGACCAGCGAGTCTATGTCTGGCGGATCTACAACATTATTGCCGTTCAAATCAAACTGGTCATCATAATTGTCATCACCCGAGCCGCTATTGGCGGCGGCTAATCCCTGGGCAATTAAAGGCACCTCGTCTCCTGGCTCGAGCGGAGCAATCTCACCATCACCATTTCCGTCTAACGTACCGAAGGCCCGAATATTGCTCGGATCGTTCGGGTCCACACCCGGAATTGCGGCCAGCCCCGATGGCGCTGAAGCCGCTCCCCCCGGCGCCACAGCCGTGGTCAGATTCAAGACTTGATTCAAGATGCCGTTAATACCACCACCGCCTAACAGACCAATGGTGGTGTTCACCAGTAGGTAGGCAAGTAAGACAATGATAAAACCACCTAAGCTACGCCTGGCGGTTAACTTAGCTGCTGCTAACTCAGAGGCTGAATCTTCTAAGAACCCCCAATAGAGCATTCGAGCTCCACCCCAGATTAAGAACAGCACCGCGACTAAGGCCGCCGCCCCTATTAAGAAGTTATAGACGTTTACTATTAATCCCAGTAAGTCACCAACTGAACAAGCGTTCGTTGCTGATGGTAAGGGATCACAGTCTGGGAGGAGTTGGGCGTGGGTAGTGAGTGGGACTGCCAAGAGAAACGCCAACAGAATCCCTACAGACAAGTAACGAGAGCGGCTCATAGTCATATGATTACTGGCACCGCAGGGGGCCAAGCGGTTCCCCGCCTAAGATGTGCACATGGAGATGATGAACCTCCCACCCAGAATCGCTACCGGTATTGATAATCAAACGAAATCCACTCTCCACTAGGCCCAACTTCTCTGCCGCCGCTTGCGCGCCGGTCAGTAAGCGGCTCATCGTTTGCTTATCAGCCACGGCAAAACTGGTCACGTGTTTCTTAGGAATTCCTTGAACGTGCACCTTAGCCTTGGGACTAATGTCCCGAAAGAAAATCGTGTCGTCGTTTTCTTGCACCACGTCAACCGGCGTGCTGCCTGCGGCAATACTGCAGAAGATACAGTCTGACATAACACCTACCAGTATATCGTATTTACTGGCGTAGCAAGATAGTAGTTTTTGCCCAGATGCTGGTGCGCCTCTTGGGCCTGAAGAGCCTTAGCGGGGCCTTATTTCTTTTTTTTGCCGGCTTCTTCCTCTTCTTCGTCTTCGTCGACGCCTGCGGTGGAAGCAGCGGTGCCGTCTGCGGCGGTCGCTGATGTCATACTGAGCCGCTCATGTAGCTCTTCTATCAGATCACTGCGAGCAATGACTTCTTGCATACCACTTTCCATACTGCGCAGGATAACTGTCTTGTCTATCACTTCTTTATGGCCAACGATCAACGTCCATTGCGCATTAATGCGGTCCGCAGCCTTGAGCTGTCCTTGCATGCCATCACGATCCAGACTCTCAGCAAAAGGTATCTCCGCTTGCTGCAATTCTCGCAATAGTTGCAATGCTTCTACCTTCGCTGCCTCTCCTAAGTGGGCAACAAAAATTTGCGGTGCGTCAGTAATGGTGAGGTCTATCCCTTCCGCTTTTACCTGCTCGATTACACGCTCCACGCCGACTCCGGCACCGATACCAGGAGTGTCGCGTCCGCCCAAGGCTTTTACCAAGTTGTCGTATCGGCCGCCACCAGCAAAGGTCAAGGCCGGACGCTCTTCGGTGCCCTTGCCTACAAACTCGAACACGGTGTGTCGGTAATAATCTAGCCCGCGTACCAAGCCTGGCGTTACTTCATAGGGAACCTTAAGGTCGTCTAGCATGGCTAGCACCGTTTCAAAATGAGTACGTGATTCATCGCCCAAGTGATCGAGCAGACGGGGCGCAGTGTTACTGACCTGCAGACACTTTTCCTCTTTGCAGTCCAACACGCGGAGTGGGTTCGTCTTCAACCGTTCCTTACAATCCTTACATAGTTTGCTGCGATTACGACGATAGTGATCCTTCAGCAATTTGATATATTCTTTGCGTTCCTTGGGCTCACCTAGGCTATTTATCTGCAAGGTGTACTCTTCGAGTCCGAGGTCCGTGAATAGGCTGTGCAGCATGAAAATCACCTCAGCATCAGTCACTGGCGCGAGTGAACCAAAGACCTCAACGCTAAACTGATGATGCTGGCGCCAGCGGCCAGCTTGTGGACGCTCATAACGGAAATATGGACCAACCGTAAAGATCTTCACGGGCTTGGGCCAACTGCGCATGCCGTGCTCAATGTAGGCTCGACAGAGTGTGGCGGTAGCCTCCGGCCGCAACACGTACTGATGACCGGCGCTGCGAGACTTAAGCTCGAACATCTCTTTCTCCACAATATCTGTTTCCTCCCCGACCGCTCGGGCAAAGAGAATCTTCTCCTCATAAATTGGCGTATCGATGCGCTGAAAACCAAATCCGCGGATAACTTGTTTGCCTGTCTCTACCACATACTCCCAGTATTTCTGCTCCTGCGGCAAAATATCGCGGGTACCTCGAGGCGTCTGGACTGGAAAGTCTGACTTTTCTTTCTTCTTTTTGGCGCTCTTACCGGCCCCAGCCTTAACAGCAGCTGGCTTATTAGCCGCTTTCGGGGCTGGTTTAGTAGCTTTTTTCGCAATCATGAATCCCTATGGTACGGAACATCAGCCAAAATGGCAAAGTTACGCAGCTAAATACTAATAAATCCTAGGGAGACAGGATCAAATACCTCAGCTCTATTAAAGGGAAATGCTCGTAGCAGACTGCGACCAACTATTTCGCTTCGGGATAGGGCGCCCCACGAACGGGAATCAGAGCTAGAAAACCGATTGTCGCCCAGTACGAAATACTCATCTTCCGCCAGCGTGGTGGTGAGTTGTCCGCCAGTGCGTAGCTCAGCGCTGAGGTACTGCGCCTCGTTTAAGTTGGCACCCTGCTGATACTGACTATTAACGATAGACACCTGACCGTCGGCAATCGTCACTGTCTCGCCCGGGAGGCCTATGATGCGTTTAATAAAAAACTGGGAGTGATTGTCAGGAAAGCGAAACACAATTACTTCTCCCCGTCGGGGATCCCGCATCCGGTACGACAATTGATCTATGATCAGATACTCCCCGTCACTATAGGTAGGCTCCATGCTCGCTCCGCGCACGAAAAAGGGCTGCACCAGAAAGTAGCGAATCGGAATAATAATGACCGCCGCTATGATGACTACCTTAATAAGCTCCCAAAAAAATCCGCCGACTGCTGCCATGGCTGATTCCCCGGCTGGTTCCTGTGCTTCAGTCATGCAGTGCATTGTACATAAAAAACAGTGGAGCGTAAGGCAGCACCTGCCTGTTTTCGTGGCTGGCCGCAGCGCGCAGCAGCTTGGGGCGCACCTAGATAGACAATTATCGCAAAAAGTCCTACCGTTTTGCACTACTGCACACACTCGGTATACTTCCTTTAACATGCACCAAACGGGTGTGCTCAGTGTTGGACGTGGCCATCGCGCATTAGCGCGTAAGCCTCATGGAAACTAACTATTATTTATTCACGCGTAGCGGCCTTGTTTACTAATGAAGAAGAGTAAAAAACAATCGGGTGCTGAAAAGCGAATCCTATGGGAGGTGCGCAAGCGGTACAATATCCAGCCCACCAAGCGTAGCGACCGTCCGCTACGTGGCTCCGGTAAACGCGCAACGGTTTCGGCTCCCAAACCCGCAGCCAAACGAGCGAAACCTGCACCGCGCGCAGCCGCGGCTAGCACACCACCGCCTCGACGCCCACGTAAGCCCGTGCT
>NZCO01000049.1 GCA_002686445.1 bacterium | reverse complement strand
CGCTGAATTCATCAAGCGCAGCCACACTATGCAGCACCACGACGAACTCTTCTTCTGGCAATCGCGGAATGATAGCACTGTCGACCTCATTCTCAAGCGTGGCGAGCAGATCCACCCTATCGACATAAGGTGGGATCAGTCGGGTCATATCCCTTCACGCGGCTGGCGACGTAAATATGACTCAACACCCGAACTTATTACCCCCAGTAACTTCTTGCCGCATTTACTTGAACCTATAAAATAAATACTGCATAGTATGCAACACCAACACCGGGTAGGTCGCCACTCAAAGGGCTCCCGCAAGCTCGCAGCGCAAATGAGCAAAGCAGGAGAACTTTACGTTCGAGTGCTGCAGTGAATGCTGCGACCGAGCCTGCCTGACGGCAGACAGGGTTGTGGGATAGAGGAGCAGCTATGGAGCGTTCGTCTCGCTGGACCGTATGGTCCAAGGGGCGTGGAGCGCATTAGGCTGCGACGAGGTCTCATCGTCTAATGGCTAGGACACCGGCTTTTCACGCCGGCAATCGGGGTTCGATTCCCCGTGAGACTGCGACCAACTAAAAACCGCCAGAGGGCGGTTTTTTTGTTGGTAGCCGTCTTAGATTGTCGAATCGAAGGGTACGACGAGAAGATGAACTGCTTCATCTTCGAGACGACCCCGGCTTTGAAGGAGGAGCGAAGTATGTCTCGCTTGCGAGACCACGAGAGCGACGGGTGAAAAGGATTCCCCGTGAGACTGCAAGCAAAGGAGAAAATTGAGCAAGAAAAAACCGGGTGCATGAACAACCCGGTATTAGCGCCTTCGTACTGGTTGAACTAGCGGCGTGCCCACCAGGGAGGAACCCATCCCCCGTACGCCTGACAGGCTGCTTCGTGACCCCGCATTGCAGCATCCGTGACGAAACGACCATTTATAATTCGCCACGGGCGATACTGGGCTCGCTTAATCGCACACCCAGGGTATTCGACCTGGGCCAGCTCCCAAGCGAGTTTCGCCACATTGCTGCGTACCTGACCGATCACTTTCCCCAAGACATACACATCGAAACAAATCATTCCGCTTCTCCTTTCTCATATAGCAACGAACAGCTGTGAACGCTACGCCGTGTTGCCTGTCGTGTCAATTTACGAGGCCCCTCACCCGCCGCACAATCGAGTTCTACTTTTTATACATTGGGGCTGTGAGCTAAGGGATAGCTAGAGTAAGAAAAAAGCCCGCCGACTCATTGAATGGGTCAAGCGGGCGCTTGATTTGGGCTCCGTCAGGCGCTCACAATTAGTGGGTAGGCAGGGCCACAACGGATCATGCCATGCTCCATGAACGACGCCACCGCAGCTTGGATCTCGTGTTCACTATCAGCGGCCAGTGGCACCAGATGCAGACTTGGAAGCACGGGACTGATGACTCCTGCGAGCTGATCCCGCCCGGCGCTAAAGCAGTGCGCATGAACCGGTACAGCAAATCCGTTGCAGTTCGCTACGAGCCTGTATCTGTTGGTGGTGATCTCAAATGTGCAGATTGCACATGCCCAACCATTCCGAACGGCTGGGCAACTTCTATCAAGTTGTGTGGAGAACATATGTAGCCTTTCGAATCATGAGTGGTCAAGCAGTAGTAGTATCTGCATAGCACGTCGGTCGTTAGATTCGCAACCACTGTTATATGAGTGGCGCTAAACAAAAAAACGTGCGGCTTCCCTGCCGCACGTCTTCGATCGTTATTGCTTGGGACCTATATCAAGGTCATGTGCCCGTACTGATTGGCGAAGCCATCAGTTGAACACAGGTTTACATTCTCCCCGGCTTTAACACCGCGTGAGATCGCCAGGTTATACTGGTTCGTCGCAATCCTGACCAGTTGAGTCTTCGGTGCGCCACTCTTCAACAGGTCATCTGTAAGAAGCGTCACATTGGTGTCGGACATACTAGTGACCGTACCGTTAATGCACGTCTTGCTGACAACAGCCGTGGTTTGGGTAAATGTTGGTAGTGAACCTCGCGCATTGTGATACGCAACGGCACCAACCAGCTGAGCATACGATGTGTAGTGCCCAACAAAAACACCTACTTGAAAGGCGTTTGATCGCTCCACTGTAAGAGGAGCACCTGCTACTACGACTGCGTCATTGACCTGATCCATCAATGCGGCATCCGCTTTTTGAGTGGGAATCAATAGCAACATCAGGGCAACTGCGGCAGCAAAGGGTAATGTGCACACACTTATGGCGGTTTTACACCCAAAGCGTTAGCTATGGGGTATATGACTGTCATTATGCCTAAGAGTATCAAAGAAGAACGTCTACAATGGATTAAGCCCATTGCTACGGGAGAGGTGAGATTATGTGATGTCGCTAAGGTGTGCCCTTACAGTCAACGTAGCTTAGAGCGATGGCTACGCGCCTATCGTGAACGAGGGGAAGAAGGACTTGTTCCAACGAGCACTAGACCCAAGGCTCAGCCACGAGAAACGTCGATTCGAACCAAGGAGCGCGTACTTGAGTTGCGTAACGATAAGCACCAATGTGCGCAAAAGATCGCTTGGGATTTAGCGGACGAAGGCATAGCGCTTCACGCTCGTACCGTTGGTAAGATACTAAAGGCAGAAGGATTGACTCGTAAGTACCGGGTGCGGAAGATCAGATACAAGTACGTTAAAGCAACCCTTCAGCCAGGTGAACTCATTGAGATTGATGTGAAGTATGTACCACACAAGCTCTCAGGGAAGCGATTCTTTCAGTTCACTGCGATTGATGTTGCGACCAGATGGAGGTATCTAGAAGTCTTTGACGAACAGATGAAACACCATGTCATACAGTTTGTAATGACCGTACGACAACGCTTTGCCTATCCCGTACGAGCAATCAAGACTGATAATCACGCTATCTTTACGAATCGCTACTACGGTTCCTACAAGAGCACCGTACCGTACCCGCGGCTGCATATGCTCGATGCCTACTGTCGAGAGTTTGGTATTGAGCATTACCTCATTGATCCGGGTAAACCAGCGCAGAACGGAACCGTAGAACGAAGCCACCGGACTGATCAAGAACACTTCTATGATCGAGTGTCCTTCACGACACCAGGAGAACTACGATTGAAGCTGCGACTGTGGAATATGTATTACAACGATACGAGACATCTTGGTTTGTATGGCAGAACACCGAACGAAGCTTTATCCTTAACGAGACCGCCATATGTGCGTGCCTAAAACAAGCTACGAGTTTTGTATACGTGCGCGGTCGAGCTATGCAACAATTCGCCTATGAGTAATAAACAACATGCCGATGATGAACAGGAGCCAACACCGTTGGTAGTGCGCATTGTTCGGGGTGTTATTGCTGCAGTAGCGATAGTTGGGATGCTGTGGCTATTTGGATTAGGCGACTACTTTCGATTTCAGAGAACTTCGCCCGCTCTGACTCAGGAAATCCCCGAGACCATTGCCGCGGAGTCCGTGACGGTGCCGCTGACGATTCTAGTGATCCGCGCCGATGAAGGAGGCAGTCTGCGGACGCGGGAGGATATAGCGCGGCTGGTCGAGAACGCAGCGCGCGTCTGGATCCAGGGGCAAGTCGAGCTGCAGGTAGTGAGGATAGTGGACAGCTACGTATCAGCAGAGGAGTTGGCCTCGTATTATCGGGACCCATACCCATTCATAATCAGCGCCGATGGATACAATCCAAGCACGCTTAATGTATACCTGATCGAAACAATTGGCGGCGGTATAAACGGCATCTCGTATGGTGACATTGGCGCTGTCACGGTGGCTGACTATACGTCTGTCTTTGACTGGCGCGTTCTGGCGCATGAGATTGGTCATCAATTAAGTCTGGGGCACGTGCCGGGGGACCAGGGTCGCCTGATGTACCGCGGAGCGAATGGCTTTGCCCTCTCACTTGAAGAGATAGACCAAGCTCGCCTAGTGGCGGTAGAGCGCTGGTAACTCGCATAAAAAAACGAGGTCGGTGGACCTCGCTACGGGAGTTACGGATTTAGATTAACGATTCGGCGACTGTCAAAGTTGGGTTTGGCAATCGCCGCCTTCACAAACGGCCGAACCGCAATTGGCTTTGCGACGAAGGTGATTGACGCTACGCGTGACCCTGGCCAGATCGGATCGTGCCCCCAAATCATGCCGGCTAGTTTATCGTCACTTTCATTGAGGACGGGGTAACCAGAGTGGCCTTTGCGCGAAAACATACGTACGTCATACGAAGCCAGTCCGGATATTTTCAAGTCCTTCTGTTGGTCCCCCAGGACGTAACCAGCATTACGGCCGGTCATGTATCTGCGCGCATCATCGAGCCTGGATACAACGGCTGATTGCACCCGAGTCATTTTTTTCGGATCGTTTCGGCGATAGATTACGGGGGTGTCTGACCAGGTCAGGTACGGCAGCGGACACGCGCTATGTAGTTTTAGTAGCATGATGTCGGACGTGCCCACACTAACAATGTGTAGCTCGCGGTCTGTATCAGCCAGGTCCCGCTTCTCTTGCTGCCGGATCAAAAAGGTGGGCGTGTCTAAGTCATCCGTGGGTTCAATAACGAAGTCTGGCTCATAGGTCGTCGTGAATTCTTGGCCGGTGCCAGTTAATACCGTGATACTAAAGGCAATCCGATTAATGGCGACCAGTCCCTCATTGGAGTACAGCGCGTTTAGGTACTTCCTATTGAGGCACTCGTAAATCTTATCAACTGGTGAAGCAACATGTTTGCAGGTGACGACGTGCCCTTCTTTACTGACGAGGAAGCCACCACCTTCGATTTTGTGTGCAGAGGACTCAGGGTCACGACCCTCTAACCCGGCAGGCCAGACAGTAATTTTAATTTCAATGAGACAGGCTGCCGGGTGGCCTTCTTGCGCCTGGGTGGGAGCAGCCGTCGCCAGTGCGATAACCAAACAAATAAACAGACGGTTCATTGCAGCTCTCCTTATATTCGAAAGGTAGATTGGTAGGGAACGGGTGCCGCCACCATGGGTGATATATAGGAGGCTGTCAACTGATAGCTGTCAGTAAAAAAAGACCGCGACAGTGTGTCGCGGTTGCTGATGTATTTTGGTGAAACCGTCTGTATCATCTGACCTGGCCGTACAGGTCATCGAGGGTGAACGTTTCGTCGCCTGCGCCTGCGCCGTCTTGTACTAGGGTACCAACGAGATCTTCGTCGCTCGTTGCGGCGGGCAGTGGTTCACCTCCGGTACCGCCAGCTGCGACACGTCGGTGCGCGTCTTCCACCGCATGAGGCCTGTGCTCAATCGGCTGCCGATTCCGTTTGGGAAGCATGACAGGCGGGTAAGTGCGAGCTGTGGTCCATTGATTGCTAAATCGCAAGTCGCAGAAGAGCGGTGTGAATCCCCTTGGTGTTCGACCAGTTGGTCCGCCACCGATGGGGGTGGGTCCGAGGTTAACGTGGCGATCCACTCGCTCGAAGGTGGGGGCTGTTCTTCTTGTTGTCTTGGCCAAGGTTCTAACTCCTTTTTTCGAATTGATCCTAGAATATGGAAGTGCGCTGAAAATAACGCACGTTAGGGAGTGTGTCAAGAGGTCGTTTTTCCGCTCAAGAAATTAAGACAGTTTTGTATGAATGACCGGTAGTGGTAAGCGACGACGGTTGTTTTCACCCTTGAGTAAGGATTCTTTGCGAGTTGGCAGATCACCGCGTGATGACAGATGTTGTGTGTGTTGGGCAGGCAAGCTGGCGGCAAGATGGATAGCGTGTTTACCATATTTTTCTCTGATGGTGTCTAGCGCAGCAAACAATTCTTGAGTGGCTACAATCTGTACTGGATCTTCAAATAGTGTTGGTTGTACCGGTTTGGCTGCAACTAACTGCGACAAAATAACGCCGGTCGCTCGGTACTCGGTTCCGGGGCGCCAGAGTTCATCCATGAGTTTGCGCGCTACGTTCATAAGTTCTGTCGGATAGCACGTCGGTCGATCGAGCTTTACGCGTAAACCATTTGAACGATGATCTTGTTTCTTCAGGTAGATAGAAAATTCTTGGGCAGCTTGATTATAGCGGCGAGCTTTAATGCAGGCATTTTCAATATTTTTAACTAACTGAGCAAACACATAGTCATACTCAGTTGATGCGGGAGTGAAGGTTTTACTCTTACCGATAGATTGATAGCTTTCTTTTTCTTCCATAGAAATTGGCATAACCGACTCACCGTTTAACTCTTGCCAAATCTCGATTCCGGGTTTGGTGAGGATACGCTCCACGTATTCACGTGGCTTTTGGGCGAAGCTAAGAGCAGTTGGCATACCGTGTGCGATTAGTAGCGCCGCCGTGTTTGAGCCAATGCCCCAGATATCATTGATAGGAACGTCGGCAAGTTTCGTCTCAATATCACGACCAGAAATAACGGTGAATCCGTTCGGCTTGCCCATTTCGGCAGCAATCTTGGTCAATACTTTACTAACGCTTAAGCCAACTGAAACCGTGATGTCGAGCTCTGCATGAATATCGTTCTGGATAGAGCGGGCAATTTTTTCATAGCTACTGTGGTGCACGCGACGCAAGCCTGTTAAGCCAATGAAGCCTTCATCGATACTATATTCCTCAACGACCGGGGAATAGCGACGCATGATATCAAACATGCGTTTGGAAAAAAGACTGACGGTTTCGTAATCAGTAGGCAGCACCACTAAGCCGGGACACATCTTCTTCGCGTCCCAAAGTGTCACTCCTCGCCTAACCCCCATCGCCTTTGCCTCATAGCTGGCGGCGGCCACAATGTTGCGCTCTTTACCGGTGACGACGGGCTTACCTTTTAAGTGTGGTTTCACTGCTTGCTCAACTGACGCAAAAAAAGCGTCACCGTCGATCAGCGCTAGGGCGCGCGGCCACGCTCGTTCCAGCATTATCGGTATTTACGAATCACCGCAGTTACGACGCCAAGCATGCGAGTGTGTAGATCGCAGGCGGTTGACGTGTAGCTATCATGTGCGGCTACCAGTGTTGGCACGCCGCCGCGGTGTACGAGCTGCCGGATTAGCGTGGTGCCGTCCACTTCGGCGACCACGATGTCGTCTGGTTGGGCTCGGCGACCACGCTGCACGATGACATGGTCACCTTGATGGATGCCGGCGCCGACCATGGCATCGGTGGTAACTGTGATTAAGCACATAGCCTCACGGTTGGGGAGTAACCACTCCTCGAATGACAACACGTCACCTAGCTCTTCCTCGGCTGGACTGGGCCAGCCAGCGGTGACTACACCACTGATTGGTAGCGGGTGCGCTAGTGCGCCATGAACAGAAAACGACCTCATGTTCGTATTATGTATCAATGTAAAGGCCAAACCAACGCTAGTTATGAACAGGATCTTGCCAAGACTAGCAAAATCTGTTTTGATGCTAGGAAGTTTATAAGTCCTTTACAACATATTCATCCAAAGAAGGGGGATATACATGACACGTCTAAACACGAATAGCGTATTATTCCGCTACTTTGCTGGAATTGCCGAGCAGACCTTTCAAGGCCAACTTGGTGTAACGGACCCGTCGTTGATCGATTACCTGTCACTATTGCTGTTCCGTTTTGTGCGTACAGAGGCGGTTAACAAGATGCGAAACCTGACTGGCCATCGCTTGTTGGGCGTGGCAGAGATGCTGGTTGAAGCCAAGGCACGCCAGGGTACGGCCAGGCGAGCAGCGTATCGCCACATTGGTGATTTCACTATGTTTTGGGCAGGTGTGTATCCGGAGGCTCTGCGTGCACTGCAAGCGGCAGATAAAAAGGATCACTTTATCGACTACTGCCAGCAGGGTAAGCGTGCGTATTGGATCGCGAGTCAAATCCCGGGGGATGAGGAGGACGCTTCTGCTGAAGTCTTGGCGCAGGTCTCGGAAGACTTTGCTTTGTGTGCCTACGGCCTGCGTGAAGTACGCCGCGAATGGGAACAGCCCACCGAAGCGAAACAGCTTCTAATGTAGTCCCAGCCGTTCGTCTAACGAGCGGTTTTTTTATACCCAAGATATACTTAGGCTATACAGCTATGTTATTAAACCTCAAAACAGCGCTGGCGCAGGATATTGCAGATGGCATTGATGCCGCTATCGAGGCAGGAAAGTTAACTGCGGTCAACACCGCTGGCTTGAACGTAGTTGTCGATAATTCGACGGACCCCGAGCACGGTGACTATGCGTCGCCGGTGGCCTTATCGTTGGCCAAGGAAACGGGCCTGCCACCTATGGATATTGTGGCCGTCATTGCCGAGCACATGCCGAAGCAGGAATACACCGGATCTATCGAGGTCGCTGCACCCGGCTTCCTGAACATCCGGCTCAATCCCGGTTGGATGACGGCTCGTTTGGACGACGTGATTGAAGGTGATCTGTGTGGCTCCTCTGCTGGAGGCTCCGGCAAGATGGCTAACTTGGAATTTATTTCGGCCAATCCGACGGGACCAATGACAATGGGTAATGCGCGAACTGCGTTTACGGCCGACACCTTGGCTAATGTCTTAGAGTGCGCCGGCTACGCGGTGACCAGAGAATACTACGTCAACGATGCGGGCGGACAGATTCAACGTTTGGGTCAGTCGGTGCTGCGCCGTGCGCTCCAGGCTAGGGGAGAGAAAGTAGAGTTTGCAGAGGACCTATACCAAGGCGAATACATAAAAGACGTGGCGGCGTCAGTGGTAGAGACGCTGGCGGAAAATGAGGGTCAGGAATTAGAACTGGCTGATCTCACGAATGAAGAAGTGGTCAGCAAAGTAAGTGGCATGGCGGTTGCGTTGCTACAAGCCGAGAACGAACGCATCACCAAAGAGGATCTGCGCATTAATTTTGATAAGTTCAGTAGCGAGCAGGTGCTTCGAGATTCGGGAGTGGTGGAGACGATTATGAAAAAGCTGAAGAAAGCGAAGGGGACGTACGAGAAAGATGGGGCGACGTGGCTCAAGACGAGCGAGCACGGGATGGAAGAAGACAACGTGATTATGAAGGCGGATGGTACCTATACGTACTTAGCCCCCGACATTGCGTATAACCAGGACAAGTACGATCGAGAATACGATCTGATTTTCACATTCTTAGGAGCGGACCATCTGGACTACCCGCCACGTATTATTGCCGCCATGGATATTCTCAAGAACGACAGTGAGCGTTGGAAATATATTATCGCCCAGATGTTTCGCCTGATCCGTGATGGCAAGCCAGTCAAGTTGTCGAAGCGAGCAGGAGCTGTCGAGCAGCCGAAGGATCTGATCGCTGACGTGGGATATGACGCGGCACGCTTTACGTTTTTGATGCACGCACTGTCTACGCACATGGACTTTGATCTTGACGTGGCCAAGGAACGTAGCGAAGTGAACCCCGTGTATTACGTGCAGTATGCGCATGTGCGTTTGCAGTCGATCTTGCGCCGAGCCAAACAGGAAAATGTCATTACCGACACCGGTGACCAGATTGAGCTCACTAGTCACGGGGCACTAACGCACACCATGGAGCTGGCACTGCTGCGGCGTATCTACAATTTCCCGGAGGTTATTTCGGAAATATCGGAGTCATACGAGGTCCACAAGCTCGCCTATTACGCCACCGGGCTAGCGCGAGCTATTCACTCGTTCTACCGGCATGTACCGGTGTTGCAGGCAGATGACAAGAAGATCATTCAAAGTCGACTGCAGCTGGTCATAGCCGCACGTAAGGTATTGCGACAGACGTTGACGTTGCTGGGGGTAAGCGCCCCTGATGTAATGTAGTTGCCCTTTACGCGCTTTTAGTTAGCCTTTACTCTAATACTCCCATGAGGATAGGAATTGATGCCCACATTATATTGCCGCAACACAAGCGCTATGATCCCAAGATCGCGCGGTTTACGGAGAATCTGATTACGCACTTGATTGAGGCGGATAAGAAGCAGGAGCACACCTGGGTCTTGTTCTTCGATGAGCGGATGCAGGACAAAAAGTTGCTGCAGAAGTTCTCTAAGAAGAACGTCATTATCAAGCGCTTCCCCTTTGTGCAGTATCGCCGCTACTTGCCGGTGCTGTACTCACATATGTTAATTTCCAGTTTCTTACGCTCGGCGCGCCTTGATGTCTTCCACTCTCCGGAAGGATTGATTCCATTTGTCTATCCCGGTCGTATGATCACGACCTTCCACTACGTGCCACGCGGCAAACTCGAAAGTGGATTGTTTGTCCGCACGTTTATGTTGGGCGCACGCGTAGCGTTCGCGCAGCTGTGCAAGCGAGCTCGTCGCATTATTGTCTTCAAAGCCAACGACAAGAAATTACTTGTCGAGCGACATGGCTATCCAGCTGAGCGGGTTGTGGTTATCGAGACCGAAGATATTGAACGCGTTGATTGGGCAGGGCGAGTCAAAGAGCTCCTGGCATTGTACGAAGATGTAGTGACGGAAAAAAAGAAGCGACGAGTTAAGAAAGCAAAGCCAAAGAGTAAAAAGAAGGTCCGCACCAAAAAGAAAAAGCCAGCCAAAAAGCCCAAAAAGAAGAAGACCAAGAAATAGCCGTATTTCTTTACGATTAGCGCCTTCTAGGCTTTACTGAAGGCTATGGCTAGCCAATTTACTGATGTTGAATCAAGAGTAGATACTGACCAGCTCGAACGCGACGTGCTGGAGTTTTGGGAACGCGAAAAAGTCTTCGAGGAGTCAGTGAAACAGCGCGCTGACGGTGAACTGTTCACTTTTTATGACGGTCCGCCCTATGCCACCGGTAAGCCCCACTATGGGCATGTATTGCAGTCGGCTATTAAGGACACCGTGCTGCGGTATAAGACGATGCAGGGATACCGCGTGCCACGTCGCGTCGGTTGGGATACGCACGGTCTGCCGGTTGAAGTCATTGTTGAAAAGGAGCTGGGGTTCAAGTCGAAGAAAGACATTGAAGCGTATGGTATCGGTAAGTTCAATGACAAATGCCGCGAGGTTGTCTTCCGGTATATAGATGAGTTCACCGCCACACTCAAGCGCCTTGGGCGCTGGGCAGAATACGATAATCCGTACGCCACGCTTGATCGAGACTTTATGGAATCGGAGTGGTGGGCGTTCCGACAGCTCTGGGATAAGGATTTAATCTACAAAGATTTTCGCTCAACGCCGTACTGTATTCGCTGCGCGACGCCGCTGTCGAACTTCGAAACGAGCATGGCCTACAGTGATCGTGCCGATCTAGCTGTGTATGTACGTCTGCCGGTGGTGAATATGGACCAGACATCGATCTTAGTCTGGACGACGACCCCCTGGACTCTGCCAGCGAACGTAGCGGTCGCTTATAGCAAGGCCATTGGGTACGTGACGGTCGAAGTCAGCGGTGAGTCATACATCTTAGCGGAAGAGCTCGTCGAACCTATTTTCGGTGCTGATGCCAAGACCACCAAAGCGTGGAAGCACGACGAGTTAGCAGCACTCACGTATGAGCCTTTATTTGCTGACGTGGCCAAGGCGCTCAAGACAGAAGCACCTACCTATGGACTGGTGTTAGCCGAGCACGTAACAGCTGAAGAAGGAACTGGATTTGTGCATATGGCGCCGGCCTTCGGTACCGAGGATGCTGAGGTTGGTAAAAAGAATGATTTGCCAGTGCTGCGCACGATCGATACGAATGGAAAGTTTCATGAGCAAGTGCCGCAGTGGGGAGGTATGAACCTGTTTGACGCCAACAAGCCGATTACCGAAGACCTAGAGAAGCGGGGACTACTTCTAAAGAGTGCCAAGTACACCCACAGCTACCCACACTGTTGGCGGTGTGATGAGCCATTGATCTATTACGCGCTTGATACCTGGTTTGTCCGCGTCACCGAGTTCAAAGATCGCATGATCGCGGCAAACGAAAATATCACTTGGATACCTGAACATATTAAAGAGGGTCGCTTTAAAAAAGGCTTGGAGTCAGCTCCTGATTGGGCGGTTTCGCGCAATCGTTACTGGAGTGTGCCTGTGCCGATTTGGGAGTGTGATTCATGTGATGAGCGGGTTTGCGTCGGCGACGTCACCGAATTGGAGAAGTTATCTGGCGAGAAAGATATTCCTGACCTGCATCGACCACATGTTGATGAGTTCACCTGGAAGTGCGGCTCGTGCGCCGGGACAATGAAACGGATCGAAGAGGTACTGGATGTGTGGTTCGATTCCGGTTCGATGCAGTTTGCCCAGTGGCACTATCCGTTTGAGAACAAGGACATAGTTGAGGAAGGCTCGCCGGCTGACTTCATAGTCGAAAGCGTTGAGATGACTCGTGCTTGGTTTTATGTGCTCCACGTGCTGTCCGTCGCCATTAAGGATGAGCCAGCGTTTACTAACGCCATTGGCTCCGGGATTATCTTCGGCGATGATGGCAACAAGCTATCTAAAAAGTTAAAGAATTATCCGGACATCGATCCAACCCTGGCCAAGTACGGCGCCGATACGGTCCGTATGTTCTTTGTCTCCAGTACGTTCGGCGAGCCGTACGTGTTTTCGGAGAAATCATTACAGGAAATGCACCGTAATCTGTATCAGACCCTTTGGAACGTCTACAGCTTCTTTGTTCGCTACGCCTTGGCAAATGACTGGCAACGACCAAATGGTGAAGTACATAACGATAGTGACAACACCCTTGACCAATGGATCATGGCTCGAGTACGGAAGTTGGAGCATGAGGTCACGGAGCAAAGTGAGTTGTATCGTTTCGATACCGCGGCCCGTTACTTCAGTCCCTTTGTAGATGACCTAAGTAATTGGTATGTGCGACGATCACGGCAGCGCTTCCAAGTTGCGCACAGCGACGATGCGAAAGACACGCAAGCGGCGCTGGCCACCTTGTATACCGTGTTGGTGCGCGTCAGCACGCTACTGGCTCCCTTTATGCCGTTCGTCTCTGAAACCATGTATCAGAACTTAACTGGTAATAAATCAGTCCATCTCGAGCGATATCCGACCAAAGAAGATACTACTGCTGCGTTGACTGATGACGACAAGGAGCTACTGACAACTATGGGCATGGTCCGAGAAGTAGTGTCCGCAGGTATGGCAGTTCGAGCCCGATCGGGTATCAAAGTGCGCCAACCATTAGCAGAGATCGTCATTCCCGATGTAGAGGGTTTAACGGATGAACTTCGAACCATGATGGCCGACGAGTTGAACGTCAAAAAGATTACTGCTGGTGAGCTGCCGTCGTTAAGTGACTCGGTCGCGGTTAGTAAGGAGGAGGAAAAAATACGAGTCGCACTAGTTACTGAATTAACGAGCGAGTTAAAGGCAGAAGGAATTGCTCGCGATATTATTCGTCATGGACAGAAGCTTCGTCGCGAGGCTGGCTATGAGCTCGGTGATCGCATTACCTTGGCATTTGCGACTGACGATAGCGAAATGAATGCGGCCTTTAAATTGCAGCAGAGTCTCATCTCTGAAGCACTTCAAGTTGATGAGATTATTTCTGATGCGGCAGGTGCCGACGCGACAGCCGAACTGAAAATAAATGGGAAAAGTGCCAAACTAGCCGTCTCGAAATAGCTGCTGTTGGTTTTATTGCCTTCATATTTTGCGTATTTAAGTACGTAGATATGTTCGTCCGGAAAAAAACTTTCAATTTGGCGAGTTGACGTAGGTGTCAATTTCTATTAGGGTTCCCCGCGGGTTGGTGTTCTTTCTCACTGGTTTTTTGAAATGCGGAGCTTTGTCATGGTGGATGTAAGTAATGTGGAAATCGATGCGTATGCCTATTTAAGGACTGAGTTGACGGTCCAGTACCTTAATGGAAGGTATGGCGACTGCCTGGCGAGGTGCAATGCAGTTCTTGGGCACGAGAGCGAGGTTCTTGATGACAATAGGCAAAGATTCATATGGGGTCTGATGGCTTGGTGTTTGTACTGGCGGGGGGAGTGGGAAGAAGCCACAACAATGGCTCGGCAAGCCGCCCAGGACAGTGAAACACCTCATATTGAAGCATTGAATTGCGAACTGATGATCGCAGCTGGAACGGGAGATCCTGATCGAACCCATGAGTTGGCAGATGAGCTTGGATGGTCAGTACACACCCATACGGCCCGTATAATCCTTGCCACTGAGACTGGTAATGCCGACGCGTATACCTCTTCCGGCATGCAAATGGAGTTTACCGGACTTGCGACGAATGGTGATGGTAGTACCCCGCAGGAGCTTGGTAGTCTTTGCTACAGTGTGGCTAGATTCTACCACCAACGTGGGGATAGCAGCGATGCTCATATTGCGTTAGGGTGGGCGAATATCTCTTTGGGGTATCATGAGGACTCGGAATTTCACTCGCGCGCGACCGTCTACATGTTGCTGGTCAGTCTCTATGGCGAGATGGAATTACCTGGCCATCAGTACGATACTCTTGTGCGAGCAGCGAATGCGTGGCAATTGTCTTTGCGTCAGGATCCTACTAACGAGCGATTCCGGGAGCAACGGGACAAAAGTTGCGAAATGCTCGATTCCATGCACTGACCTGTCAGGCGGCGCCTGGTTTCTGCGATCGCGTAATTTTCCTCTCGATATCAGTTCGAGAGGTTTTTTCTTCTCGTATTTTGGCACGCGCTCATTGGACTTAGCGGTTCCTAAAAAAAATACCCTCGCACAAATCAGGTGTGATTGTGGAGGGTTATGTTTCTCGTGCTAAGACGGCATGATTATTTCTTGATGGGTTTATTCTTGTCCGCGACAGAGGAAGCAGGGCGGTTGTCTAGACTGCCGCATCCCACCGCTGCTCTTGCTCGGTTGCTACCCGGTGCTTCGTGTGAACTACTGCGCGTGGATTTTGACCAACGATGTGCCATAGCGTCGTCCCCAGTTGTTTTTGAGCAAATGAACAACTCCCAGTGAATATAATCTTAGGTTAGGGTGCGTCGTCAATTTTCTCAAGGACGCGTTGTTGGTTGGAGACATTTCTAGGTCGGGCTGGAACACGGTATGTAGGGCATGAATTAGCGCTGGTTTGACTTGTTAAAGCCTCATACTAACAGGGGGGCACCTGCGCTATACTTAAGGGCATATGGCGCACCGAGAAAAAGTGCATGCCCTTGTCCTGTCCCGACGGGATAGTGGTGAAGCCGATCGTATCGTTACCTTGCTGACTCGTCAGCAAGGACTGGTGCGCGTATTGGCCAAAGGGGTGCGCAAAATTCCGTCCCGGAGAGGGGGGCACATCGAACCACTGACGCAGGTAGTGGCACTGTTAACTGGTGCCGACCGCTATCGTTTTTTAGCTGCCGTTGAACCCGTCGATGGTTACGTTGCGCTACATCAGGATCCGCAGGCGCTCCGTCACGCGGAAGTCTTAAGTCGCCTGATTGTCGGATTACTCGAGCCAGAGCATCCCTATCCAGAACTGTTCGATGCTATTACACATGCCTGTGGGCAATTACCACAGCTACCAGCAGCGAAGCAACAAGTTATGGAAGTAACTATCGGACTATACGCATTGCAGTGTGCTGGACTTGCTCCACAACTGCAGCGCTGTCAGCACTGCGCTGCCGATGCTCCCGTTTCTGCGGTTATTATGGATAGCCAGGCTGGCGGTTGGCGCTGTCTGACGTGTCACGGGTCGTTCGCTGGGACAGCCGAGTCGCTTTCTCCACGATTGCTCAAGGCGTTGCGGTGGATCAGTAAGCATCCAGAGCGGGCGCTGCAGCTTAAGATCACCGACACTGAAGGCAGCCAACTCCTGCAAACGCTCCGTCACTATTTCGCTGGTGTAATTGAAGCACCGCTAACAGTCGGTTCTTAAAAGTCCTATGGCTAAGAAACCTGACAAAAAAACCCCGGAGTCCGAGGGCGAGGAAGAATCACTAGAAAAAATTCGTAATCTGCAGCGCGAGCTGTATGGTCGCGAGGAATCGGAAACAATCCAGAGCCGGGCAGAGGAAATTCAGCACTTGGGACTGCGGCACACGGCGGTACCGACTGACAACGAACCGCACAAACCGGTGAAGTTTAAAGATATTAGCGGGGAAGTCAGCCGGAGGCGTCGCCGCATCATTATTTGGTCAATCACCGGCGTGGTTTTGGCGGCGCTGTTTGCTAGCACCATCGCTCTGACGCTCTGGTACCGGGTGCGGCAGAACGTCACCCCTGATCAAATGGCTATTGCCGTGGAGGTGGATGACGAATTTACCTCCGGTGAGGAAATTACCTACACGATTAATTTCGGCAACGAAAGCTTCGTCGACTGGCAGGAGGTTGAAGTGATGTTCGAAGCGCCACTGGGGTTTGAACCCAGTGATACTCCACCAGAGCTGATTGAGACTGGTAGTCAATACATCTTTCCGGTTGGCGACCTACCAAGTATGGCCAGCGACTCATTTTCGCTTACCGGCAGGCTGGTAGCGGAAGAAAACGCCTCAGTCGTGGCGCGAGCCGAAATTCGGCTGACACCAGCCAATTTTCCCAGCGGGCGCTTCGATAAATCAGTCCTAGCAACAACCACCGTCGTGGCGCAGCCGGTCGACGTGTCGATCAGTATGAATCAGCAGGCTGGGCGGGGTGAACGAGTGCTGGCTACTATCACTGTGCGGAACAAGAGCGCGACGCCATTAACGGGAGGGTTTTTAGGGCTTGAACCTACGCCCGGGCTTGAGTTAGCAACCGGAGATCCTCAGTTTACGGCCGGCTTTGATCCGATTGAGGGGGAGTGGGACTTGCCGCTGATCGAGTCGTTGGCCAGCGAAACCTACACCGTCGTGTTATTTATTGAGGGCGAGCCGGGAGAGCAACGTACCTTAACCGTGAAGGTGGGCATCCGGCAGGATGAAGCTCGCTTCGTGCAGCGGACTGGCTCAGCAGTGGTCACGGTATCAGCCTCGGAGCTATCGGTAATTCAAACCTTCGAGGACGCGCCGAGTCCGCTGACGGTGCGGACTAAGCAGCGCATAAACGGCGTAGTGAAATACCGCAACTCGGGGACGGTAGGCCTTAAGGATGTGATTATTACCGCCGTGCTGGAAGGAGACGCGGTGGATGAAGCCTCACTGAAGCTAAAAAGCGGTGCGTATAACCCAACTACCAAGACTATTACCTGGACGTCCGCGTCGGTACCTGATCTGGCGTTGCTCAACCCTCAGGACGAGGGCGAAATTCTGTATAACTTCTTGATCCAAGACCCAGAGGCATTTGCCAAGGATGAATCAGCCATAAACAACAACGTTATTGTCACAGCCGCGATTGATAGTCCGGATGTGCGAGTGCCGGTAGGACAAGATCGACAGCCGGTGACTGACCGATATGTGATGTCAGTGGCCTCCGATATTCTGCTCGGGGTCGATGCATTTTATGATGACGGGCGACTTGGTATTACCAGCGAAGGTCCGATTCCTCCTGCGGCTGGTGAGACGACTGAATATACGGTCAGAATTCGATTAGGGTCGACGCTTAATGACATTGGTGAGGCGCGCGTGGTGGCGGTATTACGAGAGGGCGTGACCTATACCGATGAGACTGTCGCCACCACGGGTGAGATAAGCTTCAACGACCGGACCAAGGAAGTAATTTGGACGATACCACTGGTAAAGGCAGGTATTGGCCGTGTGGCGCCATTTGAAGACTTCCATTTCCAGGTCTCAATAACCCCGGGTGCGCATCAGAGCGGTAGTACTATATCATTCTTGAGTCGTTTGTCGGCGACGGGGACCGACCTATTTACTGATATCGAGCTCGACGCACTGGTAACAAAGTCGCCGACCACGCAGACGGCCTCCCCGGGTCAGGGCCGAGTGCAGTGAGCAAATAGTTGACAGACGGGTTGTAAAATACGAGAGTCAATCAATGTTTGACTTCACCGTTGATACAAAGCTGGGCGCGGCTCGGCTCACGACGCTGACCACGCCACACGGCGCAATACGTGGACCGTTTTTTCAATTCGTGGCCACGCAGGCTGCCATTCGGGGGCAAGTGTATAGCGAGGATCTAGAGAAGTTGGGGGTGCAAATTATCCTGGCCAATACGTATCATCTACACCTGCGACCAGGTGAACAGTTGATAGCGGAGGCAGGCGGGCTGCACGAGTTTATGCAATGGGAAAAGCCAATTACCACCGATTCTGGAGGCTATCAGGTCTTCAGTCTGGGACAGAACGTGAAGATTGATCCAGATGGAGTGACCTTCCGTTCGCCGATCAATGGTGACGAGCACCGGTTCACCCCAGAATCCACGATCGATGTTGAGCGACAGCTGGGCGCTGATATTATCATGCCCCTTGATATCGCTACTCCCTTTGATGCGTCGGAATCCGACATCGAGCAAGCTGTTGCTCAGACGATTGCGTGGGCTAAACGGTGTCAGACACACCACCAAAAGCTTGAGAGCAAGGAAGCTAAACAGGCACTTTATGGTATCGTCCAGGGCGGACTGGTGCCTTCCTTGCGCGCCGAGTGTGCGGCAGCACTCATCGAACTG
>NZCO01000048.1 GCA_002686445.1 bacterium | reverse complement strand
GTTATATCGCAGGGTATGGTTGACCAGTACCTGACTGCTTCACCCGCCGGGCGGCGAGAGCTGTTCGATGAAGCCACTGGAATCCGAGCCGTACAACTGAAATTGACCCGTGCCACCAGCAAGCTTAAGCAGGCTGGTAACCACCTAGTACAACTGCAGACCGTTGTGACTGAACTGGAGCCACGCCTGAACGTACTCAAACGCCAAGCCCAGCGACACGCCAAGCGCCAACAACTCGAGCAAGAGTTCGCAGCCGCTCAGGGTGCCTTTTTCCAGCACAGCTGGCACCAGGCGCAGCAGGATCTGACGCAGTTACAGAGTGAAGTAGCAGCTAGCCAAGCAGCCATTGCCGCAGCCGCGCAGCACCGCCAAGCAGCTGAAGCCGCTTTGGTCGCTTCGGCCAGGCGCACATCAACTAGCGATGTTACGTCCGCCCTGCGCGATCAGTTACGGCGAGCAGAGGAGGACTTGGCACGAGCGCGAGCGCAGTACGAGCAAAGCACGGGAGAGCAGGCCAAGTTGACTGACTCCTTAGCCCAGGTGCGTGAGAATCTGCAGCAAGCACAAGAGCAGCTGACGCGCGCCCGGGATGTGGCGACGAACGATACGTTTTTTGTGACTATCCGCGAGACCTTAGTAGCCTGTCGCGAGTTGGTTGGTGCACTTCAGGACGGCGCTACCGTCGCTGATTCTGATCTGGTGAGCTTGGCTGACCAGCTAGCAGCGGCTCAGGAGCTAGCGGATGCCGAGGCCGCTGGCATGAGTGCAACACAATCGTTGTGGCAACAATTGGAAGGACCACTTCAAGCCGTAGCTCGGCTACAAGCAATTGAGCATGAGCGTAGCGAACGCTTGGCGGCCATGCCGAGAATCCCGGAACCATCTGACAAAGAGGTACAGCAACTTCGCTCGCAACTAGACACCGCCGCTCCCACCGATACTAGTGAGCAGGACGCGTCGCTACGAATGGATCAGGCCCGTGAGACTGAGTTAGCGGCGCAGCGTGCGGCGAGCTCAGCGGCGGCAGCCGTAGAAATGGCGGCTGAACGCGCGGCGAGTCTTGAAGCCGAAATATTGCGGGAGCGTGGCACGAGCTTCCTAACCGAGCTGACCGCACATCCGCCTACAGGCGAGGCAGGCAGCAGGCAACAGGTGCGGCAACTGGCTGGCCAATTGGCAGCATTAGGTGAAATCGATCCTTTGGCACTGCAGGAGTGCGAAGAAGTCCAAACTAGGTACGATGACTTGCAAGCACAACTGACCGACGCCAACCACGCTCGTGAGAATGCGCAGCAGCTGGTTGGTACACTAACTACAAGCATGCAGAGTCAGTTTGCTGAGCAATTCCAGGCTATTCGTCAGGCATTCCAAGAACAATTTGTCATTCTCTTTGGCGGTGGCAGTGCCGATCTCGCCATCGTGGAGCAAGCGGTACCTGAACCGGCAGACGCTGCAGCAGAAACGCAGTCACCGGTGACCGGTGTTGAAATCACCGTTCACCCGCCGGGTAAGAAGCCATCCCATATCAACTTATTGTCGGGCGGGGAAAAGGCGCTGACCTCACTGGCTCTATTGCTCGCCATCGTACACGTACAGCAACCCCCCTTTGTGGTGCTTGATGAAGTCGACGCCGCGCTCGATGAAGCAAACTCATTCCGCTTTGCCGAGATGCTCCACGAGCTCAAAACAAAGACTCAATGCATTATCATCACGCATAACCGGGAGACCATGGGTCAAGCTGATGTGCTGTATGGCATTACCATGCAGCAGGACGGCATTTCACAGGTCTACTCCGTAAAACTTGAAGAAGTCGCCACCATAGCCACGTCTTAAACAGCGTGCCTGGCGCCCTTCTTGACCATTTACAGCAGCTGCCTTAGTATCTAGCGCACATGTTACGACTACGACTGCAACGACGCGGCAAGCGAAACTACGCCACCTACCGATTGGTTGTGGCTGATCAGCATGCCCCTATTAAGGGTAAGTTTGTGGCTGACGTTGGGCACTACAACCCTCATAGCAGCGAGTTTGAGATCAATGCGGAAGAGGTAACAGCATGGATGTCTAAAGGCGCTCAGCCAACGGCAACTGTCCATAATCTCTTGGTTGATAAAGGCTTCTTAAAGACAGACAAGGTAACCTCATGGAGCCCTAAGAAAAAGCAGACCGAGGATGAAAAAGATGAGAAGCTTAAGAAGCCAGCTGCAGCCGAGCCAGCGGCCGAAGCCAGCGAGGACGCGGAAGCTAAGGGTGACAAACCATTGGAAGACAAGGCCGATACAGCTAAGGAGTAACCTCCTCCTGTAAGCGAGAAATTGGGCCCTAGCAGGGGCTTTTTTTGATGAACACAAATGTGGTGCGTCCTGCGTTAAAGCCATTGCCAGATGGGTATACCCGTGCTATGGTCTAAATATACCGGGGCCCGATATTGGTTTACCGTATCTCGCTATCTCGGATGCACTTATTGTTAATGAAGTAATACGCTATGGCGGAAGAACGTTCTCACGACCAAGAATTCGTGGAGTATGTAATCAAGTCGATCGTCGATCATCCGGATGATGTCGTGGTCGAGCGCAACATCGATGAGATGGGTGTGCTGTTAACCTTAAGCGTCAACCCCGACGACATGGGCCAAGTTATTGGCCGCCAGGGTGCAACTGCAAAGTCAGTGCGCACACTGCTACGTGTCATTGGCGCTAAGAACAACGCGCGCGTGAACTTGAAAATTAACGAGCCTGAAGGCAGTACTCGTGGCCCGGCTGCAGCACCAGCTGCTACCGAAGAGGCCCCTGCAGAAGCCCCTGCAGCTGAAGAAGCTAAAGACGCGGCTGACAGCGACGGAAAACAGTCTGTCGACGACGCGATTGACGAGCTCAACATATAAAAACAGTTGGAATGAAGAACACCCCCGCTTCAAGCGGGGGTGTTCTATACCCACCTCTATTATAAGTATATGAAATTCAACGTTTTAACCCTGTTTCCCGAAATATTTGCCCCCTATCTGCAAACCAGTATTCTGGGAAATGCTGCAGATAAGGGCTTACTTGAGTCACATATTATCAACATTCGCGACTTCACTACTGATAAGCATCAGACAGTGGACGACTCTCCCTACGGCGGTGGCCCAGGAATGGTAATGAAAGTTGAACCCATCCACGCGGCTCTCACCAGCATCGGTCAGGAGACACCTGCACAACCTAACAAGCGCACAGTCGTTCTGGCTGCACGCGGAGAACAGTTTAGCCAGCCACGGGCTGCTGACTTCGCCGCGCTCGATGAGCTCACCCTTATATGTGGAAGGTATGAAGGTATTGATCAACGCGTTGCTGATCACCTAGCCGACACAGAACTATCAATTGGGCCCTACGTGCTGGCAGGCGGAGAACTTGCTGCCTTAGTTGTCATCGAAGCTGTGGCGCGTCTCATCCCCGGTGTTTTAGGCAACCCTGACTCGCTGACAGAAGAATCGCATAGCAGCGGCTTGCCCCGCGAAGCCACCGCGGGGGCGGAGCGAAGTGCGGAATACCCTCAGTACACAAACCCGGCTACCTATAAGGGTTGGGATGTCCCCGACGTCCTACTGACGGGAGATCACGCAGCGATAGCTGCCTGGCGCCAAAAACAAGCATCTTAAAAGAGCTTTATTAGAACCCAACATGTATGTGTTCCACTGAAGTGCTTGTGGTATAATATGGCGTATGAAGAATCTATTCCATTCAGTGTGGTCGAGCGGCATTATCCTTTTACTTACGTTGAGCGGGCCAGTGGGTACCGCCCTCTACAGCCATGACGCTATTAGTCTGGACGTTGAGCTATTCGGGCCCCCAGCACACGCCCAGGAAACGTTAGACGACAGTGTAGTTAGTACAGTCACCCGCTTACCGGCTGTCGGCGCTCGTAACATCCGACTAACGCCAAGCGAGTCCGGCGATTCCTACGAAGTAGCCTTCGATGCGGTGAACTATGAGGACTACACCTTAGATGACCTCTACTATAAGGTACTGCTCATTGATCCAGCTACGAGCGAAGCGGTCAATACTATCAGTGCCGAGAGTTACCTAACCTATGATGTAGTGCTTAGCACCGAAAAGGTAATTGTCGGACCACAATCCAGCGAACGAATCCGTTTCACCTACACCCCGCCTGAGATTGCTGCTGGCGAGTACCGACTGCGCGTTCGCTTGACTACCAAGCGTGATGAACAACTCGGCTGGGCCGATGGCGCCTTAACGATCAGTGATACACCGGCTACGTTTGCAACTATCGAGCCTGACTCTGTAACCCTCGACCGTGACCCAGCCGGACACGACCGCCCTGAAGCAGCCGGTTTTAGTCCGCTGCACGGTGTGGCCGTAACGCCGGGAACAGTAGCGACGCTCAACTATCGTGCTACCAATGTCGGCACTACTGCCGCAACGCTGACCCCTCACCTCACCGTTAAAGAGTGGGGCATGTTTGGTGAAGAAGTAGCAACTCACACGGGCGACGATGTAACCCTGGCTCCAGCCGCAGTCGATACTGGCGCGCTCAGCTTTACGGTTCCCGACCAGCCGGGAGCGTATCGACTGGAGCTAGTACTAAATGACGGCACCACCCAAGCATCATCAATTGGTGAGTATCGAATTGTAGTAGCCGGTATATCAGGACGCATCTTATCAGCAGAGGTAAATGAGATCACTGATGGTGTAGCCCTACTCACAGCGCGCGTAGTTGGACCGGCTGATAGAGTCAGCTCAGTAGATGCGACAGTGACCGGTTCACTCCTAGACGGAGACGACATCGTGGCTGAAGTCACCACTGACTCAATTACACTCGACGAGCTCGGTAGCCGTGAAGTAACCTTCCGACTCCCGCTTGCCGGGGGACTCACAGCGCCCCGGGCGCGCCTAACGCTTACCGCTGCCGACGGATCAGTCCTTGATACGTATGAGTTTGAATTTGTAGCGGAAGCGGCAACAGTCACTGCAGCTGCCGCAGCTATAGAGGTCCCAGGAAGCAATACCTTACTAGCTATCATCGCCGTGTTCGCAGTCATAGTCATCGCACTAGTCATCATCGTCGTGAGGAGCCGCGGCGGAAATACTGGACCACCGACCAGTGGCACCATTGCCACCCTATTAGGACTCGCTATCGTTAGCACCTTTCTGATCACCGGACACAATTTAGCTACCGCACAAGGACCCGGTGCTGAGTTTTACTTTGAGCCTGGCAGCTCCGTGACTTCTGTCTTTATCAACTCACCAATTCACGAAAACAGTCCCCTGGAGCCTGATCAAGCGTATGACCAAGGAAGCATTCCCTTCGAAATCGACATGAGTTGGAACCACTGCGCCAACCGAGTGTCGTATGGAGGCTTTGCCATCGATCACCCGAAAGCAGTAGGGCACGTTTACCCGACCGCTGCTGATTGGATCCCCGCTCACGATCTCATTAAGTTTTCACAAACCTACTTTGGTGGCAGTGCTGGATTCCCCTCACTCAACCTGTATGAGGGAACGCAGGCAGGTGCAGCTGACTGGACTGTCTTAATGGAGCAAGAAGTGCGAGCTACCGGCGGCAGCGGGATTAAGCACAATACATTCACTGGAACAGTTGCTGTCCCTGAAGCATTTGATAAAGCTACACTGCGCGTGACCGGTTACGCGCGGCAGCGCGTTGGTGTTTCCGCAGGTAATCCCGAACCAGCTCACTCATGGTTCGGCACCTTTACGCATTTGAATTTCACAGTTCCAGCCCCACCACCCCCACCAGCCCAGCCACCAACTGCTGGCATTAGCGCACCAACAAATATTTATCTTGGCTCAACTGTCAGCGCCGTATCAACCTCTCACGCTTTTGTATCCGCAGCCTGGCAGAATCAGCGAAACCCGCTGGACGTTAATAATGATGGTAGTGTCAGCCCGATCGATTTCCTGCAAATCGGTAACTTGATTAGTGACGTCGGCAACGTATCGCTCCCATATCAGGGGGTGCCGCCGTACGTTGATGTAAATGGTGATGGTAGTTTGTCTGCAGCAGACGCCATCATAATCACTTCCTTCTTGAATAGAAGCTCGGTCGACTCTGATGTTGAACCACCTGCTACCACTGGCAGTGAATGGCAAAATCAGACGAATCCGCTTGATACTAACAACGACGGCTCAGTAAGCCCGTCTGATGTCCTGGCTATCGGTAACGCTATCCATTACTGGCATGAGGGCGTACTGCCGGACCCGCCTGCCCCATATTATGACGTGAATGCGGACCGCAACGTTACGGGTGAGGACGCAACTGCCATAGAGGATGCGCTCAATGCAGCAACCGTATCTGGCATACCACCAAACGGATCAGACCTGGCTTGCTGCAACGATCTTGATCACAGTTGGCTCGTGACTTTCCTTGAAGACGGAACCGATGTCACCCCGACTGCTAATACGGGCAAGAACATCAGTTTCACTCCAGCTGCGATTGGTTCGTACCTTATTCGCTTAACCGTGACGGTACCAGGGGCTGATGGTGGCAGCGCAACTGACGACGACGAACAACCTATTCTTGATCCCAACAATGGGCAAACATTTAGTGTCAGAGATCCCTCAGCCGGAAATCCATTCGACGTGACCAGCGCAGTCGCCGATGCCATCACTGCACACGGGCTCCCCCTAACACCTCCAACCACGCCACTCTTGGCCGAAACAGGCGGCACGGGCGGCGGGTTTAGATGGAATGATGACGGCACCCCACACACCGCAACCTTGGATCAAACATGCTTAGTGCTGGGATACAGCAATGTGGCCTCTTACTCGACATTAGATGGCCAACGCGCAAGTTACTATCCTAACGGCAAGCACAATTTCCATTCACCTGGCGATGATTCAATATTCAGTTTTGATGGCAATGACTTTGTAGAAGCAGGCGCCAACCCGAAATATGGTAACCGTTTCCTTTCTTCAATAACGTGCCGGGACCGTATCGCCGAATGTAGTGATGGTTGGGACAATGATAATGATGGCGTTGTCGACGCGGCTGATCCTTCTTGTCACACCGACTTCGACGCGACGAATGCAGAGAGCTACAACGCAAACATAGACACCGAAAGTGCAGTCGCGGGGACCGGCGGTGGAAGCGAAAGCGGCTTGTCAGCCGTTGCTGAGCACACCGTACTCGTCCTTGAGACAGGTACGCTACCGGTTTGCCCGCCTCCATATCTGGATGTAGACGGCGACGGTTTTGTCACCAACGATGATGCCACGACAGTCACGCGTTACATGAGTCGCCTGATCTCACCTACCCCCGATACCCCCCCAGCAGCCACCGGCGCTGTATTCCAAAATCAGATTAATACGCTGGATGTGAATAATGATGGAACTATTTCTCCAATAGATGCCCTGCTAATCATCAACTCACGCAACAAGAATACGCCGAGCGAAACACCGACTACACTGGATCCTGTTTGTACGGTCGCCCCGCCGGCTGAACCGCCAACCTGTCCCGCACCGTATCTCGACGTCAATGGTGATGGGTATGTATCCGCCGTCGATATCCTCATTATGACCAACCATATCAACGGATCGAGTACATCTGCCGTACCAACAACTGGTGCTCCGTGGCAAAACCAAACAGATCCGCTGGATGTGAATAATGATGGTGCGCCACTGACACCCATCGACATATTGAATATCATCAATTACCTGAATGCGGGTCACCCGGCAAACATTGGTGTTCACTCTTGCGTTACTACTCCACCACCGCCAGCGCCGACCTGTCCGCCTCCATTCCTGGACGTGAACGGCGATGGGTTCTTTAGCTCGATCGACATGTTAGTAATGATTAACCACCTAAACGGATCGCATACAGAACCAGTGCCAACCACCGAAGCTCCGTGGCAAAACCAGACAGACCCATTGGATGTGAACGGTGATGGTACACCGGCCTTACCGATTGACTCACTGCTGTTGATCAATGGCTTCAACGCTGGTCATGACGGACAGCTCGGAACACCATCGTGTGCCACGCCGCCACCAACTACACCTCCAACTACACCTCCAACTGCAACTCCAACCTTCGATCCAGGAATCTTCCGCGAGATTGAGTAGCCAGCTTGGTCGACTAGGGAAACATAGAAAAGAGCGCTCATACACAGGGTGCTCTTTTACTTATGCCCATGAACAATTACGCTGGAGTAATGATGACCCCAATACCATTCTTTTTAATTCCGATGCTTGCCGGCTTGTGTGCCCAAGCGCTCAAACCACTGTTCAATAAAAAGCTGTACAGCACGCTGGCCATAGCCGGGCGCCAAATTCCTCGCTATGGAGGGATGCCCAGTGCTCATAGTGCTTTTACTGCCTCCTTAGTTACCGTGGCCGGCGTTATCGATGGCATCGACAGCATGACGTTTGCTGTCGCCGTGGCTGTCTTCGTGCTAACGATCGATGACGCTTTGCGCATGCGTATGTTTCTGGGTCGATACGGCCTAGCGCTTAACAAGCTGGTCAAACGCTTGCCCAAAGATGCGCAGCGCCAATTCCCATATCTAGAGTCCAACTTGGGACATAAACCACTTGAAGTAATTGCCGGTATTACCCTAGGCGTAGCTGTGACAGTTATTATCCTCGTATTGCTCTAAAACGGGACTCCTGCCGGTAAAAGGCTTAGTAACTGCCAAAACTACTGACATATAGCCAACACTTCGTGTTGACTAATATTCGCAAGGAATGTATGGTCGACGGTTATGAATGGGGACTTATATGTAGGGGTCTTTCCTTATGACGGTGTCGGCGCGATAGTATCGGGCCGTAATAGTCTTCATTGTTAATTAATCCTATCGAATCTATGCATATTGCATCACTTTCGCGTTATTCGACTGCTGCCAAGTTGGGGTCAGTGGTGTTTTTAACTGCCGTAGTAGCACTCTCGCCGTTCGTCTCGTTCGACAACGGTATCTTCGGATACTCGTTGTTTGATGGCACAAACGGACAGTCGGTGAGCGCATCGCAATTCACCTTTAACGGCAACTTCAACGTCGAAGGCGCCAACCCCAAATACGGTAAAACTTGGATCGCGTCACTGACGTGTCGTGATGGTAGTGGTCCGGCTACTACCTTTGGTGGTTCTGGTGACCCGTATGCGGTCTCGAGGGCAGTAGCCGCTGGCTTACAAAGCCAGGGAGCAGCTATTAACGCTCCGAGCCAACCGTTAGTCCGTGCAGACAACGGCAGTGGTGGTGGGTTTAACTGGAATGACAACAGTGGCACCCCCCATACCCCTACCTTAACGGCGGCTTGCGCCGCCTTAGGCTTCGACACGGTAGTTTCCTCTACCTGTCGTGATGGTGAGCGTAGTGGTCGTTACCCGAGTGGTAAGTGTAACTTCCACTCACCAGGGGATGATCATATGTTTCGGTATAGTGGGACGGTTTCGCCAGCACCAACTCCAACGCCAACCCCTACACCCACGCCAACGCCCACCCCAACTCCTACTCCAACACCTACGCCGACTCCAACTCCCGTGATTGCTGCTCCCCACGTAGACTTCTCTATCAACGGACAATCTCGTCCCCTAACGCTGCCGCATGGTAGCAGCATCAACCTCGCCTGGAATACCCAGCGAGCTGACACCTGTGTTGCTTCGGGATCTTGGAGTGGTGCTCAACAATTATCAGGAAATCGAACTATCAGTAATCTTACCGGCCCCCGTACCTACCAGTATGCGCTGACGTGTACGAATGCTGGTGGCTCTGTTACGGACCGTGAGCAGGTGACCATCAGTGCGCCTGTGCCAACTCCGACTCCTACACCGACGCCGACCCCTACGCCTACTCCAACACCAGTGCCAAATCCTCACTGCAGCAATATCGCTGACGACGATCGTGATGGCTTCGCCGACGCAGCTGACGCGCAGTGTCACACAGACGGCAATCCTCATAATCGTGCCAGCTATGATCCAACACGTGTAAGTGAGGCAGGTATTGCCGGCGCCAGCTGTTCTGACGGACGTGATAATGATGGTGACGCCCTTCGAGACGGTGGCGATCCTGACTGTCACAGCGACGGAAATCCTAACAATCCTGCTAGCTACCAGCCACACTGGACTGAAGCTCCTGATTGTTCGGATGGTATCGATAACGACCGTGATGGCGTAGCTGACGCCGCTGATAGCGGTTGTCACACCGATCGCAATCCAGCCAATCCAAACAGCTATGATCCTAATCTCAATAACGAGCAGCCAGTAACTGGCCAATGTTCAAACAATATTGATGATGATCGTGATGGAGCTATCGATGGTGCTGACGCCCAATGTCACACAGACGGCAATCCTAACAATCCTGCTAGCTTCAATCCGAACGGCAGTGAGTTCCCAACGGTTACTCCTACACCAACGCCAACTCCTGATCCTGTCTGCTCGAATGGCAGAGATGACGACGGAGATGGATACGCTGACGCAGCTGACTCTGGTTGTCACACTGATGCGAATCCCAACAACCCTAACAGCTATAACCCGAACGATGGCAATGAAAATCCGGCAGTCGGACAATGTAGTGACTCAGTTGATAATGACGGCGATGGCCTGACAGATGGCGCTGATCCGCAGTGTCACAGTGATGGCAATCCAGCCAACATCAATAGCTTTGATCCTACCGCTACTGAATTTGCCGGTCCTGTTGTGACGCCAACGCCAACTATTACCCCTGTACCAACTCCCTTCATCGTTGTGATCAATAACAACGAGAATACGAACCAGAATGCGGTTGATACCGGAGACGTGAACGTCACCACTGGTGCTGTGGATGTCACAACCGGTGCAGTGAACGTTGATGTAGAAACTGGTGACCAGAATGTAGACGTTGACCAGAGCCAAGACCAAGCCCAGACGACTTCGACTGGTGGCGGTACGGTAGCTGGCACAACTACGACTGAAGACGGCACAAGTGCGCCCGCTGGTGGCACCACTGGTGCCGTCGCCGGTACGTCAGTGCCCGTAACCGCTTCAACTGGTGCAAATAGCCTTGGCGTACTCAGTCTCCTCTTTGGTGGAGGTGGACTAACCATAGCCCGACGCTTCTACAGCTAAGTACATCGCGGACGTAGCCTTACAGACTACACATCATACAGCCCCCCTTGCAGCGACACGCTGCTAGGGGGGCTTTGTATCCCGGGTTCTGTCGGGCATCCTTGACGACTACCGCTCAACATCATATAGTCGACCAGCTGCAACGACAGCCCAACAGTCACTTTGTCCATTATAATGAGGAGAAGTCAGCTATGGAAGCTTCACGAAAGAAAGCCCTACTCATCGACACCGTGCAGGCCCTGATGCGCGCTAAGTCAGCGTCATTTGAAGGGGCTAACACACTGTCAGAGCTTATGGTTGTAGTAAGTAAAGCAGGCCTTGACTCCGTCCGTATTGCCATGCTCATGATGATCCGCGGGTCAAAGATTGATGACGGTGCCGACGGAATCATAGCGCATGCCAATAAGCTCACAGCCGAAGAAGGCTATAGTCCTGCTTTTGAAGGTGTGTGTCGAGCCATCGATGAGATCACATAGCCCATAACTGGACCTCATAAACCAACAAACAGACCGACAAGGTGTCGGTCTTTCTTTATAGAAAAACGTCTTTAAATGGCTTGCTTGACACGCTACAGGCATGCCTCTATAGTGCGTAAGGTAATCCATAACGGATTCATTCACCGCGAATATTTGTAACCGGCAATATCCTTTCGTCCCCAGAAAAGAGGGTTACGCTATGAAGCTCTCTTTTTTGGTTGCGACAGATTGCACTTCGTCAATTACATAAGAACCTATCGC
>NZCO01000047.1 GCA_002686445.1 bacterium | reverse complement strand
GGCTCACCAATCATGATCCGATTGTTGTGGCCCCACTTGTGACTTCCATGGGTTTCAAGTGCGATCACTTTGCGTTCTCCGTACCTTTCGTTTAGTACGATGAAGTCAACACCTAAGTGATCACTTGAGACTCGCGTGAGCACTGGTACATCCTTGGTCGCCAACAACAGAACGTTTTGACGCATCTTTTCTCCATGGTCATCTTCGGCTACGAGCCCTTTGATTGCATTCATGACTTTGTCATCGGGATTGCTGGTGTGTTCCCAAAGTTTGAGCCCTGTTTTGTAGAGTAGAGCAGCAAGCTTTTGGAGTTGCAGCACAAAGGTCAACACTTCACTCTTCGTTTTCATCGCATTTCTCCCATGTACGGCACTACCGGTTATTCCGTGATGAGCGGAGTACGGCATGTCCGGGTTGAAAAGAACGTCCATAAGATAGAATGAATCATGCTGTGTGTCAACCTATGGCCCAAATCTCCTTCTGATACTCCCTAATTCTGGTCCGAAATCCGCCAGCCGGCGGAGTCCGTAATGGGGGCATTTGACAATATATACTATGTGCTTTACATTAGTGACTGCATTCTGTCGCCTCCTCGCACTCCTCATTCACTAAACTAGGAGCTTCCAAATGACGACGGCACGAAATAAGGACGCCGCAAAGCGTCTCTTGCTACTTTTATCAGCTGACCCGGAAACTGCAGCTGAAATTCCCATTGACGTGGTTGACAAACAGCTTCGGGAAAGGGGCATTGACCCAGACGAAGCGTCGGCCCGTCTAAAAACGGACATTGAGAAATTGCTCGCAGAAACCGAATGATTAGGCATGAAAACTGGGAGCAACATGAGCGGTGAGGATTAAGCCAACACCCGCTCTTTTTTATTCATACGCAAAGTAGGCTAATTGCTTGTAGCTCTATACCTATATTTCTCCAATCAACAGTTCCAAACATGTCCAATAGGGGGAGCTTCGAGAAGTGATAATTTTGAGATAAAAAAAGACCCCGCACCCTTAATGGATGATATGAGGGATTATTCACTGTTTAACGGGCAACAGCTCGGCACCTTGAATTGACACGGACAAAATCGGGGTTCCCCCGTTTTGTTCGTCTCCATGTGAGGAGAGAGCAGCGAACATAGTGAGCGTCATGAGAGAGGAGATCCCTCTCCTCTCTCATAGGCCATTTAGTCCCAGTTCAACTGTCCACTCTGGTATTCGGTGACGCGTGTTTCGAAGAAGTTCTTTTCTTTACGTAAATCGATGATCTCACCCATCCATGGGAATGGCGTATCAACGTTGTAGAGCGGCTTTAGGCGTATCTTTTTGAGTCGTCGGTCAGCGATATATTTCACGTACTGCTTAATCGAATCAGCTTGTAATCCTAAGATGCCACGAGGTAAGCAGTCCTCAGCATAGGTCGACTCTAGCTCCACGGCTTGCTTAATACGGTCGGTGATAACTTGCTGGAAGTCGGGAGTCCAGATCTCTGGGTTCTCATCAATAATGGTGTTGATCATGTCCACCCCGAAGGCCAAATGGACTGACTCGTCTCGCAGAATAAATTGGAACTGCTCAGCTATACCTACCATCTTGTTTTGTCGCAGGAACGACAACATCATCACAAACCCGGCGTAGAAGAAAATGCCTTCCATAATCACGTAGAAGCCTATCAAGTCATGCACAAACTTTTGAATGTTCTCAGTCCCCTCGGTGGTAAAGCCTGGGTCCAACACTGATTTGGTCATATTCACCACAAATTCATCCTTGGCGTTAATGCTAGGGATCTTGAGGTACATGTTATACACCTCATCGGGGTCGAGCCCCAGCGTGTCACAGCTGTAAATAAAGGTGTCTGTGTGCACCGCTTCTTCATAGGCCTGGCGCAATAAATACTGTCGACACTCAGGATTGGTGATGTGTTTGTACACGGCTAGTACCAAGTTATTAGCAGTCAGGCTCTCCGCCGTTGAGAAGAAGCCCATATTCCAGAGAATCAGCCGTCGTTCATCGGCGGTGAGCTCAGTGGGGCTTTTCCATGTCTCCACGTCCTTCTGCATGTTTACTTCTTCTGGTACCCAGTTGTTTGCCACACCCGTTTTGTAATGCGCTCGCGCCCATTTGTATTTCATCGGCAATATCTTGTTCGGATCGGTCGTACCAGAATTTAAAATGGTTTTATTGTTGTCGGCGGGTGCATCACCCGCTTGGCGATTGAGTACTAAACCGCTGGAGTCAAATTGCGTTGTCATGAGCGTAAAGAAGACTTAATAAGTTAACTGACTATCCTCGCATGTTATCGCCCCGAGGGGCAAGTACTAGTTATTCGCACGCTTCGCACAGAGCCTCAGGCGCCACGAAGATCTTTTTTACTCGTGGTGGAGCCGTTGCGGCTGGCGTTGGTGTTGTTATAACAGGAGCCGGAGGCGGAACCGGTACTGGGTTCGTAGCCGCCGAGCTTACTCGTGGGACTTCTGATGTCACGGTGGCTGGTGCACTGGCCACCGGCACCGACGGTGACGCAACTGGGACAGGCATCGGAATCGCCTCTGGTGAGACACTGGTTGCTACGGCCGAGACTGGTTCTACTGCTACCTCTGTAGCTGGTTGATCTGTTTGCTTGGTGATATCTAGACTGCTCTTCTCAATAGCAGAGGCACCCAGTGAGCGTAGGTAGTAAGTGGTCTTCAGACCCATCTTCCACGCCGCTTGGTATACGTCCGACAGCATCTTACCAGAGGTAGTACTGACGAAGATATTGACTGACTGACTTTGGTCGATCCACTTATTACGACGCGCCGCATGCTTCACAATCCAAATCGGATCAATTTCAAACACTTCCTTGTACCGTGGTTTCATGTCGTCTGGAATCTCAGCAATTTGCTGAATGCTGCCATCGTCGCGCTTGAGATTTTCCATCATCTCGTGGTTCCACAGGCCCCGACTTTTCAACTCACGCACCAAGAACGTGTTATTCATGGTGAATTCACCACTGAAGTTCGATTTCACGTACACATTTTTGTAGATGGGTTCGATGGAGGGAAAGACACCGCTGATGTTGGCGATGGTTGCCGTGGGCGCGATCGCTAAGGTGTTTGAATTACGCATGCCATGCTCTCGGATGTGCGTGCGCACTTCCTCCCAATCAAGACTCGACGTGTGCGGCACCCCAGTGGATAGTCCGCGCTCTTCTTCCATGAGCTTGAGCGTGTCGATGGGTAGCAATCCTCGGTCCCACTTAGAACCCTTAAAGCTTTCATACGCACCTCGCTCACGAGCTAGCTGCGAAGAAGACAGTTGGGCATGATAGGCCACAAGTTCCTGAAAATTATCTGAGAACTCGACGGCTTCTTCAGTGTCAAAACTAAGATTCATCTCATACAGCGCATCTTGCAGGCCCATAATTCCCAAGCCGACAGGTCGGTGCCGCAGGTTGGACCGCTTCGCATCCTCAGTGGGGTAGAAGTTCAGATCAATCACGTTATCCAGCATGCGCATTGCCGAGCGCACCGTACGCGCGACCTTTTCTTTGTCGAGCTGCCCGTTGGTAATGTGACGCACGATATTGACCGAGCCTAGGTTACAAACAGCCGTCTCGTCTGCTGACGTATTGAGCGTTATTTCCGTACATAGGTTGGAGCTGTGCACCACGCCGACGTGATCTTGGGGAGAACGAATGTTGCTCGGATCCTTGAACGTAATCCAAGGGTGACCCGTTTCGAAGAGCATTGTAATCATCTTGCGCCACAGGTGCTTGGCTTTAATTGTTTTGTAGAGATTGATTTCACCCGCGGCCGCTTGCCGCTCGTACTGTTCGTACTTACGCTCAAAGTCACGACCGTAACTATCGTGGAGGTCAGGAGTTTCATCTGGCGAGAACAGTGTCCAGTCTCCATCTTCTATAACTCGCTTCATAAACAGATCCGGGATCCAGTTGGCCGTATTCATGTCGTGCGTACGACGACGGTCATCGCCCGTGTTTTTGCGCAGCTCCAGGAAGTCTTCGATGTCGTAGTGCCACGTTTCTAGATACACACAGGTAGCACCTCGCCGCTTGCCGCTGCGATTAATAGCCGCGGTAGTAGCGTCTGCAATTTTCAGGAAGGGAATAACTCCTTGACTACCGACGTTGGTGCTTTTAATTAAGGAACCGGTCGCTCGAATGTTAGTCCAATCATTGCCCAGGCCACCTGACCACTTCGAGAGCTGCGCGTTATCACCAAATGATTTAAAGATGGCAGATAGGTCATCCTCAACCGTCGTTAAGTAACACGAGCTCATCTGTGGATGGGTGGTACCAGCATGGAAGAGTGTTGGTGTTGACGGTACATAATGGAGCGTCGACATGGTCTCGTAGAACTCCAGCGCTCGCTCCTCGCGATTGTCCTCTCCCAGCGCTAGTCCCATAGCCACTCGCATCCAGAAATATTGCGGAGTTTCAAAGATGTTTTGCTCTAGATCCTTCTGAAAGTAGCGATCATACAGCACCTGCGCACCCAAATACCCAAACAGCTGGTCGCGACTGGCGTCAATCGCCTTGGCTAGCCGTGACAGATCATATTCCAGCATACGCTTGTCTAATCGGTCCTCGGTTACCCCCTTGGTAATAGAAGCGATCAATCCCTTTTGATAACTATCGGCAAAATCAGAGCTAAATTCATTGGTGCCTAGGACTTCTCGGTATAAATCGTTGAGCAGTACCCGAGCGGCCACGGTGGAGTAGGCCGGATCATGTTCAATCCTGCCCTTTAGGGCCATAACCACGGCCTGATTGATCTCGCCGGTGGTAATGCCGTCATACACATTGCCGATGGCATCTTGCACAACTGCATCAGTATCGATCTGCGCGCTGTGCTCACCAATACACTTCACCAAAAAGGCAGTAATTTCATTCACATCAAAAGGCACCTTCGTGCCGTCCCGTAAAACAACATTCAACTGATGCGTCTTCGCCTTAGCTACAATCTCGGCTTGCTCTTCCTCGCGTCGCTCGAGTTGCTGGTAGCGATACAGGATGTACGCCTTGGCTACATCAAAACTTCCGGATGCAGCTATGGTCCGCTCTACGATATCTTGGACATGCTCAACACTCGGGGTAGCTTCACCGTGACTATCTTCAATAACGGTAACGACCTGACGCGTAATCTCGCCGATCGCGTCGTGACTCATCTCGGTACTAGTCGCCTGGGCGGCTTTATGAATAGCCAGTTCGATCTTGTTTTGGTCGAAGTCGACGACCTCCCCACTGCGCTTTGTTATTTTTTCGATAGCCATGGTTTTTGTGTTTGTGAAGGATGAAGGATGATGAGAGGACCTACGTGTTGTTCCCACTTTTTCGCACGTTGCGAACAGTAGAGGGAACGATACGTACGTCCTCTTAGTTACTCTGAATTTTCAGAGGGTCGACACCGTTGGCGACGGCATCACAGTTCTTGTATTGTATCCCACTTGTGTAGTCCGACACAATAAACGTACATCGGGTGTAGATATGGGGTGAACAAAAAACAGAAAATCGAAAAAGAGGCTCTACACAGAAAAAATAATACGGCGTATGCCCGCCTCACATAGCCTTTTTGGCTATACCTATGTTCCACACACGTCGCAAAACAACATTGATTTTTCCACAGCCCTGCGCTATTGTTTTGGGGCGTAAATCGCAGAGCAACTGCGACTCACCCTGTACCTTCAAACCGTCAAATAGACCGGAGATATGCCATGTTTGCTTTCCTCGTCTACCTTTTGTCCAATCATGCGTTGTTGGCTTTTAGCCTCCACGTATCGATCTGCCTATGTCTGACACTCTTCTGGGCTGTCAGTCGCAAAGGCGGCACCTGGCCGAAACTATCACGCTGGAACCGTATACCGAACTTCGCCGTTTTACACGCTGCTACGTGTCTGCTGCTGCCGGTAGGGGTCTGGGGAATTGCCTCTGGCTCTCGTTGGATGTTACTGCCCTTAGGCTTGGCGGCAATTACCGCCGGCGCCTCAGGTATCGCTACGGTGATTAGTAGCGCTCTAGGACCCGGGTTTCCGACTACAGCCGAACGCAACATTAGGCGCCCCGCGATAATCGCCTTGGCGGCGTTTGTCACGTACTGCGCGGGCTTCGTGTGGTCCATGGGACTAAATGTACAGCCGTGGTGGCTCACGACGGCACTGCACTACCTGCCATACGCGGCAGTTGTGTTTGGCGAACTAACGTTTGCCAGTATCGTCTGGCACACAATGGGACTACGTCGACCTCGGCCGTTTGCGCCCCAGGCGTATACCGTCGTTGTGAACATGGCCCCGGATTGGACACCCGATACTGCCACTGCCCTCGCAGGCAGCATCAAGTGGGGCCGGCAGGGAGCGGCGGCGCAATTCTCTTCTCGCAACCCACGCAGACTCATTCTCTTTGGTGCCCATGCCCCACAGCTGGTCATCGCCAAAGCCGCAGAACTCGGACAGAGAGTCCAGGCGAATATCGTCTATGGCGACTCGCAGCTGCCCTTTCCCTGGCAAGCAATGGACACGTCAGCGGAGCCAGGTATCCAGTATCTGAGTCCAGGTGTTCCTGAAGTCACCCTGCCTCCCGGTAGCCAAGTCCTTCGTACCAAAGGTTTCGACTTCTTCCTCAGATGAGGGACCACGAACGTACAGGCCTCACTACCAAAGTGAGGTTTTTTCTATAAAAGCCACCCCAAGCTTACCCAGCTTCGCTGGTCGCTTGGAGTATCAGGGGCTTTTGTCTGCGACGAGCAAGCTCCGCTAAGACTATGTCAAAGAGCCCTTACATCCACGAGCTGATGCTCGAGGTAGTAAGGGCACCAGATAAAAAAACCGTCATGGATGACGGTTGTTAGAGAGTTTACGAGGATTGGTTGCGGCTGCGCTGAATGCGATAAGCATCAATAACGAAGCCGAGCGAGACAATTTGCTGCCCCGCGAGCCAATAATACTGCTCACGGAACATGAGTGTGGCAGTGAGCACGTTCATGAACATGAACCACAGATATCCTGATGGTATTTCCTTAGCGAGTAGATATGTGCCGACGAGAAAGCCAACCACGATACCAGTTTCAAGCCACTGGTTCAGCACCGTTAGGCCACCGAAATCCCATAGACTGAAGCCGAAGCCCCCGACGATGGCGACTAGCGCTACGAAGTCTAACCAACGTGGCTCCTTGCCCTTGCCTCGTATCGCGATGATAAGGCCCATGAGCATGGCTGGTGCACCGCCTGATTCAACTGCCGCCGCTATCCAGTTCCGTTCGCTGATAAAGATGATAACCCAGGCTGGCAAACCAATCGGGTAGGCTATCCACGCCGCTATATGCCACCGCCGCTTAACTACACCCTCAGTTCGTTCCTTACGCGATAAGAAGATCTTGTTGAGCAGGTAAAACACACCTGCCCACACCTGCAGTGATATATGCAGCACGGCATGTCTCCTATAACTGGTTTAGTTGGTAAAGAGCCCCCAACGATGCATCCGGATCCTGTTAGTGTCAACTAGTGCAGCCGCGCACTAAAACGGCTCAACCGGTGGTTGAGCCGTTCTTAACCCTTCTAGAGGCTCATTCCGGACTATAAGTTGCGGAAAATCTTCTTGGTTCCCAACGGCCAGCCGTCAATGACGAGATGCGTGAGGAAGCCCCCGGCTATCAGCAGTAGATACACCGTCGCCAGCTGTCCGTACGTCAGCCCAATGTCTTGCACGAAATCAAGGAACGTAATCGACACCCACGACACCAGCGATATCACGCCCATTAGACCCAATCCCAGATGCAGGTTGCGAGGCAGCTTTTTCTGCGCAGACAGATATGTACTGGCCGCTCGTGTCAGCGGACCGGACAACAAGGCACCATTAATGACAATAATCACGATCAATGTCTGGACGAAGAAAAATCGCTGACTGGCATCCAACGCCCCGGGCAAAATAAAGTAGGTACTTATCCAATCCAAGCCGAGCCCCACGAAGATGAGCACAGTGAACCATGAAAACGTTTCAGTCAACATTGCCAGCTGGCGACGGTCGTTCCGACTGGCAAAGAATAGGTAATCGAGCACCACTACAGTTCCTAACGTGAGGATGGAATGCCACCCGTGCAAAATGTACGACAGCTCCTGCCTACCGAATGAGGCTGCCACCCCGTACGTGCTAATCAGAATGCTCATCACCACAAAGAAAGACAGATTGTATGCCTGTGGCATCCGCGCAAACCCGCGCCGGCTCGTCAGTACCAGAATCGCTAAGATTATCACCAGCGGCCACTGCACCATGTAGCCTCGCGCGAAATCATCTATCGCTGGCTCGAGCGAAATACCGACGTGTGCTGCTACCGCTGGCACACGTATCATCCACCCGACCAGCCAGGCCACTATGTACACCACCGACGCTATTACAGTGTTCTGGTCGATAGCGCGGAATAGTTGCTTCTTGCCACCACTGAAAAAAAATAAGCCAAACAGGGCGCCGGCTCCGGCTATCGCCGCGGACCCCTGTCGAATAAACGAAACGACGTCGAGTAGCGCTATCTCAAACACGACGCTGCGCCAAAAAATAGGTGACTGCCACTCCTAATCCAATGAAGTATATGGCCTGCGCCATGATCCACAGCACATATGATCCAGCCGCAAGAAACGGCAACGACACAGCCAGCAGCACGCCCGCAATTACTATCAACCATTCACCGGTAGTCAACATGACACCCTACTTTAGAACCATCCGCGCGCTGTTTCCCAGAACACATCCTCCCCGTTTACTTCCTTTTCCCAGTACCAGTATTCAACTCCCCACCAGTAGGCTTCGGGTAGTTGGGTGCGTGCCGCAAATCTTTGCAGCTGCCGGAGACGATCCGGTGACAGCGACTCACGGCGCTGCTCCACCGTCATATCAGGAAACGGTGCGACACCCCAAGGCTCACCTTGTAGCTCAGAGATCAATACGTCGTTTCCATTCACAATCTTGACCAAGCGACCCTTGGCGCGATAGAGCCAGGAGGGGAAAATGTAGTCATAGCGGAATAACTTCTGCGTCCGGCCAGAGAACACAGTGCGATACATGGTGGTGCCCAAGATGTCGCCATATTGCGAGGCAGGAATCCACGAGTTCAACTCGCCCGAGTCAGTGATCATGATCTGATGATCTGGATCAAACGAGCGAACCAACAGCTGCTCCGTCTCAAGCAACGCTCGGTCTTCCGGCGGACAAATGCCAAACTCCAACAACGGTTCGTTTTCTAGCTGCCACATCCGCAACGCCGGATGATCCTTATACCGGTCAACCACCGTGGCCAACATGTCGAGCTGGAACTGATCTTGCTGAGCTTTGGGATAGTCTTTGACCCAGTCGGGTGCATGACATTCCGGCCAGCGGGGGAGCTTGCGACCAACTGCTAAGATCACCTGCGCATCGTTGGCGGCCGCCTGATCCATTTGATAGTCAAGCTCTTCGAAATTGAACACGCCCTCTTCCGGAGCAATGTCATTCCAGTAGGCAGCTAAGCGCAGGCGCTTAACGCCCAGGTCAGTCAAAATAGCTTGGTAGGTTTGCTGCCAATCGAGACCAATCCCTCGAGCGTGTGGGGCTGAGAACGAAACACCATAGACTTGGCGATCAGCCGTCGGGTTTGGTGCGGCTAGGAGCATCAATAACAGCAGCACGACTGCGATGATCGCGAAGAACCACCCTCTAATTTTCGCTCGGCGTCGACGACCCATACTAAATCAGAATTAAGGCTAGGCCAGAACTAACTAATATAATACCAGATAGCTTCTGCCAGAGCGCTACGCGTTTCAGCTCTTCAGCCCACAAGTGCGGCCACCAGCGAGAGACAGCAATGGCTAGCACTAACAGCACCAGGTACTGCGTTCCCTGTAAGGCGTTTACAACCGTGACACTGCCAAGACTGATGGCGTAGTTTTGCAGTAAGACCGTCCCTGCTCCCAGCGCCTTGTTGCCAATAAACAAGCTGGTAACAACGGCTGTTTTTTGATGATTAGCGGCAGATTTTTGGCGGCGCGGACGAGGCGATTTTTTTAAAATCCACAGTAGGGGACCCATAAACAGCACCGCGACTAGCGTCATGGTCAGGCGAGAATACATGAATGCGCCGAGGAATGAGGGGTACCCGTTGTAGATATACTTTATCGTCGCAAAATGTGCTGCGAACAAGATACCGCCGAACAATGTCAGCCAGATAGTTTGTCGAGAAAGCCCCCTGACGCCTTTAATACTTATGGAAAGCAATACGCCACCAACTATTAGAACAATAACGCCCAGTATTTGGAGTCCCGTGAGTCGCTCCCCCAAGAACGCCACCGCAAACAGCAGCGTAAACAGTGGCACGGCAGAGCCGATGACAGGTACTACCCGGGTGGGCTCGTCCGTCTTGAGTGCTGCGAAAAATACCCACAGCGCGCCCAAAAAGAATGCGCTGGCAATGGTCGACCAGGTTAACAACCACACTGTCGGTAAGTCTGGAACAAACGGAAGCAACACCACTGCTAAGATCGACAATAAGCCCGTGTAATAGGCCATCCGCAACGGGTTACTAATGCGATTGTCGCCAGTCAACAATGTCTTGTCGATGATGAAGACGAATGCGTTGCCTACATGACCGAGCAACGCGTATGCCAAGTACAACATCTAATTAGTATAATTCGGATTCGCTTCTTGCGGGAATGAGTACTGGTGCAAAAGTTTTTATCCGCCAGCTTGCTCAATAACAGCCCTATACACGTACGCGGATTGCCGCGGAGTGCGCTTTTGGGTGGCGTAATCTACCTCAACCAAACCAAAGCGCGGATCAAAGCCGTGATCCCACTCAAAGTTATCGAGCAGTGACCAATGCAGATAGCCACGCACATCAATACCATCAGCTTGTGCCCGCTCTATGACGCGTAGGTGATCACGAATGAAGTCAGGACGCCGCGTATCCTTGGCATCCGCCAACCCGTTCTCCGTCACATACAAAGGTTTTTTATACCGGCTCATGCCGCGTAGCGCATGCGCTAACCCTTCCGGCCAAATAGGCCAGTCCATATCAGATACTGCTCCCTGCCAGGCCTGTGTGTGGAGTCGTGGTGGGATAAGCGAAACGGATTGCGGGCGCTGATGAAAGTAATAGTTCACGCCAATAAAATCGTGTGAGTCCGGCGTCTGCTTAAAAAAACGATGGTTAAACCAGCTGTCTTCCCAAGCCGCGGCTTGGCGCCCGGTCCAGGTCGCATTGTCGCTGGGAACATAGGCGATCACGTGCTTGGCTATGCCCACCTGAGCCTCCGGCAATTGCTTATGCAGCTCCTGATAAGCTAGCTCGTGGCCGGACGCGAGGTGTCGTAGTGCAGTGCGCAGCGCCGACCAACTGCCCAGCTGAGGGGGCCAGCGCTTGTGCCAAAAACTCTGGGTCGCGTAGACCATCGGTTCATTAATCGTCACCCAAAAATCAACCAGGTCACCAAATCGATCAGCCGCCATGGCCGCATAACGGGCAAAGCGTACTGGCGCGCTACGAGCCAGCCAACCGCCCTGCGTGGCGAACCACTGTGGGTTGGTGAAATGGTGCAGCGTCACAAACGAGGTCAGGCCCGCCTCACGCAGTGCCAGCAACACTTCCCGGTAGTGACTGATCGCCCGCTCGTTCCATTTACCTGGCTCAACTTCTAATCGACTCCACTCCAGTGACAGGCGATGGGCGTTGTGCCCGAGCTCTTTCGCCAAGGCAAAGTCTTCGGCAAAGTGCCGATAGTGATCTGCTGCCACACCGGACCGAGTAACCCCGTTGGTACTCTTCTCCCAATCCCACCAATCACTGTGAACGTTGTTGCCTTCGACCTGGTGAGCGCTCGTAGCTGCTCCCCACAAAAAATCGGACATGCCCTACAGTGTAGCACGCGGCTACACGAGCCCCGGTGTATCTACAATGATTGTCTATTGGTAGGCGCGCTGGATTGCTCGCCGCTTGCGCAATCGCTCTAGGGCCGCGTTCTGCAGCTGGCGAACTCGCTCGCGACTGACCCCAAATTCATGGCCAATATCTTCTAGGGTATGTGGCTTATTGCCACTCAGACCAAAGCGCAGGGCTAATATCTGTTGCTCGCGAGCCGGCAGCGTTGCCACCTCGCGCTGGATTTCCACCCGCATGAGCTCGGTGATTGCTACATCATCAGGCTGCGGTGCCTCAACATCTGCCAACAAGTCACCCAAGCTGCTCGATTCACTCTGGTCCGCCCCGCGACTCGTTTGATCAAGCGACACGACCTCTGCGGCGGCGGCCTCCAGACGACGGATTTCAACTAGCGTCGCCTCCATTTCTTGAGCGATCTCTTCAGGCGTCGGCACTCGGCCGAGCAACTGATATAGGCGCTGCTTCGTCCGCTGCATTTTTAATAATCGATCAACGACATTTTCCGGTAACCGAACTGTCCGTCGCGCTTTTAGTGCTCGCAATATAGCTTGCTTGATCCAATACACTCCGTAGGTTGAGAAGCGCGTGTTGCGCCCTGGTTGAAACCGATCAACGGCGCGCATGAGTCCTAAGTTTCCTTCCTGGATCAGGTCCATCAACATATCTGGGTCATTCCCGGGTGAATACTTCTTGGCAATACTCACTACTAATCGTAAATTCGAACGTAACATTCTCTGGTGGGCTTCGAGGTTACCCATGAGCTGAATCTCAGTGGCGAGCTCCTGCTCTTCATCTGCGGTCAGCAAGGGTGACTCACTTATTTCCTGAAGGTACTTCGTAAGAATTGATCCTGTTTTTTTGCTTCTGCTAGGCACAAGGGTTGTAGTCAAGAATAAAACGGTCCATTCGCTCACCCCATGGCGAACCATGGGGTATTGGCGGAGCGAACAGAACCTGGGCCGTTTTGTTGGCAAAGTGGCGGCCTCCGCCGCGGCGCTTGAGAACGTCTCCATACCCCGCCGTAAGCGGCGTGGTATTTCGACGCCCAATAAGAGGGGAAGTCAACAAAATCCGCCAATACGTGATACATCACGGCGGTTTTTGTTATCGGGAGAGCGTCCCGGGGCGCTTATGATGCCAAAGGCATCGTCACTAGTAATCGTTCCGCGATTCACTCTCGCAGTCAAGACGTTTTTGTCCGTATATTGTGGCAGGTTTACCCCACTTCGCTAAAAAGCCCCCGGCCGTCGAGGCCGTGGTTCAATGCGAATGGGGTATCCCGCAGAGCACCGCCAATAGCGGGGCGACGTGGGGTAGGCGCCTTTTTAGCTTCGCGGGATTTCGCTTGTCCCGCAGCAGGACATATCTAAGTGCAGCGAGAAGCTTCAGCCCACTCGCTCGGCGTAGGATTTATCTCTAGTGTCTATTAATACGGTATCGCCCGTCTTAATGAATAGAGGCGCCCTAACCGTCAATCCGCCCTCAACCATGATGTCTTTAGTCGCG
>NZCO01000046.1 GCA_002686445.1 bacterium | reverse complement strand
GCTGTAATGGTACAGATGGTTTGATGGACGGCTCTATCGATGACGTCCGCATCTATGACTATGCCCTGACGAGTAGCGAGATAACCAACTTAGCCAACGGTAAGTACGCCGACGGCGATGACGGCACTGCCACCTATACCTTAAACACTGCTCTCGACGTCGATAATGACTTATACATCCAGAGCGGCATCCTTGATGTCTCGGGCACAAGTTACGCCATCACGCTGGCGAATGACTGGAACAACTACGCGGGAGCCTCAGGCTTTACCGATCAAAGCGGAACGGTGACCCTAGATGGGGTCGACCAAGCCGTCAGAGGCACCACTACGTTCTATAACTTCACGAAGCAGGAGACGACGGACGACACAACAGATAAGAACCTCACCTTTGGTGTGGGCAATGACACCAGCCTTATCGGCTACTGGAAGTTTGATGAAGGTACCGGAACTGCAGCAACTGACTCCTCTGCTAACTCCAACTCGGGCACGCTCACTAACATGGAGGCTGGTGATTGGGACTCGAGCATCAAAGCCTCTCTCAACTTCCAAAACGATTACAGTCTCGAATTTGACGCGGATGATGATGAAGTAGATATTGGCGATATCGCTGCCTATGACGATCCCTTTTCGAGCGGTGGTACAGTATCCGCGTGGATCAATGCCGACGGCTACGGAGAAAGTGACAATGGGAATATCATCGGGAATGCAAATTTTGATGGGGCTCCTTATGGTGGGTGGGTCTTTTATACAAGAAGTACCAACAGTGGATTATCCTTTTACCAGACCCGTGGTACCACAGGTGGCCAATGGACGTGCGCCGTGGGTCTAGATGCCTGGCATCACGTAGTTATCACGTATGACAGCTCCTCCACTGCCAATGATCCGCAGTGCTACGTTGATGGGTTAGCGGTTGCAACGACAGAGGTTAGTGCCCCGGACGGAGCCGTAAACGCAGTAGGACAAAACTTTAGGATAGGCAATCGCCATGATGGCGCCAGAACCTTTGATGGTCATATCGACGATGTTCGCATCTACAATCGCGCCCTATCGCAAGCCGAAATTACAGAGCTAGCAGCCGGAAACGGAGTGCCAGCCATCTACGAATACGACGTAGCCAACACGCTTGATATTGATGGTTTAGATACCAATGATCGCTTGAATGTTATCTCCAGCACGACCAATGTCCCATTTTTGCTTGACGTCACGGCTGCAGACGCGTGTACCAACTGGTTGGACGTGACAGACTCACTGGCCGGGACCTACGACATTTACGCCGATAACACCACTGACTCAGGCGGTAACGACGAAGATTGGTCCACGCCCTTCTGGGTCTTTAGCTCGTGTCCAGCGGCCACTCGCAATCGACTAATGATCATCAATACAGCAGATTAGCTTAATAAAACGATCCATTCGCCACCCCGCGGCAAGCCGCCGTGAGCGAGCCTCGCCCCGATGGGCGGGCCACGGGGTATTTTCGAGGCGAATGGAACCCGGGTCGTTTTGTTGGCAAAGTGGCGGCCGCCGCCGCAACGTTTTCGAAAGCCTCTCATCCCCGCGGCTCCGCCAGCTGGCGGACCGCGGGGTATTCCCAGCTCCCAATAGAGCAGAAATACAGTGAGGGTGTGTAGACACTGCCTATGCAATGAGTAGACACTGGTGTCAAGCCTTCTGCTGCTGCCCCCAGAGACACGCTTCTGCCCGCCATAATCTACTTACTTAATCGGTTCTGTGTCGTCTGATGGTACAAGCTCTTGCGTCATTAGTAGTCCCGTTGCCTCATCTTTCGCCACTTCACACTGGCTCCATAATCCCTTGTTGGTAGCGGCCGCATATTTACCTGCGGCTTGCATCCGTGTGCCATACAGCATTTCCGCTGAAGCATGGAGAAATCCCCAGCCATTTTCTATAATTTTTTCATTAACTAGTATTGTGTCTGGATCAGCTTCCTCTGACTCGGTTTCGGCGGGGTCTGTTTCCTCTGACTCTGCCGCTTCGTCTGGAATGAGCCATACATAACGAATCCAAGCACCATCACTAGCTTGATCAATGAGCGGATCCGCCTCCAAACGCACCTTCTGACCAATTAGTTCTCGGTTGGCTGTTAGTGATTGCACCCCAAAACAGTGGGAGGGAGACGGTGTGCGGGTGCCAAGGTAGCGCACCCGTTGACCACCAGTAACTTCGATAGTGATGCCATCGATCGCGCCCGTGACGACGTTCAACTGCGCTGGCGGCTGCGGCGCCACGCTTGGCGCAGGCACTAGCTCGGTGGCACGACTCGACTGCCAATAAGCCCCAGCAACAAAAGAAACTAGTCCGACGAGCACGAAAGATACAAGATAGCGCATAGAGCGGAGTGTAGCTGTAACGTGCTAGAATGAAAAGATGAAACGAATGGGCATAGTTTTCCTGATTGGCTTGATCAGCCTGGCTGGACTATGGCAACAAGTCAGCTTAGCGGCTATAACCTCGTGTAGCACCTCGGTCACACCAACGCGGATCAACACGAATAGCTCGGATAATCTAGACTTTACGGTTAACAACACCGACTCTGCGGACATTGTGTGGATACGGATCATATCAACGTCTGAGCAATTTGAGATCACCCAAGCCTCAGCCCCGGGGTGGCCTAGGTCAATTAATTCACCCACAGAAGTGGTCTTCTCGAATGATTCGATAGAGCCGGGCAACAGCGTTGATTTCAGACTGACTGTCCAGACTGGCAATACGCAGGTGGTAAATGCGGCCTGGACGGTAGAAACCTCAGATGACAACGGGGGAGCAGATCCATTCACTTGCAGCGGCAATCCTACAGTAACGATTTCGGATGATGGTAACGCACCGGTTATCTCTGATGTGACAGCTACCAGTATCACTTCGTCTGGCGCGACTATTACCTGGACCACGGATGAGGACGCGGATTCAATGACGGATTACGGAACAACGACCAGCTACGGTAGCACCGTAACAGACAGTGCGTACGTGACAGCTCATTCATTAGAATTAACTGGCTTGGATGCAGGAACGACATACCACTACCAGGTAACGAGTGTTGATGAAGCCAGTAATAGTAGTGTCACAGGGGACAACACGTTTCAAACTACAGCCACTGCTAGTAGCACACCAACACCGACACCAGAAGCTACATCCTCATCAGGAGAATCATCTAGCGGTAGTTCGTCTGAAGAATCAGAAACAACCGTGGTTACCACTACCCCCACACCAACGCCGACACCAACCGTCACTCCACCAACCGATACGGAGTTGCCCACAGTGTCGCTGATAAGCAATTTGTCGCGGCCGTACGGACAAACACCAACGCTGACCGGATGGGCCAGAGATGCAGGTGGTATAGCCAATATCCACTACTCGATCGACGGTGGTCGTAATTGGCAGCGAGTGGACTCAATTACGTCTACAGGTGCCACAGCAACCACCTTTTCCTTTCGTCCCCGAATCAACGCCGATGGAGACTACCCCATTCGAATACGCGCCTTTGACAGCAGTTCCAACGTCGGGACTTCGGTCACTTATACGCTCGTCATCGATCAACTTCCGCCGCAAGTCGGCCTAGCGCTTTACGCCCATGGCCCACAGATACTGACGCCCAATCAGCAAGGGTTGATCCCAACCATCGTTGGCTTGAACCACAAAGTTGTTCTCTCGACGATTGGTGGTGCGACTTCCGTCGACTTGCTAGCTGGTGACCAAGTATTCTCATTAGCCCAAAATCAAGCGACAGGATTGTGGTCAGGGGTGGTTAGCTTTGATAAGCCAGGTATTACCCCGCTGACCGCCAGAGCGCGCGACGGGGCCGACAATGAAACTACCCGCTCACTCAACAATATCATTGTGCACCAACCTGGCTTAGTCCTTGATCACAACAATCAGGGACTACCAGGCGCGCAGCTAACGGTGTATTCCTTCAACCCGATCACCCAATCATTCGTTATCTGGGACGGTAAGCCATTCGGGATCATTAACCCACAGACGACTGACGAGCAGGGTAATTATCACCTCATGCTACCTCCCGGCCGCTACTACCTACAGGTTGATGCCAGCGGTCATCGACGACTCAAAAGTGATATCTTCTCACTTACCACCAGCTCTCCTATCACCACCAATCTCAGTTTGGAGCGTCGGCTGCTGCCGAGCTTCCGTCAGTCAACCGCTACTATCGCACCAGCCCCACTACCGGCGACTATCCCCGCCAGCATACCGGCTGAGCTAATTGGTCAGGAATTGCCGGAGCTAAGCCAACTAGTGACCGGGCCGGCCATCGTGAGCTTTCTGGCTAGCTGGTCACCGGCGACGACCGAGCAACTAACGACACTTGATCAGCTCGGCAACCAAGTCGGCGACGATGTTCAGCTAATTGGCATCATGGTGCACGATTCGGACGCGGCGACAGAGCTGTTCGCTCGACGCGGCGGTTACACCACGCCGCTGGTGGCTGATCCCAAGGGCCAAATTCTAGAAGCGCTACCAACGGCCCATTTACCAAGCCACGCTCTCATTGACGCCAGCGGAAGGCTACAAAGAATATCAACCGGTGTGTTAGGATTTGATCAACTGCGGGCTTTGAGTAATTCAGTCGATAATAACGAATGATGATTAATCAATTTTTCCTCGCCAACGTACACTTCGCCGTTAGCTTCCTGGTGGCGTTAGTGATATTCGCCATTTGGTGGTTGTACTACGATGCCTGGTTTAAGGAACGACAATGGAAGGAAGTGCCCCGCCTGATCGGCTTACTATTAATCGCCGCCTCATACGTTCTGCAAGCCAGGCTGGTTGAGTCAGTCACCGTTGAGACAGCGCTTGCCAGCGGCCAAATTACCTCTTGGCTATTGGTCATCACACGTTTGCTGGGCTATGGCCTACTACTCACAGGACTGCTAGCCAAGCCGCTGCAGCAGGCCCCAACCAAAAAATACGCTGGTTTTAATGAGCGATCAGACCAAAAATTAAGCGCAGTCGCAGCCTTTGGCACCGGCGCCCCCTGGGGTCTGGCATTTCCATTTCTAGCGGGCGCCGTCGCCTGGCTCTACTGGCGCCGGGCCACCCGCGGAATGGAACGACATCTAAAGCCAATTGCCATCGGGTTCTTTATCATTGCCTTCGCGGACCTGGCCGCCCTAGCTCGTTTACTGCGTAACACTAGCAACGTCAGTATCCATCAGCTCGTCGCACCATTTGGCCCCTTGTGGCTACTAGAGCACGCCGCCCTGCTGATCGCCGCAGTAGTGCTTGGCCGCTGGGTGTGGCGCTACCTATTAAAGCGCTTCGACTCACAAATCTTTATTATTCTCACCACTACCGTATTGGCCGTCTTCATGATCACAACCACGGTGTTTACCGGTCTGCTATTGCGTAGTCTACAAGCGGAAGCGCTGGCACGTCTAGATACTGACGCTAAGGTGCTAGATTACACGCTAGATAGTCTAAAAGACGCAACTCTATCTGATGCCGAAGTAGTGGCGCAGAATCAACAAGTACAAACCGCTGTTGTCGCCGAGGATATTGACGAGCTAGCCAAACTCGCGCAATCCTTACTACTAACCAAACAACGGCGCTTTCTAGTTATCACAGGGATTGATGGGCAGGTGTTAGCGCGAGGCGAAGACACTGAACGGATAGGTGATTCATTGTCCGAGGACCCAACAGTGAAGCGAGCTCTCAACGAAGAAGCCACCTCGTCCGTAGTAGTACAAGATGGACCCCTGTCACCGCGCGTTACTATCCAGTCAGCCACACCAATCAAGCACGCCGGGCGAACGATCGGTACGGTACTAACGGGGACGGTCGTCGACAACGCATTTGTTGATGGATTAAAGCGTACCACCGGCCTAGAGGCCGCCATCTACGGGGGAAATGTCCTGTCGGCAACCACTCTGGTGGCAGCTGATAATAGGTCGCGCTGGGTAGGTGTGACTGAAGAGGACCCAACAGTAGTTGCGCAAGTGTTGGAGCAAGGCAACAACTATAGTGGTGCGGTGGAACTATTTAACACCCCGTATTTTGCGGCCTATCTACCGCTCAAAGACGTAACTGGACAGACCGTTGGTATGTTGTTTGTGGGCCGTCCGCAGCTGACGGTGCTTAAAACCGCCAACCGATCGGTTGAGCTCACCTTTTTCGTCGCCGCCCTGTTAATGGTGTTATCGATTATTCCTTCATACCTGATCGCCCGTTACATTTCTTACCAGGTCCGCTAAAACACATGACGAGCGTTCTACTGATTGCCGGTAGTTTGGTCGTTGCTCTAAGTGCCATCACCATCGGTGTCCTCATCGCCGTTATACTGCAAAAAAAGCGTACCCAGCGTCGGCTGGAGCAGGAATTAAAACAGGTCCAGGCAAAGATGGAGGCTGAGGTAGAACAGCGCACTGATGAATCGCACAAGGCGCGGATGCGGCTAATGACGGCTCTCGATAACTTGCCGCTGGGACTAGTAATGTCCGATAACGAGGATAATATCGTTTACATGAACGACCTGGTTGGTCAGCTGTTTTCGAATCGCGGTGAGCAATCACTAGAAGCCTTGCTGTACGATACGCTCAACGTGCGCGAGAAAAGCCAGCAGTGCCGGCGTGATCTGGAGGCCTGTGAGCCCTATATAATAGAGCACGGTGGCGCTATTATCCGCGTTCAGGTAACGCCGATAATTGCCGAGACGGCAATTGGCACAGTCGCAACCCTTGAAGATATTAGAGAGGTTACACAGTTGCAACGCACCAAAGATGATTTCTTTGCAGTTGCCTCACACGAACTCCGAACACCGCTCACTGCCATCTGTGGTAACGCCGCTCTCATTCAACAGTACTTTGGCGAGGTCTTAAAAGCCCAGCCCCAGATCGCTGACATGATCGATGATATGCATACCTCGAGCGTGCGCCTAATTGAGCTAGTGAACGATTTCCTCAGCGCCTCCGGGCTCGAGCAGGGAAGGGTCGATTTCAACATAGAATCATTTAGTCTTATAGAACTGATCGACGACGTGATCGATGAGATTAAGAGTCAGACCAAAGCCAAGGGCATCGACTGTGAAGTTGAGACATCACCCAACCTCCCTCTGGCCAAGGCTGATCCCAACCGTGTCAAACAAGTGCTGTTTAATCTGATTGGCAACGCTATCAAGTTCACCGATCAGGGCGGTGTGAGTGTGACCGCAGCTGAGCGTAACGGCCAATTCAAGGTGTCGGTAACTGACACCGGCCACGGTATTGCCCCAGAAAGCCAATCGCTGCTGTTCCAGAAATTCCAACAGGTCGGTACCGACACTCTATCGCGCGACGTCACCAAGGGTTCCGGCTTGGGTTTGTATATTTCAAAGTTGCTCATCGAGCAGATGGGTGGCACTATCGAGCTTGAACGGTCAGCACCCGGCGAAGGATCAACCTTCTTCTTCACACTCCCGATTGCCTGATTCGTTTTTATACCTAATACTTTAAATAACCTTATGGCTAAGCTAGTCCTAATCGAAGATGATCCAATAATGATCCGCATGTACGAGAAGGCTTTTTCGTTTGAGGGTCATAAAGTGGAAACAGCCAACAATGGAGCCGACGGCATCAAGAAAATAAAACAAATGAAGCCTGATCTGGTGCTACTCGATATTATGATGCCTAAAATGAATGGTCTCGAAGTACTCGATAAGCTAAAGGGAACAGACGACACTAAGGATGTTCCAGTAGTAGTCCTCACTAACTTAGCCAGTGAGAAAGACGCCGAGGCGGCCCTGTCCAAAGGTGCAGTTCGCTACATCATCAAAAGCGAGCAAGACCCTAAGGAAGTTAACGATATAGTCACCGAAATACTGGCTGGCTACACGCGAAACGATATCCCAACCAATAAAGGTGAATAGGTGATTCGCAGCGACCGCTTTGGAGTGTTTTTAGGCACCCAATAATCCATCCCCAGCCGAGACTTGCCCTTACCTAGGCCGCTTACTATACTGCGATGATGGCTAAAGAGAACTCAGAAACAAAACCCAGCTAAACATCCATAGCTGCGCCCAAATCGGGCATGAGCCGAAAATTAATAATCGGTGTTGTAGTAGTGCTTGTCGTCATAGCCTTTATGCTGTACCGGTCGGAACAAAGCAGGCGCGAGACTGAGACACGACTGGAAGAAACAGCCGCTGAACTAGCCCAAATCCAGGAAGGATCAACCCAGCAAAATAGTGCCGAGCTCAATCAGGAAGTGCTAGCGCAAGTAGGCACTTTGATGCAATTGCCAACAGACGAGACCCCGACTGTCGCTACTATTACGGACGTGGATCGGCTGCGTGAGGCCAATGAATTTTTCAACCAAGCTCGTAATGGAAACTTTCTTATCATCACCTCTAGTCGCGCTATCCTGTATGACCGAGAGAAGAATATTATCGTAGACGTCGCTCCGTACCGGTCTGCTGCGCCCAATGGAGATAGTGAAGAGTCTCCTGATCCGTCCGCCTCGCCGACGACTACATCTACCCCCGTACCAACTGCTACTCCAACACCCGAGCCAACCGCAACCCCAACGCCAACTCCTGCCCCCACCGTAGGCGAAGACAATAGTAGCGGCTAGTATCTTTAGCTTGGTACTGCCAGCACCAAGCGCCGTAAGGTGAGCTCCTAAAAAAGTGCGTGGTATACTCACGCAATGCGATACGGACGGTACGGCTACCCCCACCTACTAATGCGAGTTGGGCTCGGCATAGTCTTTCTCTGGATTGGTATTGATATAGTGCGAACCCCTGATTCCTGGATCAGCTTCTTGCCGCAGGTGCTGCCATTCGGATTGACGCGTGAAACTGCTCTGCAGCTCAGTGGAGCCTTTGACCTCATCTTAGGATTACTGCTCATCTCGGGTCGCATTCCGAAGCTAGCAGCTCTCCTAGCCGGACTACACTTAGCTGGTATCGTCATCGCCAACGGCGTCGACGCGGTAACGATTCGTGATGTGAGCCTCCTAGCCACCGCCCTAGCTCTATTTGTCTGGCCCTACCATCGGCGCAAGAAACGATGGTGGAGCAAAAAATCAAGGCGTAGCGGCGGCGGAGATGACGACGAGGAGTAAGGTTGCGAGGCTTCTCGAGCCTTGCTAGGGTTCCCTACAGTAACGGCACCTTTTAAATCACACCCATTCCTCGCTCACGCGAGGAAGCCCTAAGGAGTATGAGACATGGTCGGAGGCTCACCAACCAGTAACTACCCCGAAAACTATTGCAACAGAGAGTTCAAACAACCAACAGGAAATTGGCATCATGACGGTCCCGACGATGACAACAGAGGGAATTCTGACGGCGACTGCTACGTAGTATCCGCTACGTTCGGCCGCAGCCGCGAGCTTTGCCAGGTACGGCGAAGATGTCGGTATGTGTTTGCATTCAACCCACTCATGATCGTTGGTTGGTTGCTCTACAAGTTTTACGGTCCACGCATTGCAACCTGGAGTAAACAGTCGCCTAAGAACCACGGTCTCGCGCAAGCAATACTGGCCCGGCCGATCGTGGCGGCAACTAGTCTGAATCCGTTTGTTGCGATTCCTGCGATGCTTTGGCTGGTACTCCTGTCTATTGTGGGACTGGCGCTAATCGTACCCTTCGGCATTGCGGTGTCCCTTACCCGCTGAAGTGCGGCGAAGCTTAGGCGACGCCGTTTTTTTTATCAAAAAATCCCGCGAGCGGGATTTCGAAGGGGGTATAGGGGATTGTTAGAACATGCCTAACGGATTGATAGGGCGACCGTTACGTCGTACTTCAAAGTGAACGTGTGGTCCGGTTGAGCGTCCAGTTGAACCCATTTTGGCAATAGCATCACCTTTGGCCACTTTCGAGCCCTTGGTCACGTAGTGTGCCTGATTGTGACCGTAGTAGGTTTGTAGGCCATTACCATGATTGATAATAATCAAGTTACCGTACGCACCAAGCCACCCAGCGAACTCGACTGTGCCAGCCTCAGCGGCGTAGATAGCAGGGCGTGACCGGCTATCGATATCAATACCTGTGTGCCCCCAACGAAAGTACTGCGAAATGTGCTGCGTAGTCGTAGGCCAAAGCATACCAGCACCCGAGATAGAAGCCGGCTGTGGGGTAGGTCCATCTGGATTACGACTGGCAATGCGCGTACCACCAGGAACAATACGTGGTGCATTTGCCGGACTAACTGTCGCCCCAGGAATGATTAACTTCTGGCCGATAGACAACTTGTGCGCGTCAGCCAAGTTGTTAAATTCGACAATTTCAGACACCTCAATGTCATAGCGGTTAGCAACAGCCAACAGGGTATCGCCAGAGCTCACTGTGTGTAGAGCGCCACTGGTAGGCAGGATAGTAAGATGATCGCCTACTTTAATTATGTTCCGTTCAGTAAGACCATTAGCCGCTAGAATGGTGTTAGTAGAAACTCCAAACTGTTCAGCAATACCAGCAATCGTGTCTGACTCGCGAACAGTATACACACGAGCTTTCTGTAGAGTGGGTGCGCCAGGATCCTGTTCAGGATCAGGCAATACCGGCGATAGCGGAGCCATCACCACATTACCACCCAGCGTGGCGGAGAACTGCACCTCTGGATTATCAAACGTAATGATATCAATACCAGCGCCAGCATTAACTGCCGCTAAGCGAGCCCCGCCGACACCAGGCGCATCGGTCTGAGCGTACGCTGAAGGATCCAGCGGCCCCTCGATTACTTCCTCACCAGACACCAACGTATAGAGCAGCGAGTTGTGACTGACGCCAGCCATTGCTCGTCCCTGTAGGCTCACCGCTGCGACCAGACCAAGAAACGCCGCGTGTACGGCATACTTCTTAACCTGCTCTCTGTTGAAACTAGAAATAAGTGACATCCTTTCTTGCGAGCCACGGCCCCCCGAAAAGTAACCGTAAATACGTGTCTCGCGTAGTGATTCAAGGATGTTTGTGTTGGTGGTATTTGTTATTGTGCGCACCAGGCTGAACTTGTTTGTCAGCCGCTATTGGCATAATCACAGTGTTGGATTGTAGTCGGCAGGCGGTACCAGTCAATATTGACAAGATATTCCATTAATGGCTTTAAATAACAGGGTTAAACACACCCTGTTACCTGGCCATATAGGGGGTCTATTACACCGTATGAGGACTGTGGGAAAGTCATTATTAGCGCTACAATGCCTGAACATGCAAAATGCTCTGACCAGTCTGAACGAGAAACAGCGCGAAGCGGTCGCTGCCCTGCACGGCCCGGTACTGGTCCTAGCGGGTGCTGGTTCGGGCAAAACACGAGTCTTAACGCACCGATTGGCCCATCTAATCGGCACCAAAACCGCTACCCCACAGCAACTTTTGGCGGTGACCTTCACTAATAAGGCAGCCGCAGAAATGCGTGCTCGCGTCAGCGCACTGGTGGGCGAAGCAGCTGCAAGACAGATGGCATTAGGAACGTTTCACGGCCTGGGAGTTCGATTACTCCGCGCCCAGCACAAATATGCCCCTCGCTCCGCTAACTTCACTATTGTCGACACTACTGACAGCGAACGGTTGATTCGAGAGGCTTGTACGTCACTCAATATCAGCCCACAGCAAGTAACGCCGAGAAATATTCGCTCGATGATTTCCAAAGCCAAGTCGACCCAGACCTCACCAGAGGCGTTTGCTGCTGAAGTCCAATCACCAATTGCCGAGGCGGCAGCCCGCGTGTATCCGTTGTACGAACAGCTGCTGGCCCAGAATGATGGCTACGACTTTGATGACCTGATCATTGCTCCATTGCAATTACTCGCAGAACACGAGGCCGTGCGGCGGCGCTATCAACAACAGTGGCGTTGGCTGTCAGTCGACGAGTATCAAGACACTAATCCGCCACAAGACGCACTGCTGAAGTTGCTGCTCGGTCCTGAGCAAAACTTGTGTGCCGTCGGGGATGACTATCAGGCTATCTACTCGTGGCGCGGAGCCCAGGTAGACCACATCCTACAGTTCGAGACCCAGTTTCCGGGCTGTACCACCATTTACTTAACACAGAACTATCGCTCGACTTCACCCATCCTCGAGGCAGCCAACCAGATCATCGCGGTCAACGAGGACCAAAAGCACAAAGAACTCTGGACCGATGAGAAAACAGGTGAAGCGGTCCAGGTTTTGGCGGTGACCTCTGATCGAGCGGAGGCCAGCAGTGTTTGTACCGGCGTGCAGGACGCGATAGAGGCCGGCGGCGCGGCTGGCGAGTGCGCCATTTTATATCGCACCAACGCCCAGTCACGAGCCTTCGAAGAAGAATTAATGCTACATAACATTCCCTACCAAATAGTTGGTGGTATCCGCTTCTACGATCGGGCAGAGATAAAGGATGCCATGGCTATACTGCATCTGACTGTAAATCCGAACTCAGCGCTGGCATTAGAGCGAATAACGAAGGCTATGATCGTCGGCGTGGGCTTAAAAACCATAGCCCGCATCAAGCTATACGCACGCGAACACAAGATGTCGCTGATTGAGGCCTTAAGCGACGACGCGGTACTTACGAGCCGGCTACAAGCCAGCTACGCGCCTCTTACCCGGGCTCTGGCCGAGGCTCAATCACAGCTGAAGGACAGCCCAATGGGCGCCACCATGGAGCAACTACTTAAGGGCAGTGGCTATCTAGCCTCCTTAAAGGACGTTGAACGCTCAGAGGAGCGCTTAGAAAACATTGCCGAGCTGATCAACGTGGCAGCGGGATACACTGACGCAGCTTCGTTTATCGAAGATGTCGCCTTAATGAGCGATATTGATCAGACGACGGACGCCAAAGACCGAGTGCTGTGTATGACCCTGCACGCTGCCAAAGGACTCGAGTTTGAGCAGGTGTGGCTTGTGGGCTGTGAGGAAGGACTACTACCGCATCGCAACAGTATTGATCGTCCAGCCGAGCTGGAGGAGGAGCGTCGGTTGCTCTATGTCGGCATGACTCGAGCCAAACGTCAGCTCACCTTGAGCCATGCTAGCACTCGAACACTGCATGGCGAATCCTTGCCACAAGCGCCCTCCCGCTTCCTGGCTGACTTGCCCGAAAGCGTCACCCAGACAGATCTTGCTGGGGAAGCCACTGCTGCTGCGCTGGATGACACCATCACTGGCGGCCTGTGGGATCTCGAGGGTAGAGATGTCGGCGAGATCGTTTCCCACCCTCAGTTTGGACCCGGCGTGATCATTCAAATATCAGGTAGCCTGATTACCTGCGTATTTGAGGGGCATGGGGTAAAGACCCTTGATGCCAGCATGGCAGCCTAAAGTAACTACTATGCTGCTACCCCACCTAACAGACCCAGAGGTGCTCGAGCAATTACTCGCCCGAGCCGGAACGGCGCCGGTCCATAAGCTCGGTCAGAACTTTCTCGTTTGCGATGAGCCGATTGAGGCGATCGTCAGCACCCTGACAGACACCGTCCCGCTAGTCACTGAGCTCGGCTCTGGTGCGGGAGCACTGACCCAAGCCCTACTCGTGAACAACTATGCTGTGCGTGCTATTGAGAAGGATCAGCGCTTAATTGAGCTCCTTAAGGGGCATCTGCCGAAGAAACTACGCAGTAATTTAACGTTAGTCCCGGGTGACCTCAGAGACCTTTCCTGGGAACACGACGAACCCTGGCAACTAGTAGGCAACATCCCCTACAACCTATCAGGCCTGATCATTCGCCGGCTGACCCAGCTGGTGCATCCGCCCACCCAAGCCATTTTGATGGTTCAACAAGAAGTAGGCGAGAATATGACAGCCCAAGCGCCCCAAATGACATTGCTCTCGGTCATCATGCAACTGTGGGGTGAAGCACATCTACTACTGACTATCCCCGCTGATTGCTACTTGCCAAAGCCGAAGGTGCAATCGGCCCTGGTGCTCCTGGTTCCGCATGAGAAGCAGTTACCGAGAGCCGAGCGCGAGCAGATCATCGGCTTGGCCAAGCGCTTTTTTGGCCATCGGCGCAAACAGATCGGCGGGATTATGAAAAATCAGCTACATATAGAACCAGACCTAATCGCCGCGACGCTGGCTGAAACCGGCCTAGAGGGAACCGCACGCCCGCAAGAGCTGACGGTCGAAGACTGGAAATCACTGGCCGAGAAGCTGCCCTAAAAAGGACTACAAGACGACACCGGGGCGGGGACGGTATACTAAACGTCGAAGCCTATGATCGCCGAAACCGTAGCCCTCTTTGGGACCCTAGCAGCAACCTTCGTGACTCCGTTCGCGGTAGCGACAGAGCCGGTGCAACAAGCCCTGCCGTCGCAGGTTAATTACGCGGAGTACATCCTGGCCTGGGTCAGCAACTCGTCATTCGATACTGACCCACACCGGCCGCCCAGACAGATCGTGGCCAGCGAACATATTGGCTTTGCCGGTAGCGGAAACATACAAGTCTTTATTAGC
>NZCO01000045.1 GCA_002686445.1 bacterium | reverse complement strand
TTGTCCTCCGCCCGCCAAGAAGTCGATATCGCGGTGATAGAGGTGTGCATGGGCGGACTGCTTGATACGACTAACGTGATTTCGCCGCTGGTTTCGGTCATTACGAATATTGGTATCGATCACACTAAGTGGTTGGGCGCGACTAAGAACGATATCGCTCGAGAAAAAGCGGGCATCGTGAAACCGAACACGCCATTTGTCACGGCCGAGAATGATCCGGGCATCAGCACCTATTTGCAATCGGTCGCTCGCGAGCGCTCGGCTTCGTGGCACAACATCAATGATGATGTTCCGGCACAGGTGCTAGCAGCATCGCCAAAGCAGCAGCAATTTGCAGTATCAGACGCTGGCAAAGACCGCAGCAGAACATTCACCATCAACCTTGGTGGAGCACATCAGATCGTAAACGCCCGGACCGCCCTGGCGGCTACAACCGTGCTGCGTAATGCCGGCTGGAATATTTCTGATGCCGACGAAGAAGCGGGACTGGCCAGTGCGAAGTGGAGTGGCCGGCTCGACGTGATTTCTGATCAACCCTTTGTGCTGGTTGATGGTGCCAACAACGCTGGCAGCATCACGGCGCTGCGATCGTTTATCGATGAACACATGCCGCGACGCGACGTACTGGTGTACGCCAAGAAGGAAGACAAGGATTTAACGCCAGCACTCGACCTAGTTATTCCACTGTTCGAGCACGTGATTGTGACAGAAGGCCTATTTCAGGCTGAACCGGCGGACCAGCTAGCCAAACGCATCGGGCAGAAGCACTCGGCAGTCACCGTAATACCGAATGCGCAGCACGCGACCGAGGCTGGCTTAACCATGGCGGGTGCTGACGGGGGACTGCTTGTTACTGGGTCGCTCTATATGATTCCGGAGGCGTTGGCATACTTGCGAACGCAACCAGGAATGGATGTCGGCTAAGGTGCTGCCCCTCAATAAAAAAAGCTTCCGAAAAATAGGAAGCTCTACAGGGGCATACGACAGAACGCGTGATATGGACTGGTGTCAAAGAACCTCTTTGTAGGTACTTCAATGACAGTCCCTGCCGGTTGGCTGGCATGAATGACTGTGCCGCACTCAGTCAGTAGGCCTACATGGCCGACTCGGTAGGTGTGACCAGACTCGTCGGCGACTTGCAGGTTCCACTGCTGGCCGGGTCGGTACACGAAATCGCCAGGTTGTGCCTTGCGCGGCGGCACTAAGCGACCCCATTGCAACTGCTCCAAAAAATGCCAGGGCATGTATATGCCAAGCGACTGGTAGACCCACCACAGGTAGGTGTGACAGTTAACCAGCAGCGGGGGCAGGCTCACTTCGTTTCGGAACTCATACGATGCGACACCAACATAGCTACGTGCCTGGGCAACGAGCTGTTGCCGCACGCCGGCTGAGTGCCGTCGTAAATCAGCAAGGCTATCCAAATACACGCAGAGGTCATGAGCTCGCCAGGGTTCACCCGGACTTGGCTGCGTAAACTCGAGCACAATCATTTATGACTCCATATATGTTGCCCAAAAAAAAGAACATACCGAGCTTAACGACTCGGCTGTTCAGACTAGCGGTTAAGGTTGCGCGGAGCAACCTTTGTGTGCGGTTGCTGTCGTTGGGTTCAGCGGCCGGAGCTACCGAAACCGGTGGCAGCTCTTGCCGATTCGGCTAGCGCTTCAACTTCTGTGATTTCAACCGGCTCAAACTTCTGCAGTACACACTGGATGATTTTGTCGCCAGCTTTGATTTCGTACGGCTGATCCGACAGGTTCACGAGTGCGACTTTCCACTCCCCGCGATAACCCGAATCAATCACGCCTGCTAGGCGGTGGATGCCCTTGCTGCCGAGCCCAGAGCGGTCCCAGAGGAGGGCCACGTGGCCGTCAGAGAATTCCACGGCAATACCAGTGGTAAACAAATGACGTTCGGCAGGGGCGAGCGTGTACGACTCGTTCGTAAAAATGTCGATACCCGCATCGGTGGGGTTATCTTTGGCCGGTAATATCGCGTCAGGGGTAAGTATTTGTACTTTGAAATCAGTCATGCAATTCACTCTAGCACAGCTTAAATAAAACGAACCATTCGTCACCCCGCGGTCCCTGCCTACCGGCAGGCAAGCTTCGCGGGGTTTTTGACGAATGGAACCAGGGTCGTTTTGTTGGCAAAGAAGCGGCCGCCGCCGCACCATTTCAAAAGCCCTTCACCCGCGCGGCAATACCGCGCGGTATTACGGGCTCCCAATAAAGTGGGTGGCTATAGCCGCTATGGCGCCACCAATCACCAGCCACAGCAATCGGTCCACTCGATTAGCCCGAAGTACTTTCTGTTCCCGGCGAACGATGCGAGCGACACGCTGCCCAAAATATTCTTTCTCGAGCTCGTCGCGAAAGAGATCAATAATGAGTTGGCGATTCGCACCGCTATCAAAGTGCCGGCCTACTTCATCTCTAACTTGATCGACAAAATCGTTATAGTCGACCGCCTGGGCTGGTGGCAGAACCTCCAACGCCACCCCCTCAAGTAGCTCCTGTGTGTCATGATCAGACCCGTGCATATTCTAAGCCGCCAGCCCCAGTTCGGTTAGGCGGTAGTAGATTGCTGTCTGTGAGACTTCAAAGGTGTGGGCCAGCTCTCGTGTTTCCTTGGTGTCGGACCAGGCGCGCAGCATAGCGTGGCGGGGCATCAGTAGGCAGGCGGCAAACCAGTTCGCCTCGCGTTCCTGCTGTTTATCTTCAAAATTCAACTGTTCAGAGAAATGGCGAAAATATACTTCCTTGTGCTTGTCCGCGTGTAAGTAATGATGACCCAGCTCATGGGCAATAGTGAAAGCCTGCCGATTAACTTCATCGTCGAGATCAACATAGATGGTGCGTTCATCCCGTAAGTACATGCCAGAGACGTCAGGGTGTTCAAATTCTCCCGCTTTTACCTGGACGCCACTTTCTTTCGCAATCTCGCCAATGCGTACCGGCACGGGAACCTCTTCGAGCGAACCGAAGGTAGCCGCCAGCACATTGCTGGCGCTTTGCTCTAAGCGATCAATATCCGCCGGTGGTGTTTTGGTAGGCGGCGTCTGTTCCATATTCCCCGTAGTTACTATTTTATTTTCTCTTTTGAGAGCGCCGACTCCGTCACGCTGGACTGTCGGGCGTACTTGGCGCCTGGCTTCTTGGTGTAGGGCTGCTCGGCGGGGGAAGACAACTGCTCAAAGACCAACTGACAAATGCGCATCTTGGGGTACAGGAGGATGGGAACCATACCAATATTTCGCAGTTCGAGAGTAAGCGTACCTGCCCAACCCGCGTCAACGTGCCCGGCGGTAGAGTGAATGACTAAGCCGAGGCGCCCCAGGCTACTTCGACCATCGACCCGAGCGGCGATGTCGTCGGCCCACTCAACCCATTCCATTGTGGTTGCGAGCACAAACTCATTCGGATGAATGACATACGGCTCCTTCGCTGACACAGTTATTTCGTCCGTCATACCCTCAATGGTCTTGGGATCCAGTGGATCGACGAAGGCTTTCTTACGATGCTTAAACACGCGGAATTTGTTGCCGAGGCGTAAATCAAGGCTGGAAGACCCCAGCTGCTCTTCCAGATTCGGTTTTGGTTTGACTATAATGCGCTTGGCACGTAGAGCCTTTTTTATGTCTCGGTCAGATAAGATCATCCACCTAGTATTCACTACGAGTAGCTCGGTGACAAGTATTACAAACGGTGAGGGGCCGTCCAGGGTTGTTTGTTCGGTGCCGCCCTATTCCGGCGCCGCGGCCGAGATGTTGTCCAGAATAGTAGTGAGTCGACTTACTCCTAGGAGTGTCACGTCCGTGTACTTCTCGGCACTCAAGTCTCCCTCTTGGCGGGACATGCGAATCGCTGCCTCATTACTCGCGTCGATGTTTAGGCTACGAGTATGCATATCATCTGGCGGCACGGCGTCTAGCCTCAGTAGCAGCTCACCAACCTTGTGACCACCCATAAGCTCCGGACCAGTCTCGGAAAGGTCACCCAATACTCTATCATGCTGCTCGGTTACCGGGTTCACTTTCTCCACTACTTGCGTCTGTATATTGCTAGCCAGGGTGCTTTCGACGAAACTCCACTGCTCGCTTGTTAGATTTAGACTGCGCTCCCTGGCAGGGCTCTGAGACTGCCAGCGGTGTTCGGCCTTCATATCAAGAGGGTTTATCTCTGCTGCTACGAACTGTTCCAGCACCTGTCCGGCGAGCCGACTTTCGCTCTGGTTGCGGCCGAATTTTTTGGATGCATCAATACATTCTCCTAGCAGACCGGCGTCAAAGTCCGTCATAGCAACAACGCGCGGCTCGCGCTCAGCCTCCAGACTTGTTATCGGTGGAGCTTTTTCAATCATCGACTCTCTTCCTCACCAGCGTGACCTCTCGGATCCTGCAAGTCAAGGGCTGCGCCAGCTGGCCCGTCTAGGTTAGTGGCAAGGCGTGCGATCACGATGCTATGCTGGTTCGTAAGATGACTACCGTAACTAGCGTAGACAAGATCGTGCTTGCATCAGGGTCAACTGGCCGGCGCGGTATTTTGGAGAACATTGGGTTGGCCTTTACGGTGGTAACCAGCGATTTTGATGAAGCGTCAGTGGAGCGATCTTCGACAGAAGAGCTCGTGCAAGCGCTGGCTCAAGCCAAAGCTCGAGCAGTAGCTAGCGCGCAAGAGGCAGCCTTAGTCATTGGTTCTGATAATCTCGTGGTCATAGACGACGAGCGACTGGGTAAGCCCGAGGGGGAGGCGGGTGCAACCGCTATGCTTGAGCGCCTAGGTGGCAGGTGGCACTCGATCTATAACGGGATGACGGTGATCAATACTGCCACGGGTGCAGAAGCAACCGGCTTTGTGGTCACCAAGGTAAAATTTCGCGACCTGTCGGAAGAAGAGATAGCTGGCTATGTCGCTAGCGGTGAGCCCCTGGATAAGGCGGGTGCGTATGGTATCCAAGGTAAAGGTGCTCTACTGGTGGAGCGAATCGAGGGAGACTACTACGGGATTATCGGGATGTCTGTTGTGTTACTGAATCAATTGGCAGGGCAGGTAGAGGTCAAAATCGGCGACTGGCTTTATTAGATCTTGCCGCTTAAGTGGGTAAACGTATATTCTGCTACAGTTACCCTATGGAACTTGAAGCAGTTATCGGTCTGGAAATACACGTGCAGCTTAAAACTGCGAGCAAAATGTTTTGCTCGTGTGCGAATATATTTGGCACTGTTGAGCCAAATAGTGCGGTGTGTCCGATATGTATGGGATACCCTGGGACGTTGCCGGTGCCGAATGGGACGGCCATCGAGTGGACACAACGAGCAGGCGCGGCGCTTAACTGCGAGCTAGCCGCTGACAGTAAGTTCGATCGCAAAAGCTATTTTTATCCTGATCTGCCCAAGGCCTATCAAATCAGTCAGTTGGATCAGCCCTTCTGCGGTGAGGGAGGCCTCGACATTATTGTTGGAGGAGAGCGGGTGCGGGTCGAGATCGAACGTATTCATCTAGAAGAAGACGCTGCTAAGAACACGCACAGCGAGGATAGCAGCTATACGTTAATCGATTACAACCGAGCAGGGACGCCGCTGATGGAGATCGTTACCAAGCCAGACTTGCGGTCCCCGGAAGCCGCCAAGGTTTTCTTACAGGAGCTACAGCGCATCATGCGCGCACTTGGGATCTCAGACGCCGACATGGAAAAAGGTCAGATGCGATGTGACGCGAACATTTCGTTGCGGGAGCCCAGCTCTACACATTTGCATCCTAAGACGGAAATCAAGAACATAAACTCCTTTCGCTTCGTGGCCAAAGGGCTTGAGTATGAGATTGAACGACAAACCAAGCTATGGGAGGCGAGCGGCCCGCCCCAGGAGCAGTCAACCCGCGGATACGACGCCAAGACCGGGACCACGATTGCGCAGCGCACTAAGGAAGAAGTTGCCGACTATCGGTACTTTCCTGAGCCTGACATTCCATCGTTTTCCTTTAGTAAGCAGCAGTTGGCGGCAGCCCGCGCCGGACTACCGGAGCTGCCGCTACAACATCGGACTCGACTGATGCGGCAATACGGTATTAATGACCAACAGGCTCAGTTGCTGGTGGACAACCCGGACCTGGCTGGCTTCTTTGAAAATACGGTTTCGGAGATAGAGCAGCTCGATCAGGATGAAGTCGGTATTACAGCCACGGAGGTGAAGAAGTTGGTCAAAAAGGCTGGCAACATGATCCTGCGTGAGGTGCGCCAGGTTACAGACGGCGTGCCTGTCGACGAGTGGAAAGTATCCGCGGCTAACTTCGCCGAGCTGGTAGTCCTCGTATTTAAAGGTGTCGTTAACCAAAGCGCTGTGGGCCAAGTGGTGGCGCAGATGCAAGAAACTGGCGGCGATCCTGATCACATTATCGATAACCTGGGCCTAGCTCAGGTAAGCGGGGATGATGAGCTTACCAAACATGTTCAGGACGTTATCGACGCTAATCCTGAGGTAGTGGAGAAAGTGAAAGCAGGGAAGGAGAGTGCCATTCAGTATTTGCTGGGCCAAGTCATGGCGCGAACGAAAGGCGCCGCGAATCCCGGGGAAGCTATCAAGCTAATACAGCAGCTGATCAACGACTAGCAGTTAGTTGGCGTTGCGAAGGCTTATACAGCCGTTACGGAGTTACTAAGGTCGCTGGCTGTGTTGTGCCAGGAGATGTCAGAATATCGCTTCCACCATTTCATTTGGCGGCGAGCGTAGCGCAGATTGGCTTGTACCATCTCTGCGGGCGCAGCTTTGGCATCGAGCTCGCCGTTAATAATTTGAACGGCGTGCGCATAATTAATTGTCTGCAGTAGCGGTAGTGTAGCTCCGTGTTTATCGATCAGCGCTTGGACCTCAGCCAATAACCCCTGGTCGAGCATGGTAGTAACGCGATGGCGAATCCGCGACTCAAGGATGCTCCAGCCGGGGAATACACCATGCACCGCCACGTCATAGCGCGCTGGCTGCTGCTTGCGCTGGGCAGAAAACGGCTGCCCAGTTGCTGCTATCACCTCTAATGCACGGATGATGCGTCGCTTGTTGGCAGGCTCGATAAACTCCTTAGCGTCAGGATCAGCCGTGGTCAGTTCTTGGTACAGCGCTTCGGCAGTTTCTAGGTGCTTGCGAGTGCGAAACTCCTGGTCAGCAGGTACGGCGGGTAGTGTGTAATTCTTTACTATACTGTCCGTGTACAACATGGTGCCGCCCGCTATGATCGGCAATTGGTTTTGTCTGATGATTTGCTCGATCGCCGCATAAGCTGCCTCTCGCCAGTCGGCCAAGGTGAGCTCGTCATTTGGCTCGCGAATATTGAATAAGTAGTGATCGATCCCGGCAATCGGGTCAGCAGTCAGTTCGTCGTGCAGCGTGCCGTTAAGCGCCGCTGGCTTAGCAGTCCCGACGTTCATGCCAACATACACCTGCCGCGAATCAGCTGAGACGACAGCGCCGTTATGCTGTCTGGCCATACTTAACGAGGCCTCTGTTTTACCGCAGGCCGTTGGTCCAATAATCGCGATTACGGTCGGTTTTTTCTCTTGATCGTTCATTACTCTATACGATATACGATCTAGGTAATACGAGATACTATTTATCTATGTTCGGTTTCCTTAAGTGGATTGTGCTCGCCCTCATCATTGTCGGTCTAATGGGCAGTGGTGTGCTTGAGATTCGATTTCACGCCGATGCAGCATCTGGACTACCACAGCGGGTAGCCGGGATGTTTGGCAATGCTGGGGCAGGAGAAAGCGCTCGCGTCTGGTTAACAGCGCTGAAGCGATCGGGGGAGCAATGGATCATTAAGGACGATCACCAAAAATTGACTGTCGCCACGGGATATATTACTAGTGACGCCGATCGCTTGCTCGAGCTTATAGCTGATGAGCCGGGTGATGCTGCTTCTGTGTTGCCCCAGGCGGATCTACTCTTGGCCAGCATTGAGCGCGCCAGCGATATCATTGCAAGTGCTGACGTCGATGCTATTGCCGAAGCGCGTGAGGATGCAGAGGGTGCCCTAGCGTCTGCCGCTGGAGCTCTTACTAAGCTCAAAGAGCTACAAGCGGAAGCAGAGGCACTGCAGGAGCGATTTAGCGAGACAACCGACGCGCTCAGCGACCGCATTGGTGGTTTTGTGGCTGACGCGGACGAAACAGAAGAGGTTGATGCGCAAGTCAGCGAGGCGGAGCCGACCGAATCGGGAGCGTTGCAGCAGGAGGTAGAAGCCACTGCTATCCCACTAGATTTTTAGCGACAGCCCAAGCGCAGGCTACTTTTGTGGCATACTACACGCATGGCACAGCAGTTTTCAGTTAGTGAGGCAGTTAAGATGGGGTGGCGCGGAACCACTAAGCACTTCCTGTTTTTCGTGGGCATGATCGTCATCCTGATGGTGGTATCGATTGCGTTTCAGTTGGTCGTTGAGGCAGTTAATGCGTTGCCTCGTCCGGGAATGATTACGCTTATTGCTGCACTCGTGGCGGCGGCAATTCAGTGGGTGATGGCGCTGGGCGCAATCAAAATTGCTTTAACCGTTCTCGCTGACCAAAAGCCTGCCATGAGCATGCTGTTTTCTGAGTATCGAAAACTGGGCAGTTACGCGGCTGCGGTTATTGTCTACGTGGTAGTGGTTGCCATTGGACTATTGTTGTTCGTCGTCCCTGGTATATGGCTCGCGCTAAGATTTCATCTTTTCCCGTACGCCGTAGTTGATCGGAACTTGAGCTGGGGAGAGGCCCTAAGGTTCAGCGACAAGATTACGCAGGGTTTCAAATGGCGGTTAGTGGGCTTCTATATTGTTATCTACGTGATCAACATTCTCGGTGTCTTGGCGCTGGGGGTTGGCATGCTTGTCACTATCCCAATTGCGCTGGTCGCTACCGCAGCGGCTTATCGAATGCTTGCTGATCAGTCAGCTAGTACTTAGATACGCTCCGCAATTTGTTTCGCCAGATCGGCTACTACGGTAGCTGTTTTTTTACTGCCCTGGTCTCCGTCCTGATCGCGAACAGCTACAGTGTCTGCGTCTACTTCTTTTTTGCCGACAATTAACATCACCGGGTGGCGCATTAATTCTGCATTGCGGATTTTCTTACCAATGCTTTCGGTTCGCTGGTCTACCTCGGCTCGCACACCCGCTGCCGTAAACTGCTCGGCCACGCTCTGGGCGTAGGGGAGTTGCTCATCGCTAATAGGCAGCACTATCACCTGAGTAGGGGACAGCCAGAGTGGTAAGTGGCCGTTATAGTGCTCGAGTAATACGGCGATGAATCTTTCTTGTGCGCCGGAGATAGCACGGTGGATCATGATAGGTGTTTGCGGGTTGCCGTCACCATCAGTGTATTTGAGCTCGAATCGCTCAGGCATGTTTAGATCAAGCTGCACGGTAGCTAACTGCCAGCGTCGTTTCAGTGAATCGGTGGCCGTATAATCGATCTTTGGTCCATAAAAGGCCGCTTCACCTTCTTCTTCCACAAATTCGACACCATGTTCGTTCAAGGCATCGCGCAGACTGCTTTCAGCAGATTTCCATATCTCTGGAGTTCCCAAGTAGGCATCGGGGTTGGCACTGTCGCTCAGTGAGAGTCGAACGGTTAGCTCAAAATCAAATGGCTGATAAAAGTCGTGAATGATTCCCATGGCGGTGGCGATTTCCTGACCGACCTGGTCGGGCGTACAGAAAACGTGGGCATCATCTTGGGTAATGCTTCGCACTCGTGCTAGACCGAGCAGCTCACCAGCCTGCTCATCGCGGTACACTTTGGTGATCTCAGCGAAGCGAATCGGCAAGTCTCGGTAGCTGCGTGATCGGCTGGCAAAGATCTGAGTGTGGTGCGGACAATTCATAGGCTTTACGACAAATGGCTCGTCACCTTTGCCCTTCACGTGAAACAGGCTGTCGCCAAACTTGTCCCAATGCCCGCTCGTTTTATACAGCTCTGGCTTTGCGAGGTGCGGAATATCGGTTTTGGCATACCCGGCCACCCCTTGTAGTTCAGTCAGCAGTTTCGACAGTTCATCGCGGATAGCCGTGCCGCGTGGAGTGAACAGGGGTAGGCCGGCGCCAACTAGCGGCGAGAAGGTGAATAGATCTAGTTGCTGGCCCAGTTTGCGATGATCTCTCTTTTTGGCCTCTTCTTGTAAGTGCACATATTCTTCGAGCTCTTCGGCGGTCGCAAAAGCCGTTCCGTAGATACGGGTCAACATTTTTTTGTCCTTATCCCCCCGCCAATACGCGCCAGCTACTTTCAGTAGCTTAAAGTGTTTGAGGGAGGCCTTGGGATCTTCGGCATGGCCACCGCGACATAAGTCGAGAAAGTTTCCTGGGTCGTT
>NZCO01000044.1 GCA_002686445.1 bacterium | reverse complement strand
GTAAGTCAGTAGTCTGACTAGCTGTAGCTGTAGTCTCTGTTATGACAGTAGAACCGGTAGCAGGGAGGATTTCGATGCTGTTACCACCGTCGTAGGCGCCTTGGAGGTCAGAGACGCCACCACCGGTACCACAATTACTAGCTGAAACATCACAAAGCAAGTCATCACCCCAGTAGAGATCATCACCGGCTTGACCAGCGGCGGCACTGCCAACTGTGAAGATACTGTCAGCATCTGCATCATTGTTAATGCCGAGCGTTGTGCCGTGGAATTCACCGGTACCGTCTAGTTGGAGGTTACCACCGGAAGTTAAGTTAAAGACTTCGGTTGATTCGGTGTTAATAGTGAAGTCATTACCAGTTGCTTCAGATTCAAGGCTCCAGCTATCACCAGAGTCATCACCATCATCTGCATCAAGCCACACTACAGCGTCGGTAGCCTCGGCGCCTTGAATCTCTAGGAGAGCTTCGGGAGAGGTGTCGCCGATGCCGACGTTGCCGCTTCTGAAAAAAGAATCTGTTGTTCCAGTTACATCTATACTATCGCTAAATCTCACTCGACCAGTTCCACTGGGACGATCAATATACGTACCGGAAACATCAAAATAATAGCGATCAGCACGAACATATCCCTCAACCTCTAATGCATCACTCGGACTCCCCGTCCCAATCCCCACATTCCCATTCTGATCAATCCGCATACGTTCAGTAGCAGCCTCAGAAGCCCCAGTAGCAAAGACTAGTTCAGTAGCGTTGTTATCAGCTGCGAAGGTATCGTCTGCTTCTGCCCAGATAGAGGCGCCTACTAAGATAGCGTCTGTGCCGTCTGCTTCATCGGGGGCTTGGAAGTCTATTTGGCCGAGGATACTACCGTCTGTGATGGTGGTGTCTGATGATGAGAGGGTTACTACTCCTCCGGTTGATGATTCTACGTTTAAGAGTGATTCGGGGGTAGTGGTGCCGACGCCGACGAGGCCGGATGAATTGATAGTCAATCTAGTGCTGTTAGCACCAGAACCAAATGCTGCTCCTGTGGAATGCTTGATTTGAAAATCATCACCATTACTTCTTCCTGCTGCCCAGGCATTGGCGCCATCACCAGAGTTTTCAAAAAGCACATAAGCATCCTCAGTGCCAGTGGTAGAGTTTATTAAACTGTAGGTATTACTGCTACTCGAAACTTCAAATAATCTCGACGGCGCCGCCGTCCCAATCCCCACCCGGTCATTATCACTCTCCACCACTAGGGTGGTCGTATCGACAATGAAGTCATCAGCTGCTCCACCACCTAAGGAAAAGTTAAAGCCGTCGCTGGTAGATGAAAAGTCGAGGTCGCCCGAGGTGGCGGTTAGTTGGTAAGCGGTTCCCGTAATATCGTTATCACCAATACTTAGAGCATTAGTAAAGTCAGTATCAGTGATAGTAAGGGCTGTAGTAACAGCACCCGCAGCACTAATGGTGGTAGCACCATCATCTTCTACTCTAAAGAGGTCAACCCCTCCGTCATCTTCAGCTAAGATGAGGTCTCCCGTGGCTTGAGACTGGTCAACTATGATGTGTACACCCGTACCAGTGCTACTCGTAGCATCAGCAGCGTCTAAGGTGATCTGGAGAGCGTCACCACTAGTGTCACCACCGGTGGCAGGTAGGATAGTTAACTGGAGTAAGTCAGTAGTCTGACTAGCTGTAGCTGTTGTTTCAGTAATGACAGTAGAACCAGTAGCAGGGAGGATTTCGATACTGTTGCCGGTATCATAGGCAATTTGAAGGGTGGATGAACTACCAGAGCACGCCTGCCACTCAAAGTCACCAGTAGTAGTCTCATAGGTGAGACACTCTTCATCGCTGGCTGAGTCTATTGCTTTGAGGTGAGACTCTAAGACTTTATCTGCCCCAATCGTGACAGCCGTTAAGCCCGTGCCGCTGATGTCACCAGCAATATCCAATGCCGACTCTAGGGTAGATTCAGTCGTGCCATCGATCTCATCGAGGCTCGTAATCTTGCCAGTGCCCGTAAAGTTAATGGTCGAAACAGAATTAAGCTCGCTCTCCAGCGAGAAGACGTCAGTCGCGGATAGGTCTAAGTCATCCCCAGCCGTATAAGTCGTGTCAGTCGTAGAACTTGTTCCATCAGTAGCGATCGTAAGGCTATCATCTTCTTTGTTGAGAGTTATTTTAACTCCCGTACCCGCCTTTACGTTCAGGACATCATCAGACCCATCAGCAGTAGCGGTCTGGGAACCCACCGCAACGCCTGTAAACCCGGTGGCAGTATTAGTAATAGTCAGGTCAGTGACTGTGATACCGTCACCACCTACGAGCTCAAGATCACCGGTTTGGTCGTTGATTGAGTTGACGATGTTGGTGGCAAATATGCTCCCCTCTCCCAAATCAACATCGACCCCGAGAGCCTCGACTTCATTTTCTATTCGCAACACATCACTAACAGCAAGCTTCCCAGTCTGCACATGATCATTGAAAAATGACGGGGAATTAACCTCAAAGAACGCTCGCACGTCAGATGCCGACAAAGCCAACACCTCGCCATCTTCACCACCAGATGAAGGAAGCAACGGAAGCTCAGAACTGACGCTACCATTTAGGCCAGCCTCACCACCTCCACGAAGCAGAAATGCCGACAGTAATAATAACAGCGAAAAAGCCATAACTGGTCGCAGCAATACCGTAGAGCGTCCCTTACGAGCCCGGCGCGGGAGTTTTTGCACGTCCAATTTATTTGCTGTCGTACGAAAGGTGGTGTCCACCTCTTCTGTGATTCTCGTCGTAGGGCCCACATGCGCTATGCGCAAACGCCTAACTCCCGTGGTCGCAGCTGGCTCTAATACCCGCTCCGTAGCTGCATCAGCGGTCGTATCAGGAACTATCAAACCCTGCGCAGCGCGCTGCTGCCCTCGGTGATACTCATCAATCGTCTCACGAGTGTAGACACGCTCGCCTTTGGCATTACGCTGCGGATGAATATGGCCCTGCTCTTCATAGCGTCGCAGCGTGCTGGCGGACACTCCCAACTCAACAGCAACATCAGATATTGTCAGTGGCTTATTAGCAACGACCCGCCTCAAGTCCGGCGTAGCAAAAAGGCGATGCCCGCCCTTCGTCCGCCGCGCTGCGATTCGCCCATCCTTTTCCCATCTTCGCACGGTAGCGACAGACACTCCCAAAATCTTGGCTGCTTCGCCAATTGAAACTAGTTGCTGTGAAGGAGTTGAATTATCTTGCGACATACTACTGTGCTACGACCTGCACACTGGCTACCAAAAGCTAAACATTGACTACTTAATACCTATACTATAGCACTTTTACGGCACCTACAGTGGTCGCTGGCAGCGAGAAATGTGGACAAGCCCTGGCGATTTTCCGAGGAGCGGAATCACGCAATGAACACTGCAATTTATCGATTTGGTTGTACGACTATGCCAGTTTATTTGCTGATCACGACTTACATCGCCTTCGAATTTATTTTCAGCCGCTTTCAGACCGGATTTGTCGCTTCAAATTATTGTATCTGTTCGGTTTCTCCCTCGAGTACCTTTAGTGGTCGTACCGCGGCTGGCATAAGGCGCTTAACATAGCGATGCCTAGGCCTAATGCTGAGACACCAGCCTTGCTGGCCTGTCACTATGTGCCCACCCACACAGGTTGGGCCAGGTCGCATACTGCCGCGGGAGAGTTATCTTCTGCTGCTGTCGGCGTTCTTCTCCGACTCTCGGCAGGTGACTAATATCTCAGGCGCATTGATGCTGCATCTGACAAATGTGAGGCTGTGTCTTACTATGAGTACATGAACGCGATGCGCATCCTTCCTATTGTCGTAATCACAGCTGGCCTACTGGCTGGCCCGGCGCTGGCACAGCCGCAGGGTATTGCTGAGTATCTTGTCGTCAACGACTCCTCAATACGAGACGGGCAGATCGTTGTCCTGACTAAAGATGGCTATCGTATAAGTGACGAGACATATAGTCAGAACATCTATGGCGTGACTACTATTGATCCAGCTGTGGCTTGGAGCCGTCTGCCAAAGGCTGGGACAACTGCAGTGGTCAATACTGGCACAACCAACGTGCTCGTTAACGATGCAGAAGGTCCCATTAACATCGGTGACTGGATTACTACCTCTGATCAGCGAGGATTCGGCATGCGGGCAGCCCAGCCAGGCATGGTCCTGGGCCGAGCGCTGAGCGGACTGTCATCCGGCACTGGGACCGTTACCGTTAGTATTGCCCCCCAGTTCGCGACACCTGAGAGCGTAGACGAGATCCCCCTGTCACCAGGTGCAGCCCTAGCCACTCTACGGTCCGGTTTCATCGTGGCCACCAGTGGCGCGGCCAACTTTAGTATTCGGTATGTATTGGCCGTTTTGTCTCTACTCATCTCTCTCGGATTCGCCTTCTGGATCTTTAGTCGGACCGCGACTAACAGTGTGGCCGCGGTTGGTCGCAATCCCCTGGCACGCCGGTCGATCCTATTCGTGGCGGCAGTCAACGTGGGTATGGCAATTGCCATTGTGGTGGCTGGATTAATCCTCGCCTTCTTAATCCTCGCGCTGTAGACAGCTCACACATATGACGCTGCTCAAGACATTAATGCGTGCGCGAGACCCCCGAAAAAACGTGTCGCCAGCTATGGCGGCCACCAGCCAAGCAGAGCAGATCATTGCGGCAGCCACACAGGAGGCCAAAGAAATACTAAATCGAGCTCACACCATCCGTTCTGACGCGGAATCAGCCCTGCAAGAAGCAGCGGAGAAGCAGCAGTTATTGCTACAGCAGGCACTCGAGGAGGAGACAAGGAATCTGCAGAAGCAAGCTCACACGGCTATCAGCACTATGTTGGACGAGCTCAAGAAGGAGACCGAAGGAGCGGTAAGTAGTGTCGTGACTGATGCTGGAAAGCAGCTAGACACCGTCCAGCACCAGCTCGTTGCCACCTTAGCGCTCGAACAGAAAAAAATGCAGGCAGGTCTAGAGGGGGTTAGGCGTAAGAAAATTCATAGTCTCACTGCCACTCTGCAAAAGGAGATTCCCGTAATCGTGAAGAAAGTTGTTGGCAGATCGCTAGCGCTAGCGGACCACGAAGCCCTAGTCCGAGAGGCTCTCGATGACGCCAAGCATGATACTATTTGGACATGACCACCCTCTACGCCCCGGTGATGTCCGTTCACGAGGCACAAGCGGCAACGCGACGCTTGCAGCAAGCGGGGAAGACACTTCATCAGGCCCACGGTAAACCAGCTTCACGCTTAGCGTCGGTATTGACGGAAGTAGAGTATCAACAACTTAAAACGCAGCTCGGCGACTCGCTGGACTCCATGAAGCCACTGGAGCAAGCGCTGAACGGTGCTCTTGCTGAGCTCGAGAAGCGTCCGCGCGTCCTACTCGAGCTTGCCTTCGAGCCGACCCATACTTTCATCGCCGAGCTTAAAGCCTGGCTTACCAAACATGGGCCGACTCCCTGCCTGCTGGAGTTAAAGATGAACCCCGGCGTAGTAGGCGGCGTTATAGTCGGTTGGCATGGCAAACGATTTGATTACTCAGTAGGCGCGAAGCTAAACACCTATGACGAATTTCCAGAAGTATCTTAAGCAGTTCGACGAGTTCGGCGTTGTTGAGGAGGTTCACTTCCCCCTTACCTTTGTCGAGGGATTGCCAAGCGTACACGTAGGTGAGGTAGTCTGGTTCGACAATGATGAGCCGGGGTACGTGCAAAGCCTGCACCTAGGCAAAGCCCAAGTTGCCCTGCTTTCTAATCACCGCGTGCGGCCAGGTATGCGCGTCGCACGATCAGGGACGCCGCTCTCTATACCTGTTGGGGCCGCCCACCGTGGCCAAGCAGTAACTACCCTGGGGCAACCTCTGATACCTGGTGCCTCTTTTGGTGGCACGCTCGAAGATCGGCCGATTGATATCGCCCCGCCGCACGTGAGCTCTCGAGCACATGTCAGCCGACCGTTTGTGACTGGCAGCACGGCAGTGGATCTGTTCGTCCCCCTGGGGTCAGGACAGCGAGAGGCTATTTTTGGTGACCAGAAGACCGGTAAGACGTCGTTTCTACTCGCCACCGCCCGCGCCCACGCAGAAAGTGGTGGCGTGGTCGTCTATGCGATCATTGGCCGCCCTTGGAGTGACGTTAAACGGGTGTATGACTTTATCCAAGAGGACGCTACTAGTCAGCAAAACATTATCCTGGTTGCCAGTAGTGCCAACGACGTCCCTACACTGATCACGCTGACTCCCTTTAGCGCTATGACTATCGCCGAATACTGGCGTGACAAAGGCACAGACGTATTGCTGATTCTGCACGACCTGTCGACACACGCTAAGTTCTACCGTGAGGTGGCGCTGATTGGCGGACGCTTCCCCGGTCGGGAGTCATATCCGGGAGACATCTTTCATCTGCACGCTCGTCTACTTGAGCGCGCCGGCAGCTTCAACGTGCCTGGGCACGACAACGTCACAATAACCTGCTTACCAATCGTCGAGACGGTGCGTAGTGACGTCACTAACTACATCGTGTCGAACATTATCAGTATTACGGATGGCCACATCCTGTTTGATCCCAGCCGTTACAGCCAAGGACAACGACCAGCTGTATCTCCCAGCGATTCAGTAACACGCGTGGGCTTAAAAGTGATGACTAAGCTGGCTAAGGAGTTGCACCGTAAGCTCATGGCCTTCTTGGCCCATTATGATCAAGCCCAGAAGTATAGTCACTTTGGAGCTGAGCTCTCAGAGGAGATGCAACAAACGCAGATGATCGGAGCTCGGCTGACACAAGTAATGGCCCAAGCGATATATCTCAACGTGCCTTTTAACGTGCAGTTGGTAATCAGCACCATGGTCTGGCAGGGTTGGGCCAATGATGAGCCCGAAGAAGCAGCTGCCCAGTGGCGAGACCGGCTACACAATCACTACTCGCACGATGCTGCCACGGCCAAGATTATTGATGAGCTGGTGACTTCTAGCGACGTCAGCACCTTTATTGAGCGCCTTGAGAAGCGCAAACAATACCTCGTAGAGCTATGCCACAGCGAGACGATCTCGAAGAAACGATCCAACTAATACGGCAACTACTGCCGATCATTGAGGCCAATCAAGAGATTGCCGTGATGCGGATTGGACACGTGCGCAACACTGTTCTGGCCACCCGAGCATTCGAAGAAGGACTGTCGGCTATCTATACGAGCGTACTGACCTCACACAAGCGCGCCCTAGCCGAAGAGCAAGAGCTAGAAGAGATAAAAGGAAAAGCAGCCACTATCCTATTATCAACAAATGAACGACTGGCTGGTTCGATCACCAACGTTACGGCCAACGAGTTTGTTACGTTTACTGACCAGCAGCCGGGGAATGACGTGATTATCGTCGGCCAAGTCGGCAGAGACGTATGGGAGTCCCAGCGACCAGGCAAGCCATACTCATTCTTTGATTTGCCACAGCAGGCTGTTTCGATGCGCCAGATCCGACCGCTCTTAACTCAATTGCTGGCCTACGAGGATCTGACCGTATTTTATCCTCGCTTCGCCAGTGTGGTGACCCAAGAGCCCGTCATTCGCCAGCTCGGCAGCGCCTTAGAGACTGCGGCCAAAGCATCGCACGGCGGACCGCTACAGGGCACACGCTATTTGTTTGAACCTTCCTTAGAAGAAGTGCTTGATTTCTTTAATACCCAGATCTTTTCGACGGTGGTTAAGCAGCTCTTTGAAGAAACGGAGCTGGCCATCCTAGGTTCTCGCATCACGGCCATGGAGAACGCGGCCTTCAACATTCGGCGGCGCCTGGGTGAGCTTGAACGTTTGGAGCTGCAAACGAAGCGCCGCAAGCGCAATAAGCACCAGCGGGAGCGCCTGGCCGGCATGCAGTTGTGGCATACTAGTTAAGTAGATCTATGGCCAAAGCACCAACGAGTAAAGCAACCGAAGGCGGCATCATCGAGTCAGTAGACGGTAATGTTGCGAACGTATCATTCGTGGGGCAACAGCCGGCGCGGCGCGATATCTTGGTGACCGAAGACGGCGGCGCGCAACTAGAAGTGTATGGATCAGTGTCGCAGAATACCGTGGCCTGCTTTGTACTGACGCCACAAAGTGAGCTCGCCCGCGGTATGCGAGTCACGAACACGGAGGAGTCGCTCCAGATTCCCGTCGGTAAACGCGTGCTGGGCCGGGCCATCGATATCTTTGGTCAGCCCCATGACGAGAAAGGCAAGCTGGAGAAGGGTGCCAGTCAGTCTTTGTATCACCCTATCAAGCCCGACTTAGCTGATGTGGTCTCCCCTCATGAAGTTGTTGAAACCGGTATTCGCGTCTTCGACTTTTTCACACCCTCGCTGCGCGGTGGGCGCACAGGCTTGGTGGGAGGCGCCGGAGTTGGCAAAACCGTCATCTTGGCTCAGTTAGTGAAGCGTATTGCCCTCAAGAATAAGGAGAAGAACCCAGGTGTCGTAGTATTTAGCGCAGTCGGCGAGCGATCTCGTGAGGCGCATGAGCTGCACAGTGACTTAGTAGAAAGTGGCATCATGCCCTACTCCAGCCTGGTGCTTGGGCAAATGGGAGAAAACCCGGTTATCCGATTTCGCACAGCCTACGCTGGAGCCACCCTGGCTGAGTATTGGCGTGATGAAGAGCACAAGGACGTCTTGTTCTTCATGGACAACATGTACCGCTTTACGCAGGCAGGTCATGAGCTGGCGACCGTGATGAATACCATCCCGTCCGAGGATGGATACCAAGCCACCCTAACTTCTGAGATGGCCGATCTCAACGAACGCCTACTTTCAACCAAGCAGGCTTCAGTTACCTCGTTTATCGCTATCTTTGTGCCGGCGGATGATTTCACTGACTATGGCACCCGATCAGCCTTCTCCTACCTTGATACAACTATCATGCTTTCTCGAGAAATCTTTCAGTCGGGTCGATATCCTGCCGTCGATATACTTGGGTCAGCATCAGCAGCCATCAACCCTACGATTATCGGCACCGAGCACTACTTAGCGTATATCCAGGCTAAGCAAATATTAGAAAGGGCAGCCGAACTTGAGCGTATCGTCTCACTAGTTGGTACCGGTGAGCTGTCAGGCACAAACCAAGAGACCTATACGATGTCGCAGCAGATTACCAACTACATGACCCAGGATTTGTTTCTCACTGAAGACGAAACAGGCCACCCAAGCGTCTATGAGCCACGGGCGAACACGATCGCCGTCATTAAGGACATCCTCGACGGCCAATTCAGCGACGTTGATCCCGAGAAATTCCGCTTTATCGTCGACGGTCAGAAGCTGAAGTCGGCTCCTGTCGAGAACGTAACTTCGCCAGCCCAGTAAAGACCTCAATGGTCTCATCTTTGGACCGTAAGATCCCCAACTCGACGGGGATAGTTTTACTGGTACCGTCGGCCAGCTGCAGAATTACTCGCTCCTTAATGAGCGAGATAAAGTTAATATGACCTGGCAAGATAGTGAAATCGCCCTCGTCATTCACGGACAAGACCGCTTCAGCAGTGCCGTTAAATAGCGTAGCGTCCGGGGTAATAACCCGGACGCTTAATGCTTTTTTATTCCCTCCAGTGGCCATGCCTCGTGTTAACTGGCTGGGCTTGTAGCTGGGCTAGGTGAAGTCTCGGCGGCCGGTGACGGCGATGCTGCCGGGCTCGTTCCTGCTGCTGGGGCGTCTGTGCCTTCCGGAGCTTCCTCACCCTCACCAAGGGCTGCTTCTGCTTGTTGTTGATTGATCTGCACTGGGACAATATCGAGAATGATATCGCGGTCGGAATCATATAAGATAGCGCGTCGGTCAGTGATGATCAGGTGATCACCATTTTCGGCTGGAGCATAAAACTCGTTAGCCTCACGAAGCTGCTCGACGTCAACGATGGTTGCCACAGTCGGAACCGGGTCAACCGGTAGGTCGATGTGCTGGCGTAACTTTTCCAACACCTCATCGGCTACTGCTTGACCACTGCGCTCGGCTGTCTCGCGGAGCTGCTCAAGTTCTGCAGCTTTAAGTGTTAACTCCTCCTGCGTAGCTCGTCGCTCCATTTCGGCGCGTACAAACAACGCTACTACCACGATAATCGCAATGAATAAGATAAAGTTTAAAAAGCTGCGACTACCCTTACGTTTTCCTGGCGACGAAACGCCCTTCTTTGTTTTAGCGGCAGAGCCGGATGTTTGTTTTGCTGGGTTTGTTGATTGGTCGGTCATCTGTAGCAGGTTACATCAGCGTTTTTACCTGTGGAAGACCACGTTTCCACATTTTTCCCGTATTTTCCACTGTCTAGGAGGATTTTGCCTTAACTGAGTCTTTACTGGTCAGGCCAGCTATAGCCTCCAGTTGCGCTAATGCCTTCCGATTGCGCAATGTATTGGCAATAGAGGTTTTTAGCTCGTCTTCGTCAATAGCGGGTGACCCTTCCGTCTGTTGATGCTGCTCCATATAGGCTTTTACTTCAGTCTCAACTTCCTGGTCAGTTACCGCAATATCATTGTCTTGAGCGAATTGTCGCAGCGCCAGAGACACCTGTACCGTCTTAACGGCTGGGTCGCTCAGTTCAGTTCGTAACTTTTCCATAGTCTTGTCCTGCTCTGTCAGGTACTGCTCTAGTGATTTCTGCTGCCAGGTAAGCATTTGCGATAGTTCCGCTACCCGACGCTCAATTTCACGATCGACGAGCGACTGAGGTAGGGCATCGAAAGTTGCGGCAGCGGCCAGCTTATCAGTCAGCTCACCGTGCAAGCGTTCATGCTCATGCTGCTGCTTATCAGCCAACAGGTTCTCTCGCAGCTGGTCTTTCAATCCTGCTAGATTCTCGAACTTACCCACGCTCTTAGCGAACTCGTCGTTCAGCTCAGGAATCATTCGCTTCTGTACGGTGTGTGCCTTCACGTTCGCCGTGGCCTCTTTGCCACGTAGTTCTTTGGTCGCGAAGTCGTCGGGGAAAGTGATGGTGAACTCACGGGTATCACCGGCAGTGATACCAGTCAGCTTCTTCTCAAAATCAGGGACAAAGTGGCCCTCACCGATATGCACGGGGTGATTCTTGCTTTCGCCACCCTCCATCAGCTTGCCGTCTAACATGACTTTGAAATCAACCGTGACCGTATCACCTTCTTCGGCTGGGCGAGCGACGTCCAAGTATGTGCTGCGAGACTTGGTCAGTACTTTGAGCTCCTTGTCTAACTGCTCATCAGTAATCTCTACCGCGCGCTTCTCCACCTTGATGCCGCTCAGATCACCCAACGTGACTGCCGGTAGTACATCTACGGTAGCAGTGAACGTTACGCCCTCCTCAATACTTGCCTGCTCGACACTTGAAGTAGGTCGACCCAGAGCATCAATCTTATGCTCAATAACGGCCTGAACGAACCAACGGGGAATGGCTTTCTCTAGCGCCTCCGTCATTAGCCGATCCTTACCAAACGCCTCAACGGCAACGGCCGTGGTTGCCTTGCCTGGTCGAAACCCTTTAGGTGGATTGTTCTTGGATAGGGCTTTAGCCGCTCGATCGAGGTGTGGCTCGAGCTCTTCTGGGGTAACTGAAATCTTCAGGGTGACCTGCGATTTCTCTTTGTCTTTTGTTATTTCAACATCCATAAAAATATTCGCTTAACAATGAGCCAAACGATAACACCTCTGCGGCCTCGTTGTCAAAAAAAAGCCCTGGCATGAAAGCACAGGGCGCGGACGGGAGGATAGTACCGTCCAGTTCTTGTTGACCACCTACTAGGTCGCCGTCAGATCGACGCATTGCCGACTCATCTGAGCCGTGTGATTGCGTGTCCAATGCATCGCTGACGCTATGGCCATTGCAATACCGGCGACAGCCAGACTCAAAATGCAGATAGCGAATCCTCGGACTGGGTTGGCATTCGTGGCAGACGCGATCAAAGCGTCAAAGAATCCGGCGATTGCTAGTAACAGTGCGAGCGTACCAACCATGCGCCCGACTTTAAACGTTGTCAGACGCACGCTGTACGTTCTCAGGCGCATCGTATACAAGCTGATCGTGGTGGCGATGGTGTTATAGTGGCGCGCGAGCACGTTAATGCGCGCGGCCATACCAAGCCCAACTCCAGCCACAATTAGACAGCAGACAGACGCCAGTAGCAAGTCACCGCTCATTCTGATGCTGGTTGCCGCGATGGCAAGCCCGCTGAGTAATGAGGCGATCGACAGAATGATCAAGGCGGTCGCTACGATAAGCAGGCCGTAAAACGCGTGCCGACGAGTATATCGTGGGGCTTTCCAATCACGTGTCATTTGATGACTCCTATTACGTGGGACGGGGGTGATCACATTGAAAACGAACAGTCCGTCATCCTACATCATTTTGCATACTTTGTCAATACCTACGAAAAAGGGCCTAGAATGGCATAAAAACGGCTCCCCGCCGGTGGCGGGGAGCCGTTTTCCTCTATAGTCCTGCTTTACAGCAGTGGGGCGATAACAAGGGCTACGATGCTCATCAGCTTAATCAGGATGTTGAGAGAGGGTCCGGAAGTGTCCTTGAAAGGATCACCAACCGTGTCCCCGACCACAGCTGCCTTATGCACCTCAGATCCCTTACCGCCGAGGTTGCCTGCTTCAATGTATTTCTTAGCATTGTCCCAAGCGCCTCCAGCATTAGCCATCATCACGGCCAGTAAGAATCCGGTCACAATACCACCAGCTAGCAGGCCACCGAGCGCCTCAGCACCGAGATAGAAGCCAACCAGTACTGGTACGGCAATCGCTATGATGCCAGGCAAGATCATCTCGCGTAGCGCAGCCGTGGTAGCAATATCAACGCATGTCTCATAGTCCGGTTCAGTCGTGCCTTCCATCAGGCCAGAGATCTCTCTGAACTGTCGTCGCACCTCTTCAACCATCTTCATGGCTGACTTACCGACAGCCTCCATAGCGAAGGCGGAGAAGACAAAGGGCAGAGCGCCGCCTAAGAATAGGCCGGCCATAACAGTGGGCTTTAAGACATCAATCGATCCGATCCCAGCCACAATGTTGTAGCTCACCAATAGGGCGAGTGCCGTCAACGCGGCTGAGCCTATCGCAAATCCCTTACCAATAGCAGCTGTCGTGTTTCCAACAGCATCCAAAGCTTCCGCTCGCTCACGAGTTTCGCTGCCCATGCCTGCCATCTCTGCAATGCCAGCAGCATTGTCAGCTACGGGGCCATAGGTGTCCGCTGCCAGGGTAATACCAAGTGTCGATAACATACCAACTGCAGCAATGGCGATGCCGTATACGCCAGCTAATTTGTAGGCCACTAAGATTGCGAGGACCACCACAATGACAGGAATCGCGGTGGAGAACATACCCAAGGCCAAGCCACTGATGATGTTTGTGGCCGGTCCTGTCTGAGAAGCTTTCGCCACGCGCTGCGTAGGTGGCTTCTCGTGACTAGTATAATGCTCAGTCACGAGCCCAATAACTACGCCCGACAACAGCCCCGTAACGACCGCCCAAAACAAAGCGATGTCTGGAAAGAGACGATCAGTCCACCAGTAGGTACCGATAATGAGGAGTGCAGCTGCCAAGAAAATTCCGCGGTTGAAGCTGCCGTGAACCTTACTTTCGTCATCAGTCTTAACTACGAGCGTACCGATAACACTGGCGATGATGCCGATAGCTGCTACGCCAAGGGGATAGACAGCTCCCAGCGTTCCGAAGGTGGGCAGGGCAACTAGGCCTAAGACCATGGCTGCAATCAAGGTGTCGACATAACTCTCGAACAAGTCTGCTCCCATACCAGCAACGTCACCTACGTTGTCACCGACGTTATCAGCGATAACGGCAGGATTACGCGGGTCGTCCTCTGGGATTCCTTTTTCAACCTTACCAACCAGATCAGCACCGACATCAGCTGCCTTCGTATAAATACCACCACCGACGCGAGCGAATAGTGCGACTGCAGAAGCACCGAATCCGAACCCGTACACGAGGTTAGGATCACCAAAGATGAGCCAGAGTAACGTAACACCTAAGAGACCAAGCCCAACCACTGAGAGTCCCATGACCGTCCCAGAGGAAAACGCTATTTTCAGCCCCGGAGCTACTCCCCGCTTAACTGCCTCGGCAGTTCGTACATTGGCTAAGGTAGCAATGCGCATACCAATGTTGCCGGCTACCACCGACAAAATTGCACCGATCAGGAATGAGATAATAGTTGGCGTCGCGATTGCTGAATCAGCATCGAAAAACAGACGGGTCATTCCCATCAATACAGCTACAATGGCCACTACCAACGCTAATAAGCGATACTCGCGGTGCAGGAACGCAAAGGCTCCATCTCGAATGGCCTTGGCAATGTGCGCTGCCTTCTCGTCAGTTACTTCTATTTGGGCTATACCCCGCGCTCGCCAGGCGGCATAAACTAGGGCTAAAACGGCGACTGCTGCTATTACGTACTCTTGCTGCATAAAAACAATGAAAAATTAGTGTATGAAGACTTCATACTGTTGTAGGTGATGTATGACTAGCGCGCAAGCGCCATTTTCTGTACGGCCCTAGTTAACAGGGCAACAAGGCTATTCGTCCTTCTTTTTCTTGTCGTCAGCTTCCTTTTCGTCAGCGTTAGCATCTTCGGTCTTGAGCTCAGCTGTATCGTCATTTTCGGCCCCCGCTGCCTTTTCGTCCGTTTTGGCACTCTTAGTCTTTTCTAACTCTGCATCTATATCAATATTTGGATCTGCAATAGTTGCCCCTCCATCGGTCGGTCTCATCGTGGGAGGTAGGTCCATACCCGACTCGGACCTAGTTGCTTTCGCGTCAGACTCTTTGGCTCCATCGGCTTCGCC
>NZCO01000043.1 GCA_002686445.1 bacterium | reverse complement strand
CAGCTCCAAACGCTATATTAGATATAAGCGATGCAACAAATGATAACCTAAGAATAGGAACGAGAACGGGTGAGATGGCAATCCACTCAGTTACAGATGCAGGAGCACACTCGGTTTTAGCGTTTGAAGGTAGTGAATTTAATTTCAGAACTGGTAATGTTGGAATTGGGACGACGAATCCTCAAGAATTGTTAGAAGTAAGAAAAGATCAGGCAGGAAGTCCTACAAGGTTAATCATAAATAATGATGGAACGGTTCAGTCAGGGACAGCACCAAGGTTGAGTTTTTATACTGGCGCGACAGAGAGAGCGTTTGCTGAGTATAATTCAGATGGCACTGGCGATTTTGAAATAAATAATTCTGGGGCAGGAGATATTGTCCTGACCCCTGGAGCTAATGTGGGCATTAACACTACCGTTCCACTGAAGCTCCTGCATGTTGGCGCCGGGGCCGATACGCCGTTTGAGTCGACAAATGGTGCGTATTTCACTCAACTGGGTGCCACTGCCGTGGTGGTTCGCGATTCCACAAGTAATGTAGAAATGCATATGTATGCCGCCAGCGGTCGAACTGAGATTGGCAGCAACACTACAGACCCGCTCTATATTCGCACCAATAACGCAGACCGAATCTATATCGAGGCCGTATCTGGTGACGTAGGTATTGGCACGACGGCGTCCGAGGCACGGCTCCAGATCACTGGTGGTGGGCTGTGCGTAGGCTCGGATGCTAACTGTAATACGGACAATGACACTGAGGGTGTGGTTTATTCGTCATCAACGACTATGACTACCTATGACGTGGCTGAGCAGTATCCAACCAAGGATACGTCTATTTCTTCCACCACCGTAGTCGCCCTCGACGAACAAAATGGCGTCTTTGTTAAGCGCGCTGAGTATGGAGCTAAGCGTCTACTAGGTGTTATCTCCACGCAGCCGGGCGTGTTGCTAGGTGGGTTTAATGGTGACCAGTTTGAGGACGAGCGGCAAGTTGCGGTGGCGCTGTCGGGACGCGTTCCGGTGGCTGTAACTGCAGAAAACGGGACGATTGAAATTGGGGATGAGCTTACAGTTTCTCAGGCGCTCCCTGGCCATGCCATGAAAGCGCGCGGTGGTGACCAAACTATTGGGTACGCACTCGAGGCCTACTCGGGAGCGACCATTGGCTCCATTCAAGTATTTGTCACTACTGGTGATGTGCAACCAGCATCAATCTCGGAAGACGCCGACGGCCTTACAGTCGACTCAAATCTAGCTGTGACCGGTACGTTGTCAGTAGTTGGCGAAACGCAGCTCCAAGATACGTTGGGGATTGGCGTAGACACAACTGACGAAGCAAAATCGCTCCTATTACTAACCTCTGACGTTGCTGGGGAGGATGACCCAGTCTTCCGCGTTACAGCAGACGGCAATGCCTTCGCTGATGGAACGTTCACAGGTGCCGGCGCGGACCTGGCTGAATACTACGAAGTAGCGCAGCCGAATTTGGCCCCCGGCACACTCATTTCGCTCAGCCTAAATCAGCCGCGTATGGTAGTAGCTTCTGCCGCCGGTGGTGGACCTATGATCGGTGTTGTTTCCACGCAGCCGGGCCTAATTGCCAACGGTGGCGGAGCGGAGTTCGATCGCGCACATGATCCTAGTTACGCCGCTGTTGGCCTGCTGGGGCAGATTCCTACTCGAGTTAGCGAAGAAAATGGACCTATCCTACAGGGCGATGCCATCACTGTTTCTTCGGATTCTGGCGTTGGTATGAAGGCAGATCTTGGGGATCCCATTGTCGGTGTGGCAATGGAGGATTACCAAGGCAGGGGCACCATACTGGCCTACATCGGTCATCAATCGCTCGCACAGGCCAGTACGCTGGCTGTCGTAAACCAGCGAATTCAGGCTATCAATGATCGCGTCGATGGTGTTCTAGCTGACGATCCACTGATAGCCGACAGTGAGCCCGTTGATGAAGAATCTGACGCAACAGATGATGACACTAGCCAGAGCGATGAGGATACCGATACTGGTGCCACAGATGAGCCTAATGACGAACCAACTGGCCGCGTAAACTATTCTGGACTGACGAACGCCATATTCAACCAGCACCTAACCTTCAATGGCGCTTTGAACGTCGATAATGTGCTGACGGTCACGGGCGAGCTAGCGGTCCACTCTGACGTAACACTCTACGCGAACCTGGTGGTAGATACCGTGCATATTGCCACTGCCTTGAATGTGCATGGTGATAGCGTTTTCTTCGGCAGCGTAAGCATCGAGGGCGAACTAACGCTTAGTGAACAACAGGCTGGGGTAGCCACAGTGGCGAAGGGGGAGACTGAAGTTACTGTTACCTATAGCGCGCCGTTTATCCAAACACCGTTGGTTCAAGCAACTCCATTAACCCCAACTGGTCAGTTCTGGGTGTCGGCAATGGAGCAAGATCACTTTACGATTACGCTAGCTTCGCCTGCCACAGTGGATACGTCGTTCACTTGGCTCACTTTGAGTGTTGCTAAGAGCCTCGATGATGAATTAGCGGCAATATCTGAGTCCCCAGAGCCTGCTACTGCTGCAGAGCCTGAAAAATCAACCGATCCGACACCCACGCCGGAGTCCGAACCAGCCGCAAATGCAGGAAATCTGGGCGAGGCAGCCAGTTCTGGGGTTGATGAGGAGCAGGACGAGTCATCTGAGCCGATCATAGATGATAATGGGACTATCATTAGTGTTCTCCCTATAGATGAAATACATACAGAAGGTGGGCAAGATATACCCAATGACCAGCCAAGTGGCCAAGAAGCCACTAGTACGCCAACCCCCACGCCCTCTACTACCCCTCAAGCTTCTGCTTCTCCCGTACCGTCTGAGTTCGAGGGCATAGGAACCCTCGTGATAGGGGAAACGGAAACAGGATGGCTACGGGTCCGAACGACTGCATCCACGGCTGGTACGGAAGTAACGACAATTGGCGCGGGGACCTCTCTGGCCTATGATCAGGAGCTATCTGGGTGGTATCACATTCAATTACCCGATGGCCAGTTAGGCTGGGTAAGCGGCACGTATGTCACTGCCAACTAACCACCAGGCGGCAGAAGTATAGGCAAGAGGCGGCCAAAAGGGATAAATTATATGATTTGAGTAGGAAATGCTAAGCTTTTTCGCGATATGCTTTCATTGATTAGATCATAGTCACGCGCATGTCAACGTGTGGTGCAGGTTCCTGGACGGTAAATACCGTGCACTCATTCAGGGTGAACCTCTGTGCGGGAGCATCGATCAAAATTCATCTGCGCAAGGTTTCACATTGAGTAAATTAGTCGCCCAGCGCTCATCGGGCAGGTCGGCACCTGGCGATTTTCATGAACAACTACCTGCATTCAAATGCGTGATAAAGACACACAAATCAACTGCTCCTGAGGCCAGAAAAAAGGGCACAAAGTGGAATACCCTGTGGATGAAGTGCATAAGTTATCCAAGTTGGCCTGATTTCGCACACATTTAATGTGCACTAGATGAGTCGGCAGGGGCACTAGGGGCAATACTGCACATTGCCTTTCACCACGAATTATTGACAGTTCAAGTGGTTCCATATTCATGGTATAATGTATGCAGGGGTAGGAAGTGCCCCACCCTAAGAAGATCATGCATAGGTCGCATCGATAAACACCATGACACAAAATCCTTCAAATAACGGCGAGCTAGTCGCGATAGGCAAGGCAGCAGAGTTGCTTGGCGTATCGGTTGATACGGTTCGTCGCTGGGAGAAAGAGGGTAGAATTACCTCAACTCGCTCCGATGGTGGCCATCGGCTTTTTAATACCTCTGACTTACATGACATTGCTGCCGAAAAAACGAATCTTTCCATATCAAAGGCAGCAGATCACCTAGGTGTATCGGTGAGTACTCTGCGTCGCTATGAGAAACAGGGATTTATCATGCCAAACCGTACCAATGGGGGGAGTCGCCTATATAGTGTCGAGCAATTAGACGCCGTTGCGGGCTTAAAACAAAAGAAAAAGGCGCTAGAGACTCAGCAAGTATCGACAGTTCACCGGCCACGGGTACAAGTTCCCGCCAAGCGGGCCAAAATTGTCACCCCAGGTGTAAAGGCTGATAGTAGCGTAACAAAGCAAGTAAATACGATTGAGCAGAACACTGCGCCCGATCCTGGGCCACTTATTTTCAAGGAACCTCCCCGACCGAGAGAACGTGTGAAAGAAGCACCTAAAGCAGACCTGAAAGAGCGCCCCCGCGCTCTTCCTGTGTTATTGGGGGCAACTTTGATGGCGGCTATACTACTGTTTGTTGGGCGACAGGTAGGCACGCAACCCAATTTGGGGATTCAATTCGCGGGTGACGGGTTGCCTGCTGCTGTGACGGGTTCAGTAGGGTCAGTTGTCGGCGGTGGTGAGGCAAGCCCAGAGGTATTGGCTCTTACGACGAGTGATTTCAGCTCATTTTTCGAGGTCAATGTACCGGCCTTCTTTAATCGCCATGTGCAGACGGGTGATCTCAATGTCAGTAACGTATTAACGCTAGAGGGTGAAGTTTCGGCGCTCGGTGTGAGTGTCGACCTCGGTGAAGGTGAGATATTCGCGGCCAATCTAGTCAATAGTGTGAATGGCGAAAGCGGCGAGGTTATAATTCCAGTCTTTGAGAAGGTAGTTGTCGATGGTTCGGAAATCAATCCAGCGCAGGAGGATAGTCAGCTTACCGTGTCGGCTGGCGACAACATTACTATCTCAGTCGATGACGAGTCAGATACGCTGACGATCGCCGCAGAAGTAGGCAGCACCGGTATAGAAGACGATTCGATCTTGGAAAAACATTTAAAGGCGGTTGATGGTCCTGCGGACGAAGAGTGTCTTACATTCGAGAGCACGGGTGGCGATTTTGAGTGGCAGTCGTGCGGCGCCGGGTCTGCCTTCGACTTCACGTTAGAGGGGGACTCAGGTACTGAAACCATCCAAGACGGCAATACGTTGCGGGTCACGGGAGGTATAGGAATCACATCCGCAGTATCTGGACCTGACAATGTGACACTGAATATTACTGATGACTCTCTCGACTTTGCGCAGTTCCAAGACACGTTGGACCTTGATGCGGCCTTGGCGCTCAATACTGCGGGTAACAACATCACCATTAACGAGGACGGAGCGGACTCTGACTTCACTATCGAAGGTGATAGTAATGCTTCTCTGTTTTTTGTAGACGCTAGTACGGATCGAGTAGGCATTGGAGACAGCTCGCCATCAGCACTTTTTGTCGTAGGTAGTGGGGATCTATTTACTGTCGATACGTCAGGTAACATCGTGACCGCTGCGGACCTAGCGGTGAATGGCGATGATATTACCTCCGACGGCGACTTGACTTTAAATCCGGCTGGCGGCGACCTCTTCTTGGCCGATGGTGACACTTTTGTTGTCGGTGGTTTAACTGGAGTCGCTTATAACGCAATTTCTGATTCGGGTACCACCTCTCATTCCCTAGCCACTGATGATGATTTGTATATAGAGGACTTGTTGGAAGTAGACGGTATCGGTTACCTGGATGGTGGTCTGACAGCTGCTGGGACAATCACCTTCTCTGACCTAGATTGTACGGGGAATACAAATAGTGGAGCGTTAACGGCGAATGCTTCAGGCGTGGTGTCGTGTTCGGATGATGATGGCGGTGGATCCGCGCCCACACTACAGGCCTCGTACGACAATGGCAGCACCATCGAAACCCTGCCCGCCGACGGTAGCGTGGTCATTACAGAAACTACTGCGACAGCAAGTCAGTCCGACGATTTATTGCAGCTCACCTTCTTACCAGCTACTGGTGGTGACACCAGTGGTGACGCTCTGCAGATCACCTTAGATGCTGCAGATGCTAGTAGTACTACTGGTCATGGCATTAACATCGTCATTGATCAGTCCCAGAACACAGGTAATGCTCTGTTAGTACAAGACGATGCTGCAGCTACCTTGTTCCAGCTAGATGAAGACGGACAAGCCACCTTTGGCACCGTAGCTGGTACTACTGCTATCACCAT
>NZCO01000042.1 GCA_002686445.1 bacterium | reverse complement strand
GCTAACCTACCCCCTGGTCGGGTTGCTATGTTCATTGGCTCGCTTTGCGAAGCTAATCTCAAGGCCGTTGATTTTATTCTGACCGACCTCGCGGCGGCAATGCCAGACTTCACATTCATTATCGCGGGTGGCATCGCCGGCGGTGTGACGGGTGGCGAGGCTCGCGTAGATCACCCCATTAGCCAAACCATCCAGCTAGCAGAAGACCTGGGCAACAAGCAAATGTTAGGTTTTGGCTGGTATCCACTAGAAACATGGCCTAACCGGCAGGAAGTCCGCTGGACACGTCCAGAATTCGGTTGGCTTCATCGGGGCGAGCTCACTGGCTTTTCCGTCTCCCTGCTCAGCTTTAAACCTGTGCGGGTCGATATACTCGTCAATGGTGACATTGTTAAGACGGTTTCTGTCTCTTCCCAGCGACGAGAAATAGAGATCGCTCTGCCGCGAATTTCAAACCCAACTATAACTTTGAAGACGAATAAGACTTGGAAATATCGTGGGGACCCTCGTGAGTTTGGCGTAAACGTAAGCAACCTAACAGGAACCAGCGGTGCCAATCATCTGACCGACAATCTATTGTCCAGGCTCACTAGTCGAGGAGTTCGTCAAAACAAGAACGTGCTGTTTATCAGCAATCTAAGCAATCGCCAAAAGACCCTCCTCCTGCAAACAGCGAACTTTGCGTTAAATCCAATTTCCTTGGGGTCCGGCAGTAATGTCAAAATGTTCGAGTATTTGGCGTCGGGACTCCCAACAATCACGACGTCCTTTGGTGCCCGCGGACTAGACCTTACCGACGGACACCAGGCGCTGATCCGAGACTTTCCTAGATTCAACGAAGCCTTACGGACTCTAGCCGGTGACGTGGACCTACAAAAAAGCTTGGCTCGTCATGGTCGCGCCCATGTGGTTGAGCGCTACGACTGGAAATCAGCTTCGGCGGCTCTCGTGGGGTTGATGCAAGCGGTAGCTAATCGCAATTAGCGTTTGTGATCCTTCTTGCTATCCTGTGAATCGTATGAACATCTTCCAAAGTGGCATCCCCAGAAGCGGCAACGGTTGGCTCTATAATATTGTGTACCATAGCCTGCGTGCAGGTAACGTCGAAGTAAAAAACTATATTAAGACACAGCCCATTCATCAAGTGGCTCAGTCCTGGCCAGAACCACTCCCGGGCCAAGCAAGCACTGACACCGTCCATTTCCGTGGGAGTGATGTCGATTATGGAATCGGGCAAATATTCAGATATCCGATTCCAGATTGGCAAGACTATCTCCGACAGGCCACACAACTCTGGTGCCACGAACCATACAGACGACCGATGCGGGAGAAACTAAGCCAGGTCAGCCACCTGATATATATCATTCGCGACCCGCGCGACGCCAGTATATCCCACTCTCGTTTTGTTTTTGCCGATCACATCAGGTGGTTCAGCAGAAACAAGACAGCTGATCCAGCCACCTTCCTAAAAAAGCTCTTGTTCTTTCAAGTCCGTCGTTGGGCTGAACACGTTGGCAGTTGGCTACAAGCGGCCCAGGACCCAACCTTAAATATCCATTTTATATTCTATGAACGACTGCTGCACGATTTTGAAAATGAACTGGACCAGCTAGTATCCTTCCTCGGCTTGGATTTATCGACCTCTCAACGCCAGCGTGTTAGAGAAGCCACGACATTCGCCAGCATGAAAGCGAAGTACCCAAACCACGTACGCCGCGGAATTGATCGAGAGAGGGTCGAAGTTCTCACTCCGCTCCAAAAATCAGAGTCCGCGGCCATGGTTCCCAAAATGCTTAAGCTATTGAACTATCCCGTCCAAGAGCCACCAATGTCCGACACGACGCTTCCTGGCCTACCAACTAATCTCTCAAAGAAAGATATTCAACAGGCTGTCCGCGACGCCCAAAGCCTAACTTGGCGCGAAATAGCTGCTCGAGTTAAGCAAGGCGGCCTGCGACTCACTCGACTCTAAGAGGTATGCCTCTCATAAACCCTCATTTCCTCCAGGCGGGCGTAGCCCGGAGCGGCAACATGTGGCTGTATCACATCATTGAGGAACTTTTAGATCGATCGAAGATAACGAAACAAAGCCACATCAAGCAGCAGCCAATTCACCCTATTGCGAAACAGTGGCCAGACCCACTGCATCGGCTGGCAGACATCGACACCATTCAATTCTTTTTGGACAGCCCCTTCTATATAATCGACGCTGCGTTCCGCCTGCCCCTCCTAGACTTTGACCGATACATAGCAAATACAACCCATGTCTGGACCCACAGTCCTGCCAGTCAGAGAGTCCAAGACAAGATACTTAAATTCGACAAAATTGTGTACATCATTAGAGACCCGCGCGACACCCTTATTTCTCAAGCGCATTTTCTGTACGCCAAACATATGTCACAGTTTGACGGCGCAGTAACAAAAACCCCAACCCAGCACATCTCCGAACAGCTGCATCAAGCAACGCGCAAGTGGGTCAAGCATGTCGCCAGTTATCTCATGCTGTCCCTACTGAGCCCTGATCAAGTTAAAATTATCTTCTACGAGCAGCTGCGTGAACACTTCACCGATACCGTTCATGAACTCTCTTTGTTTCTCGATCTTACTACCGATCCAGCTGATATAGCTGCGATAGCCGAAGCCACTAGCTTTCAAAATTTACAACAAATAACCGGCCAGCATTTGCGCATCGGTACCTCCAACCAATGGGTAACCGACCTGTCACCCGTTCAGCAGGCGGAAGTGCTTCGGGTAGCCGGGCCTATGCTGGATATATTGGGATACCCGCAAAAAAACCCAGCCACGCGACCCTTGCCGAAGCTGCCTACCTTGATAGTCCGCGAGCAGCTACACGTGGCTAGACGCACCGCCATGCGCCGCACCTGGCTGGAGAAACGTAGCTTGGTAACAACCAACTGGCGAAAACTCGTGCGCTAGCTAATGACTAATATCAGAAAAGTAACAATCATCCCCACACTCACCACTAATTGCAGCAGTTTAGTGGCCACGATACCTATAACTGCCAACGTTGCTGCTTTCAGAGCCTGATCGTGACGCGGTAGTTCAATGAGGGCACCTGCTAGAGCACCAACGAACGATCCAATAAGGAGGCCCAATGGCGTAAAAAGTACGCCTACAATCGCGCCGATAATGGCGCCGATTATGGTAAGCGGCCCGCCACCACCAAAGCGTGCACCTAACGCTCCGCCAGCATACTCAGCCAGCCACGCGAGCAGCGCGACGACAGCAAAGACGCCGACAGCGCCCGAAGAGATAACCGTAAAATCTGTAGTAGCGGCATAGAGCAGAATGCCCCCGAAAACCAAGCCGATACCAGGTAAAAAAGGAATCACAACGCCGAGCAAACCGAGCGCAAACAATACCGCTACCGCGAGCCACAGTAATACCATGGCTTACTCTTTATCAACCTCTGCTAACGCCGCCTTGGCTGCCGCTTGTTGCGCCTCCTGCTTGCTGCTGCCTTCTCCCACACCCATTTGCTTGTCCCCCACAAAGACGCCGACAGAGAAATGCTTAGCATGATCGAGACCGTGCTCCTTGATCACTTTATACACCGGCGTAACGCGATACTTCTCCTGAGCTAACTCTTGGAACCTGCTCTTATTATCGATGTGCGCCCCCTCCGCGATAACTTGCTCTAATCGAGAAATAATGTGGGTGGTTATCACCTTAGCTGCAGCCCCATAGCCTTGGTCAAGATAGACAGCGCCAATCACGGCCTCTACGGCATTGGCCAATATGTACTGACGAGCTTTGCCGGTATCTTGCCGCTCGCCGCGAGACAAAAGAAGATACTCACTTAAGCCCATCGCCTCGGCCACCCGCGACAACATCTCACCTCGAACAATAGCCGCACGAAGATTGGTAAGCTCCCCTTCCGGCATCTCATAGTTTTGATACAGATGATCGGTGACGACTAGCTCAAGTACCGCATCACCTAAGAATTCCAGGCGCTCGTTGTGTGCCAGCTCGAACGAAGGATTTTCGTTGAGATAAGAGCGATGCACAAGAGCTTGCCGCAAAGCAGTGTCATCAGTAAATGACACGCCAAGTGTTTGTTCTAATGGTTTTAAATCCTTCGTTGGAGACATAGGTGTAAACTAAAAAATAACGCGTGATTGCAGACAGATAGGTGAATGAGAAACAGCTATATGTGCTCGACTGCTGCCGCAGTCAACTAAATATGCTACTCCTCCTTACGAGGCTCTCCCATTTCTTTGTAGATCGTGCCCAACACGCCGTTCACAAACTTTCCTGATGATGCGCCGCCAAAGGTTTTGGCCAGCTCGATAGATTCGTTGATCGCGACTTTGGGCGGAACGTCCTCTGCGTTAGCAAACTGCAACTCATATATGCCAATGCGCAGCACATTCCGATCCACGTTAGTTATCTGTTCCAGAGGCCAATCCGGCGCTGATTTCGTAATCAGTGCATCGATTTCCTTACGATTCTTATCCACGCCCCAAACGAGATCTTTGGCGAAATCAGTGTCATCAATTCCCGGAGCAAACTCCTCGACTGTGTGGTCGAAGATACCCTCCAGTGCTGACTTCTTTTTGCCATTAAAATCCCAAGCAAACAGTGTTTGCAGGGCGATGGAGCGACTTAAGTGACGATTGGCCATGAACTACGAATGAGCTAAGGTTCAGTGCTTCTATTGGTATACCGAATTTTTCGGCCCCGGTCAATTTGGCAAGTATGTTGTCTAGAAACAACCACCCCCTCGCGGGAGTGGCTAGCTGTGGTCGTGGCCTTCGTGATCGTGACCTGCCTCTTCCTGGGCGGCTAATTCCTTCTCCTTGTCTTTACGCTCACGTTTCTCCAACTTAGCCAGAACGTCCATCGCCTGTCGGCCTTTATAGGTACCGCAATTAGGACACGCCGTGTGACCCGGGACAACCTGCTGACACTTTGAACAGGTAGATAGCTGTAATTTAGTCAGGCCATGGTGGCTGCGACGATGATTGCGCTTAGAGCTGGTTGTTCGCTTCTTTGGTACTGCCATAGGTGTATTGGCTTCTTATCCTACTGATCTAGATGGGTATGTCAAGTGTAGCTCCCCGGGCATAAGGCCGCCAACATTTCCACGTGAAGGCAGGTTCCACTATATGCGATATGCGACGAGCGGAATCCCGCGAAGCTGATAAGCGAAGTGGGGTAAAAAAATTCCCCCGTCAGAACCTTTGAAGAGTTCGTTAGGGGGATAGTTGTTATTCGCAGCAAGTCACGCTACCGCACTATTTGATTTGAGCATTCGTGCGAGTCGGTGAAGGATGCAAACGTCTCGTCGTGCTCGGTCTCTTATCGGAGTCCGTCTTTCTCGCCTACTGACGATCGTGATAATTCGGCCCGTCGATCGACGCGTTGTTCTTCCCGATGATCACGAGGCCCGTACTTACGTCCGGCAGTTCTGCGCCGTTGCTTTCGTTGGCTGCCTTCTTCGTTGTTCGCATCATCGTTCGCGGGCTCATATTCGCGCTGGAGCCGCTCTTCTTCGTCGTCTTCGTCGTCGAGTTGTGTCCAGGCATGTCATGTTCTCCTTGAAAATGTTGCCAGTCCGATCTGAGTGGGGTGCAGGTCCTATTTCCCGCTCCACAAAGTTCCTGAAAAGAGCTACGTGCGCTCAGTATAGGTGCCAACGCCTAAAAAGAAAAAAGCCTTATTGTGGATAAAAAAACGCCCGCTGCGCAGAGTCATAGTTACTCATACGCAACGGGACAATACACCAAATCAACCAAGAGAAATTGAGACTAGCCGACAACGGGGGCCACGACGCGATCGTCGAAGACCACGCAGCCAACACCAGCGGCCTCAAAGAAACCAACAACGGCATCCTCAAAGGCCAGAACAGGGACTAAGAAACCGACAGCAGCAGGATCGCAGTTAGATAACATGGAGTTATCTCCCATTACGAGCTACCGCGAGTTTTCACGTTCACACGTGAATATACACTCGCGGTCTCCAATGGAGACCTCCTGCTGCGCCGTGCAAGCAAGTGAATTTCCGGACCACTTTTGTCCTCCTTTTCCTTGATGCAAAGTACGAATTCCAAAGCGTAGCGATTCTACGCGTCGCCAATTCCGGGCGATTCGAAGCCTCGAGCACCACCGATCCCAAGAGCCACTATAAAGTGTATGAAGCTACTAGGTAGAACGCAACTGGGCCGCAACTGGGGCGTATGAAGTACGATGCGCCGCGACCGGACCATGCTCTTTCAGGGCAGCTAGATGCGCGGCGCTGCCATACCCCTTATGTCCGGCGAAACCATACTCCGGAAACTCAGTCGCCAAGACCACCATTATCGCATCACGATTCACCTTCGCTAGGATACTCGCTGCTGCTATCGAGAAGATGAGACCGTCACCGCCAACCACCGTCGTCGCAGGAACCGTTGGGTGTGGCTGCGCCGGATTACCATCAATCAAAATAAGATCAGGCTTGGTCGTGAGCCCATCGACTGCTCGCTGCATCGCCACATGTGATGCAGCGCGGATGTTCAGTGCATCTATTTCAGTAACATCTGCCTCGCCCACCGCCCAGGCCGTAGCGGTCTGACGTATCCAAGCGGCTGCCGCCTCGCGCTGTTTGGCAGATAGCTTCTTGCTATCGCGAACTGGTGGCGCCTCGGTCAGATCAGGCGGGGCCGTAAACAGCGCAGCGGCGGCAACAACAGGGCCCGCCAGCGCACCCATGCCTGCCTCGTCAACACCAGCTACGGCAATACTCTGCTGCCAGTACTGCTGTTCATAGTCGAACGAAGGAGTCTGCGAAGTCTTCATGGAGCCCTCGGCAGGAGTCGAACCTGCGACACCTCCTTTAGGACAGGAGTGCTCTAATCCACTGAGCTACGAGGGCGAAATTCTATATCTCTTCCTTGTATTGGTCTATGATCGCTAGAATTATTTTTAAGTTTTGACTTCCTTTTCTTACCGTTATTCTACACAGTCCGTACTTGGTTCTCCCTCTAGTTCCTCCATCATTAAACCGTACTGTGAAATTATCTTTTGGTATTCCTGTTACACGAGACCAATAAGATAAACATTCCACTCTGTCCATTCCAGTGAATATTCTCATGGTAGGCTTTATTGCGTGCTCGGGTACTTCAAATACGTTACGCAGTATCCCTAGGTAAATCCTGATCATACTGCCATCGGAATTGATGAATTCACAACTTTTTTTATGGCCTTCGCCCCAATACAGAATTGCCAGCGCTACTACCTTCTCCCTGTCTGCACCTTGAAGCAGCTCCTGCGCTCGCTCCTGCGCTTTCTTTTTTGCCTCTGCAAACCGCTTAGCACTACCTCCACGCTTTGCTTTTAACATATGCGCATATTCTGACAAAACTGTAACGCCTTGAATATGATGCCACACAGTCGTTTTGGGGATACAAAGCTCAGCTACCAGTTCGTTTATGCTGTGACCTTTTCTTCTCAATGCCTTCAATCTTCTTATTGTCTCCGCCGAGTGAACCCTCACGCGATGAACTATAACCGATCACGTACGCAATAGACATAGCAAACAATGCTCTTACGTGACCGTAAGTTCTATTCCGACAGCCATCTACATAGTTTGGCCAGGATTGCAGCCAATTCCATGTACCCGTCCCATCTTCAGCCCGGTTAATGAGTGCAGCACCTTGCACTTGAGGTGTTTTTTGGGCATTCTACGGCTCATGGCACAAGAAAAGCGCATCCCTATGAACCGCGATCGGCTACTGCGTAGCGTTGGCATGGGACTCATATTATTCCTCCTGATAGTGTCCGTAATTGGATTCTACGGTCAGCCTACTGAAGATACCGAAGAGGTCAGCCTCTCTCGGATTGCAACTGAAATTTCGACTGGCAATGTGGCTAGTATTGAGGTTGAACAAGAAGAACTAACTGTCATCCTAAAAGAAGGTAACAAGAACCTCTTGACGCAAAAGGAAACTGGAAGCTCGGTAACGGAAACCCTGGCTAATTTGGGAATTACAGATCAGCAGTTACGCGAGATTACCCTGACAGTTAACAAACCTTCTGGCTTTGCTTTCTGGTTGGGTGCCCTAGCTCCAATCCTGCTCCCCTTCTTATTGCTGGGTGGTTTCTTGTGGTACATGATGCGCAGTGCGCAGAATGCCGGCAATAAAGCAATGAGCTTTGGCCAAATGAATCAGCGGCCGATAGTGCCGGGCGATGGTGACAAGCAACGCACTACCTTTAAGGACGTAGCCGGCAGCAAGGAGGCCAAGACCGAACTACAGGAAATAGTTGAGTTCTTGAAACAGCCCAAGAAATTTGAAAAACTTGGTGCGCGCATTCCCAAGGGCGTGCTCCTAATCGGTCCTCCAGGAACTGGCAAAACCCTGATTG
>NZCO01000041.1 GCA_002686445.1 bacterium | reverse complement strand
CTTTAAAATAGAAATGAGTCCGCCATACGTCGGTGAGATGTATGGTAGGGATTGTCTCGCCCTGTCCCGCGAAGCTCCGCCAACTGGCGGCAGCGTAGTGGGAGATTTATCCCCCACGTCGTTCTGCATTCGCAGAACTATGCGGGGCATAGCGAGATAATCTCTTATTGAGAGTTTGATCCTGGCTCAGGACGAACGCTGGCAGCGTGGATAAGGCATGCAAGTCGAGCGGGTTTAGACCCGCGGCAAACTGGTTAGTAACACGTAGGGAATTTGCCCGAAAGTGGGGAATAATCCACCGAAAGGTGGGGTAATACCCCATGTGCTGGCGCATGATGTTTGTTCTTGAAATTAACGTCACGTACGGGGGACTGTGCGTCACAGCTGAACCAGCTAGTGACGGTTGTTCCTGGAGAAACCCGCTGAATGCGGTGAACAATTTCTTCGTACGTGACTGAAAACAACTATGGGTGGGGTCCTTCTGGCCGCTTCTGTCGAAGATGGTGTTCGGAGGAGCAACCCCATCCGCCAATAAGTGTGGGCGGAGTAGGTGGAGGTAAATCCGTGATGAATCTGGCAGATTTGTTTATTGACTCCTAGTGCTTCGTCCACTTCACAATGGTGGTTGATCAGAGGTATCTTCTTGCAGCTCGCTGCTGCCCGGAGGTAGGACAACCCTGATCAGCCACTTCTGTACAACTATGGATGGGAGCGGGGGGAGTTATCCTTCTTCGGCACACGAGGATGAGTTATGTGCCCCGCGTTGCCCATCCGCCAAACAACAAGTTTCGTCATGGAGTGAACGGTGAGAAGTACGCGCACAGGCAAGGCCTGAAGCGGCGAATAAACCTTCAAACTGGAATTGGGTCGGCGAGCCCTTCTTCATGACAACGTCGAGTCGGGCTCTTGGGTGCACCCTGCTATGATCGCCGCACTAAGTCGGCAGTTATCACTGCAGTCCACGCCAAGAGCCCTGACTCTTCTATTCAAGAATAAACATCATGCGCCAGGAAAGATTTATCGCTTTCGGAGAATCCTGCGTCCTATCAGCTAGTTGGTGAGGTAATAGCTCACCAAGGCTACGACGGGTAGGGGGTGTGAGAGCATGACCCCCAACATTGGCACTGCGACACTGGCCAAACACCTACGGGTGGCTGCAGTCGAGAATCTTCGGCAATGCACGAAAGTGTGACCGAGCGACGCTGCGTGCAGGAAGAAGGCCTTCGGGTTGTAAACTGCTGTTCTTGGGGAAGAACTTTGACGGTACCCAAGCAGAAAGGGGCGCCTAATCTCGTGCCAGCAGGCGCGGTAATACGAGAGCCCCGAGCGTTGTCCGAAATAACTGGGCGTAAAGCATCCGCAGATGGAATAGTGCGTCTACTGTTAAATCCTACGGCTCAACCGTGGTGACTGCAGTGGATACGGCTATTCTAGAGGCACGGAGAGGTGAGTGGAACTCCTGGTGGAGTGGTAAAATGCGTTGATATCAGGGGGAACACCAATTGCGAAGGCAGCTCACTGGTCGTGTCCTGACATTCACAGGATGAAAGCGTGGGGAGCGAAGGGGATTAGATACCCCCGTAGTCCACGCCGTAAACGATGTCGACTAGGCATTGGAGGTATCGACCCCTTCAGTGTCGAAGCTAACGCGTTAAGTCGATCGCCTGGGTAGTACGAGCGCAAGCTTAAAACTCAAAGGAATAGACGGGGGCTCGCACAAGTGGTGGAGCGTGTGGTTTAATTCGATGCTAAGCGGGGAACCTTACCAGGGCTAGAAATCTGGCTGCATACGACCCGAAAGGGACGTAGCCTTCGAGGGTGCCAGACAGGTGTTGCATGGTTGCCGTCAGCTCGTGTCATGAGATGTTCCCTTCAGTGGGGTAACGAGCGCAACCCTCATTGCATGTTACTTTTCATGTGAGACTGCCATGGTCAACACGGAGGAAGGTGGGGACGACGTCAAATCAGCATGACCCTAGACGCCCTGGGCGACACACGCGCTACAATGGCTGGGACAATGAGCTTATTGCCAACCCGCGAGGGGGAGCGAATCTCTAAACCCAGTCTCAGTTCGGATTGGAGGCTGCAACTCGCCTCCATGAAGTTGGAATCACTAGTAACCGCGGATCAGCCATGCCGCGGTGAATACGTTCTCGGGCTTTGTACTCACCGCCCGTCAACTCAGAAGAGCTGACAGTACCTGAAGCTCCCGGATTTTATATTTGGGAACCACGGTAAGGTCAGTGATTAGGAGTAAGTCGTAACAAGGCATCGCTAGGGGAACCTGGCGATGGATCACCTCCTTTCTAGGGATTTGACACTGTACTAACAGCTCTGGCGACAGACTGATTAGTACCCTAGTACGTCGACGTGGACTCTAGTAGTCCATGAGTACAAAAACGGATAGTGTACCATCCGTTTCAAAAAACATGTGGTACACAAAAGCGGCTCATGTTGTTGTAATCGCATATGAAGGACGCAAACGTGCGTCATAAAAAACCGAGCTCATAAGGCTCGGTTTTGTGTTAGCTAAAGGTTGCGTAAAACCCCCATAACCGCTTTAATAGCTATTACTAGTCAATTTTAGAGCCGCAGGGCAGCTAGTAACGCACCGGTCGTAACCGCAATAAGGCTCCCGCATGCTCGCAGCAACGGGTAGCACGGTAAATATCCCAAAACTCCGCAAGTCCGACCGCCACAAGCGCGGCGTTGGGTCAGGTCGTAGTGTAGGGCTCCCGAAAATCAGGAGCCCCAGCGAAAGAGACGAGGCCGCCCCTTCGGGCTAGGCCGAGGCGAGTAAGCGCCAGGGTCTGGTTTTTGGGAAAGAGGAGAAATTCTGGAGCGATTAGTCGACGTCGGGCTTGCCTGGCGTCACAATGAGCGTAAGGAATTTCGACGAGAGCGCATGTAGCTCAGTTGGTTAGAGCGCCACACTGATAATGTGGAGGTCCCAAGTTCGAATCTTGGCATGCGCACCACTTCGCCCTACCTATCCGGTAGGGCTTCGCGGTGCAGGCACCTGTACCTATTCTTACTGCGAAGTAAATGAGGTTGAAGTGGTGTGCCGCATAGCCCGCAGGGCGACGTGGTACACTATCCCGCCCGCCGCTATGGTCACAAAAAAGAACTAACTCATTTACAACACGACAAAGTGTATTAAAAAAACCACGCTGCAGCGTGGTGGACCAATAGGAAGTGAACTATAGTGTGGCGCACGGCCACGTCACTACTATGATCAGCAGCGGACAGGAGCGGTACATTGTTGACATAGGCTCGCCAGCTCCGAACACGACACACAAAGTTTATCACCTGGCCTGCTCGTCGTTTTAGCACAGCTACCATCGGTGCATTGACTCCCGGGCGCAGTCGCAACTGCCCCTTCGGCGGGTGTACACGTTACGCAATACATAGCTACCTTCTTACGTTCCAAGTGGATACAAAATCACCTTCCCTCGTCGCTCCTATCCAAAAAAATCAGTTTGTATGCGTTCTTCAGTGGAGCCGAACCCTCGAGAGCGTTGCCCGCGCCCATGCCCGTTTACGATCGTCATTGCGTTCGAGCAAGTGTTGCTCTCCGCCACGCACCGTGGGCATGTCTTCCCAGCCTTAAGGACAGGATATGCCACACCACGCAACCGCCACCCGAGACAGTCAGATGACCGATTACAACGATGGCTGAGATGAGTCTGATTTCCAACTCGCATTTCTTAGCTCCTTGCTTACGTCACAACGAAGAGATGACCGAGGCGAAACTGCCTCAAACAGTCCTAAATTCCCAAAGTACAAACGTTACGTGCTATTATCACGCTGAAGACATCCTATGACCATCCCCACAGAAGTGCAACAAATACTCACCTCCTTACAGGAAGGGGGCTTTGAAGCATATGTGGTGGGCGGATCGGTTAGGGATCTCTTGCTTAAGAAAACCCCAAAAGATTGGGACATCACGACCAATGCATTGCCGGAAAAGATTCAGGAGATATTCCCCAAGCACTTCTATAACAATCGCTTTGGCACCGTTACTGTCCTCACTGATAGCAAAAAAGCAACCCTAAAAGAAATCGAGGTCACCACCTATCGCATCGATACTGAATATAGTGATAAACGGCATCCAGATAACGTAGAGTTTACGGAAGACCTGAAGCAAGACCTGGCCCGGCGCGACTTCACCATCAACGCTATGGCCATGAATGATGACAGTATCATCGACCCCTTTGATGGCCAGAAGGACCTAGCTGATAAGGTCATTCGCGCGGTTGGTGACCCTGGCGCTCGCTTCGCTGAAGATGCGCTACGTCTACTGCGAGCCGTTCGCTTTACCGCCCAACTTAACTTCACTATTGAGCCGAAGACGCTTACAGACGTTACCGCCTACGCTGAGGGTATTCGCGTCGTTTCGCATGAGCGCGTTCGCGACGAACTGGTGAAGCTGATCATGAGTGACCACCCCGAAGCAGCATTCATGTTGCTAGAAGAAACTGGCCTACTAGCTATGGTTTTGCCGGAGGTGCAGGAAGGTGTCGGCATCGGCCAAAACAAGCATCACATTTACAACGTGTTTGACCACAACATTAAGTCGCTGCAATTTGCCGCAGAGTTCGATTACTCCTTCCAAGTACGCCTGGCATCACTGTTGCATGATATCGGCAAGCCTCGAACCAAGCAGAAGAAGGGGAATGACTACACCTTCTACGCCCATGACATAGTTGGCTCCCGCATGGCTGAAAAGCTGCTGCGCCGGCTCAAGTTTTCCAATGACACGGTAGCTAAAGTAACCCACCTGGTGCGTCACCACATGTTTTACTATGACGTGGGCAAAGTAACCGAGGCGGGTGCCAGGCGGCTACTGCGGCGCGTGGGTAAAGATCACTTCGCGGACCTCATCAAGCTACGCATCGCCGAACGTAAGGGGTCTGGCGTACCAAAGGCGGAGCCGTATCGCCTCCGACACCTGCAGTTCCTGGTTGAAAAGGCAGCCCAAGAACCCGTCAGCGTGGGAGAGCTTACTATCGCCGGAGGCGATCTGATGAAAGAGCTAGGGCTGAAGCCCAGCCCGCAGATCGGCGGAATCCTAAACGCCCTGCTGGCTGAGGTGCTCGATGATCCAAAGCTCAACGAACGTGAGCACCTGCTGAAGCGAGCCGCTGAGCTTAAAGATATTGATCCAGACAAATTGAAAGCTCTTGGTGAGGCAGCCAAAGACGCCGAGGAACAAAAGCGCGAAGACGATATCAAGCGGAAGTATCACGTCTAGAGCGGATTAAAACGGCCCCGCCACCGGCGGGGCCGTTTTTACGCTAATGGATCAGGTCGCGGTTAAACGCTATACTATTCTTAGCTCAACTCACGTAACTACTATATTTGAAACATGATTACTTTCCTTGGTTTTCTGATCGGGTTGATTATGGTCATCATTGGCTTCTTTGCGGTAGCAAAGACACAGTGGTTCTTGCGTAACTTAGGGGACTTGGGAGAAGCCTTTGGTGCAATCGGTGCTACCTGGATGTCCTGGAAGGTCTTTGGTCTGATATTCATGGGTCTCGGCTTCGCTATTGCCTTTGATCTCTTTGGCCGCCTCTTCGGCGGAGTCCTAACCACGCTCTTCTCGATCGGTCCTTAAGAGGGTGTTTAACAACCTCTAGGGTTGCAAAAACTCGTAACAAGGGCTTTAATAGCTACTACCAAGGCGTCGCAACACATCAGCATCAGGGCTCCCAAAACTCCGAAAGTCCGACAGCCGCAAAGGAGTGAGAACTTTATGTTCGAACGACTGCGGGGGCGATGGAAGCGAAGTTTTGGGAAGAAGCAGCAGCTATGGAGCGTTCGTCCCGCTGAACCGCAGGTTCTAGGGGCGAGTAGCGTATTAGGCTGCGACGCGGGCCGTTAGCTTAGTTGGTAGAGCGCCGCATTTGCAATGCGGAGGTCGCCGGTTCGAATCCGGCACGGTCCACCGGAATAGTTCGTTTGCAATCAATTTTCATGGAGGTCAGTCAGATGAACGTCACGGTTATTAATAACGACCGCATCGGTAACCCCATCGACATCGCGACATTGACCGCTGATTTAGTATTTGAGGATCTACATCTCGGTATCGATCCCGACGGAGGCTTACTCGAGCGACTCAGCTTAGTTGAAAGTCAGATAGTTGCCTGGGCCGACTTCGCACGTCTTTTATTCGCAGTTCCAGACGGCATGACGGTTCGAACCAACTGGCAGGAGTGGGGATCGCAGAGCAGCACTTCTGACGCGCTCTATCCCGCACTCTGGGATCTATCAGCGAGGCGGCGAGGAGGCATTCTGCTCCAAATCCTGCCACCCGGTGCGACAACCTCTTGGCACTACCACCGACACACCGTCGAAAGCTTCTACCCGCTCTTCGGTACATCCCTCGTCACCATAAATGACGATCCAGAGGTGCCGCTGCAACTGGGAATGCAGGTGCCGGTGAGAAGCGCGCACCAGCTCACCAACGAAACGGGCTGCTTCGCGATTAATCTCATCCATATGCAAACTGACTTACCCTTCCTGGATAAGTCAGGAAAGCCCAACATGTCAGACCACCATTACAACTAACCCCAAGCACCACAAACTGTGGTGCTTTTTTTATAGACTGAGACATGTTCCCCCCTTTTGGTGGGGAACATCACCCCGGCGCTGGACAAGACCTCCCATTTCGGGTTATACTTATATTATATTAAATCCTTCATTTTTCTCTTGAGAGGAGGTGTGGAACACGAATGCCTTCACATTATTTAGCACAGGGAGCTCCGCTTGCCGGTAACACGGCTTCGGTAGCGTCATGGGGTGATGCCATCGTTGGCTCACTTCGAGAAATCTGGTTAGGATTCATTGGCTTCATACCAAACTTAGTGGCGGCTGTAGTCGTCTTTTTTGTTGGTTGGGCAATTTCCGTTGCCGTAGGCCGATTGGTTGAAAAGTTACTCGTGATCCTACGAATCAACCAAGCGTTTGAGAACATCAAAGGACTCAAAGACGCTGCAGGACGAGCCGGTCTGAAGATCAATATTCCTCTCTTGATCGGTGAAATCGTGAAGTGGTTCTTGATCCTCGTAACCTTGCTAGCTGCAACCGATATCCTCGGACTAGAAGACGTAGCAGCCTTCTTACGACAAGTACTCGGCTACATTCCAAACGTAGTCGTAGCTGCTTTGATCTTGGTAATCGCTACGGTGCTGGCTAACTTTGTCTATCGCACAGTACAAGCAAGTGTAGACGCAGCTGGATTCTCCGGCGGCGGCGCAGTTGCTGCAATCGCAAAGTGGGCTATCATCATCTTCGCCTTCATGGCCGCTCTATCTCAGCTCAACGTAGCTGTAGCATTGATCCAGACTATCTTGACTGCGATCTTCGCCATGTTAGCGCTTGCTGGTGGTCTTGCCTTCGGATTAGGTGGTAAGGACCTAGCTGCCCGCTGGCTCAAAAAAGCTGAGTCAGATCTCATCGGTAACAAGCGAGAATCATAACGACACGAGGTTCCGCTCGATAGCGGAGTCACAAAAGCAATCGTCTGCAAAACGCAGAACACAAAAGACCGCATACAAGTAGTAGGGCGGTCTTTTGTTTTCCCGTACACTAGTAATTATGAGTACCTACGCGCTTAACCCCGCTCTCAAAATACTGATCGTTACCAATTCGCTGATTTTGCTAGCCGGCGCTATGCTCGGGCCGATCTACGCCCTATTTGTCGACGACATCGGCGGCAGCCTGCTAGATGTCGGCTGGGCGGGTGGTGTCTACGCCTTGGTGGCCGGTATCACTATATATTTCTCGGGACGCTTGAGTGACAAGGTCAAAGAACGCGAATTACTTGTGGTCGCGGGCTACGCCATTCTTGGCGTCGGCTTCTTGCTTTATCTTCTCGTCGATTCGATCTGGATGCTGCTTATCACTCAGGCCGTGATTGGTTTTGGAGAAGCCACATACACCCCGTCGTTCGATGCCCTGTACTCAAAGAACCTGAATAAGAAGCGAGCCGGCTCAGGTTGGGGCGCATGGGAAGCAATGTATTACTTCACCACTGCAGCCGGAGCAATCCTTGGCGGCGTCATAGCCCACACCTACGGCTTTACTCCGCTCTTCATTATTATGGCCGCTCTGTGCTTAATTAGCGCCACGTATATATACCTCTTGCCGCGCCAAGCACTCTGATTTGACAGTACTTTTACGTAGCCAAATACTTATCAATAGATACTTATCCCTAAAACCCAACTATGACTAATGAAGAAGGCGCCCCTAAGCAGCCAGATGCAGACAAAATGAAACAGGAAACTTTAGTGGCTGATGCGCGACGTCGTAGTCGCGAACACAAGGAGGTTGAGCGGGATTTTGGCGAGCCAGCCGCCGAGAGTATTGTCATGACAGTCGGGGCAATTGCTGATGTTGAGCGAGCCAAAGTGCGCCAACTTAGGGACGGCCCAGGTTCAACGGGCCAAAAGAGAGAGGCAGTAGCCCGGTATGTCGGAACCTGGTCCGAATTCGCCCGCGAGGTAACTACCGCCAGTACGATGTCTCATGAGCAGACACGACATGAAGAGGTCGAAAGATTTGTCGGCGGCGTTACTGCAGCGTTGGGGCGCAAAGACCCCCAACTAACGAAAAAGTATAGAGACGATGCAGAGGCCCTATTTAAGACACTGAAGGGCACATACAGCTTTGATTGCTAGTTACACCTGATAGTAAATATGGTCGCAACCGGCCATAGGGTCCGGTTGTTGACTTTTATCCCAGAAATTTCTATATTGAGTATCAGCAATATATGAGAGTTTTAACTCCTTTGCAGACCCCACGAAGCGGCTAATGCCTCTAGGCATTTTAGTTTATCCGCCGCTTCCTCTGGAGCGGTGTTTTGGTTTATAGGACGGCAACAACATCAATGAGCACGTGTAAACGTGGTCATCACAAAGAAAGAAATGATCTACCAGAGATGATTTCTTTTTTGTGATTGTAATGGTTGTTTTGGTCGGTATTGGAAGAACTTTACCAATGAAATAGGAATGATAAATTCTGAATATACCGACATGTCGATTGTGGTTTTGCCTCGTACGCAAACCATAATAGACAGACCTTCGCATTACTTTCTCTCTCGAGGGTAATGTGGAGTGCAATAACGTATTATGCTTTTTTAAAAGCGAAGCATGATGCGGCAAGACACCTTAACTGGCGATAATACATCGCTAGTCAATATAAGGTGCTCCATACACCAATAAGGGTATGTGGTGGATGCCTTGGCAACAGACGACGATGAAGGACGTGGCCGGCTGCGAAAAGCTACGGGGAGGTGCTGAGCAACCAGTGATCCGTAGATGTCCGAATGGGGAAACCCCGCTATCTTCATCGATAGTGACTTGGCGTACTTTTGTACGTCGAGGGTTATACCTGGCGAATTGAAACATCTTAGTAGCCAGAGGAAAAGAAAATAACGATCATCTTTTTACCGTTTAGCTGATAGCTGATGGGGGCTTTTAGTTTTCTAATAGCTTTTATTGGCTAGAAGCTAACGTAAAGAAGATGTTCATATTCCCTGAGTAGTGGCGAGCGAAAAGGGAACAGTCCAAACCAGACCTTCGGGTCTGGGGTTGTAGGGTACAAACGATGGTTAAAACCGAACAAGCACTGTGCTGTGTAGTGGAAGACGGCTGGAATGCCTGACCATAGAGCGTAAGAGTCGCGTACACGAAACATTCGTGCATCTTGTTTGTTTGTATACCTGAGTAGGGCGGGGCACGTGGAATCCTGTCTGAACCTGGGAGACCTACTAAAGTCAGCTTGCTGACACTCCCAAGACTAAATACGCCTGTTGACCGATAGTGAACTAGTACCGTGAGGGAAAGGTGAAAAGTACCCCGGTGAGGGGAATGAAATAGACCTGAAACCACATACCTACATAGAGTCAGAGCCCTTCGGGGTGATGGCGTGCTTTTTGCAGAACGAACCACCGAGTTCGCTGTATGTCATTGAGCTTAAGGGCAATTCTGTCCGGAGGCGGAGCGAAAGCAAGTGTTAATAGCGCGATATTCAATGATTATTGTGTGGGCGCAAGCCTACACAATATTCATTGACAGTGGCATGCACGAGACCCGAAACCAGGTGATCTATCCATGAGCAGGGTGAAGCGACTGTAACAGGTCGTGGAGGCCCGAACCGTTGAGCTGTGCAATACTCTCGGATGACTTGTGGATAGCGGAGAAATTCCAATCGAACCTGGCAATAGCTGGTTCTCGTCGAAATAGCTTTAGGGCTAGCCTTGTGACGAAGACATGAGTGGTAGAGCACTGCAAGGGATCTTGGGGGCTTGCCTCCGGACCCTAGCAAACTCCGAATGCTTATGTTCAATTCACAGGAGTCAGAACGTGGGGGCTAAGCTCCACGCTCAAAAGGGAAACAGCCCAGACCGTCGTTTAAGGTCCCAAAATCTTATCTAAGTGGGAAAGGCGGTGGGATTGCGTAGACAGCCAGGCAGTTGGCTTAGAAGCAGCCACCTGTTAAAGAAAGCGTAACAGCTCACTGGTCAAGCGATCCTGCGCCGAAGATTCAACGGGGCTCAAGATAAGTACCGAAGACACGGAGTGTCATCTTTTTGATGACATTGGTAGACGAGCATTTCGTACAGCGTTGAAGGTAGACCGTGAGGTTTCTACTGGAGCGTACGGAAGAGAGAATGGTGGTATGAGTAACAGAACACGGAGTGAGAACCTCCGTCACCGAAAACCCGAGGTTTCCTGG
>NZCO01000040.1 GCA_002686445.1 bacterium | reverse complement strand
GCGGCGGGCAGAAAAAACGGCGGCGTTGCAGCGGCGCCTTTGGCGCCGCAAGGTTCGTCGCTATCAGAATCTGAAGTTACATCGTGCGGAGAGGGTGGGATTCGAACCCACGGTCCCCGTAAAGGGACTCCGGTTTTCAAGACCGGTACGATCGTCCACTCTGTCACCTCTCCGTATGGCGGATACTATGCACAAATTGACAAGTTCTGGCAACGTATGATCTTATGCTATGAACTCTAATGTCAGAGTTTAGGCGTCGAACATTACCAACTACATAAGAGGTGCTGCAATGGAAGACACAAGAGAACGGACGCCATTTCTGGTCAGTCTCCAAACGATCTGCAAACCACGGTGCGGAAAAGTCCGAGACATCTATGACGTTGGCGACCAGCTGTTTATTGTAAGTAGCGATCGCGTCAGCGCGTTCGATTGGGTGTTACCCAATGTTATTCCCGATAAAGGCCGGGTGCTACAACTGATGACAGGTTATTGGCATGATAGGCTCCAGACACAAAACGATGTGATTACTACGTCTATCTCCGCAATGCCAGGTCACAATGGCCTTCTAGATTGTCTGTCTGACAGTATTCAATCATTGGCGGGACGAACAGTGTTGGTCAATAAGCTGCAGGTTATTCCGCTGGAATGTGTGGTGCGCGGCTATCTCGCCGGCTCTGGCTGGAAAGAGTATCAGCAATCCCAATCGGTCTGCGGGATTGATCTCCCGGCAGACTTGGTCGAGTGTGCCCAGCTGCCTGAACCTATTTTCACGCCAACGACGAAGGCAGACACTGGTCATGATGAGCCACTTACTCCTGACGGCGCGCGAGCTCATTTGTGGTCGTGGCTGAATGAAACCCTTGGCACTAACTCCGCACATAAGCCCTGGGCGACTGAACTGTTTACCACTATGTCTCAAGTAGCCCTCGACCTATATACACGAGGCGCCGCTCTGGCCCTAGAAAAAGAGCTGATCATTGCAGACACGAAGTTTGAACTGGCGCTGGTTCCCCGCGATACGGGTAGGATCAGTCGACTCAATTGGGAGCTGCGCGTAGTGGACGAGGTGCTGACACCGGACAGCTCCCGGTACTGGCCAGGTAATGAATATGCGCCTGGTCGGCCACAGAACTCGTTCGACAAACAGCTGGTGCGTGATTGGCTTGCTGACGAGGCGGGCTGGGACAAGAATAGTCCACCGCCGGAACTACCGGATGAAATCGTTACGCGAGCCCGTGAGCGCTACATCGAGTTATATGAGCGACTCACCAAGGATGACTTCGCTTGGAAATGAAGGCGCCTGGCCGCCGAAAGTTGGGCTTTTCCCCAACTTCGCCCCGTGCACTGATTCGCTACCCAGTGCCGGGGCTTTTTTAATTCCCTAGAACGCAGCTCAATTGCTGCTATTGACTTTTACTACCATGTGTGCTAAAAAGAGTACTGTTCATTTAACCAACGCTCTATATGGAAGGGGCAAGAAATGGAATTCAAGGCGGCTGCATCACGAACTGGTGTTCTCCGATTATTCGGAACCATCGAAAACCGAGTGGTTGTGTATGGCAATGATGCAATTTTTAGAAGAGAGGACGATGCGACTAAAGTCGCTCAGAGAGCAGGCTGGGAACGTAGGCCGCATCTGCAGTCAGGCAACCTCGCCTTCCGCGTCGTTCGCTGGAAAGGCACAGGCAGCATCAAAGATGCGTTGACTGATATCTAATTCAACCCCATTCCGCGCGCGCTCAACGGCACATCCGTTGAGCTTTTTTATACGTCAACAACGCGTACCGCCGAGTCGTAGTGATCACCGCGAGCTAAGCCGGAGGCGATAACCACCTTGCTTCCCTTTGGTAACTCCATCTGCTTAGTGAGGATTTCGAGCGCTTTGGCCGTCATTTCTTCTGGCTTGGTATACCCGTCGACATCAAGCGGCTCAACTCCCCAAGACAGCAATAGCTGTTGTCGGGTCCGTTGTTTATCGGTGGCCGCATAAATTGGTCGCTCTGGCCGAAAGCGCGCGATGGCCCGAGCCGAGTAGCCCGACCGCGTCGCTACGAGAATAGCGGCGGCATTAACATGACGAGCCAGTTCGACGGCAGCTGCCGCCACGCTGGTCGGAACAGATTCACCCACGGCTTCACGATGCGGTAACAGGTTATCAAGCGGTGACTCTTCAGTGTCTCGCAGAATACGAGCCATCATATCAACTGCTTTAACCGGATACTTCCCCATGGCTGACTCGCCTGACAACATGGTTGCGTCCGTATGATCAATGACCGCGTTGGCGACGTCGGAGACCTCTGCCCGCGTTGGGCGTGGCGTGTGCGTCATTGAGTCGAGCATATGAGTGGCGGTAATAACTGGCTTGGCGGCGACTACACACTTCGCGATAATTTCCTTCTGATGCAGCGGTACCTGCGTGGCCGATGTTTCTAATCCCAAATCCCCGCGGGCGATCATCACCGCGTCCGTGGCTGCTAATATCTCATCAAAGTTTTCTAACGCTTCGTGCTTTTCGATCTTCACAATAATCTGGGGTGGATCGACACCGTCGGGTAGATCTTGTTCGATGCGCTTGCGCAACTTTTCTACATCAGCGGCCCCTCGCACAAACGACAGCGCGACGAAGTCGATATTTTGTTGTAAGCCAAACTTCAGGTCCGCCAAATCTTTTTCAGTGATAGCCTCTATCGATAGGCTGACGCTGGGAACATTCAGACCTTTGTGGGAAATGAGGCGACCACCGACAACTACCTTGGCTTTAATGCGTGGGCCCTTTACCTCAAGTACTTCTACTTCTTTCGTACCATCGTCGAGGAGAATGTGATCCCCCGCCTTCACGTCATGAGCCAGTCGTTCATACGGCACCGGAATTACACCAGCCTCGGCGCTGGCCGCCCCCGCCTGGATTGTTGCCATGCTGCCCTCAATCAAATCTAAGCCATCAGGTGGCAGTGTGCCGACGCGAATCTTGGGCCCTTGCAGATCAAGCAAGATGGCCACGTGCCGACCTACTTTCTCCGCCGCCGCACGTACTTTTTCTAGCAACTCTAGGTTGGAATCGTAGTCACCGTGCGAAAAATTTATCCGGGCCACATCCATGCCGGCCGAAATCATTTGTTCCAACGTGTCCTGACTGCTCGAGGCCGGACCAATCGTACACACTATTTTCGTGCGATTAATGGTTACCATTGGCGCATTATACCACACCAAAAAACGCGCCCGGTGGCGCGCGTACGGTTCGAACTGCTGCTAAATCTTGAAACGCTCGGCGATATGTCCCACTCCCGGGATACGCCACTGCCGTCCCTGCAAGGTTGTTACAATCCCGACAACGCTCACAACGAGGAATAGGAGGAACAACAGACTGCCAAAGCGCGGGAACCAGATCGTCACGATAAGCGAGATGATAGTGCCGCCTAAAATAACTAGGCCTTGGCGAATGTGGTAGTTCACAAATGGGTCATCTTTACGCGTCAGCAGCGGAACCAGAACCAACACTGAAATATATGACAGCATGGCGTACAGCCAGCTTTCTTTAATGTCAGCTATATCCTCAAGTGTTTCGGGCTCTACGATCGACCCATCATCAATAGGAACATCGGGATAGTCCTGCGGCACCACTGCCGGTTGTGGCGGCTCGGGCGCCTGCGGCGCTACTGGGGGCTCGCCCTGAGCAGGGTCGAGGGGTTGCTCATCTACCATATCCTTAGCCTAACTACCTCCCCTAAGAAACACAAAGCTCGGCCCCTACCCGCCATTGACAAAAGCGTCCTATTGAGACATCATATCGCCGGTATCATGAACGTCACATATGTGGTGATTGATTCAAGGTTTGGAGTGTAGCTCAGATCTTCCTTCGACTGTTCTTGTCCGACACAGGAACAAGCAATGCCTTGCTTACGCCCGTTGCCCCTGGGCCCAGGCGCTTCGGTCTGCCGCCTGTGCAACGCTTGATCTTTCCGGATATGGAACTGTCGTAAAAGAGCGCTTGGTGCAAGCCAAGAGGTCGCGGGTACGAAATCCCGTCACTCCTGCCGAACACCGCCCTTTCGTCCCCACCGACGAAAGGGCTTTTTCTTTGCGTAAAAAACACCCCGCCGGTGGCGGGGTGTTTTGAGATGTCTCGAATTTCGGGGCTTTGCTCCGAAACTGAGAGCCCATGTTGGGATGGGAGCAGCCCCGCCATGGGCGGGGCGATGAGGGAAGGAATCACCTTCCCTCATAGCCCTTTTACATCATCCCCGGCATACCGCCGCCCATGCCACCCATATCAGGCATAGCTGGTGCAGCTCCCTTTTCTTCTGGGATATCAGTGACGATTGCTTCAGTCGTAAGCATGATTGATGCGATCGATGCTGCGTTCTGCAAAGCAGAGCGCGTTACCATCTTCGGATCAACAATGCCGGCTTCGAACATATCAACGTAGGTGTGGTCAGTTGCGTTGTACCCAAGCTTGAAGTCCTGCTTGCGGATCTCTTCAACAACCACTGAGCCTTCTTGGCCCGCGTTGAATGCAATCTGCCGAGTAGGCTCATGCAATGCTTCAAACACAATCTTCATACCGGTTACCACGTCTTGATCAGCTTCTGACTTAGCGCTTGCGATGGCTTTCGCCACTGCTTCAGACGCAACCAATAGAGCTAAGCCACCGCCAGGTACGATACCTTCCTCAACTGCGGCTTGCGTAGCTGATACAGCGTCTTCAACTCGGTGCTGTCGTTCCTTCTGCTCAGTTTCAGTTGCCGCACCTACTTTGATGACAGCAACACCAGAAGCCAGCTTGCCTAGTCGCTCGGCTAGCTTTTCTTTATCGAAGTCAGATGTCTCGCGATCGATAGCCTGTTTGATTTGAGCAACACGTGCATCGATGTCTTCCTGCTTACCCTTACCACCAACGATTGTGGTGTCGTCCTTGGTAGCAATCACACGATCTGCTTGTCCCAGCTGCTCGAGTTCAACGTTTTCTAGTTTCAAACCAATTTCTTCACTGATAACTGTTCCGCCAGTTACAACAGCGATGTCTTCGAGCATTTCCTTACGGCGATCACCAAAGCCAGGGGCTTTGACGGCCAAAGCGTGGAAAGTACCGCGGATCTTGTTCACTACCAGTGTCGCCAAAGCCTCTGCTTCAACGTCTTCAGCAATGATGATCAGCTCTTTCTTACCTGACTGCATTAACTTCTCGAGCAGTGGCAGCAAGTCAGCTACAGCTGAAATCTTTTTGTCAGTAATCAGGATGAATGGATCTTTTAACTCCGCCTCCATGTTTTCTGTGTCAGTCACCATGTACGGGCTGATGTATCCTTTGTCGAAGGCCATACCCTCAACTACGTCAGACTCGAGTCCCAATGTCTGTGACTCCTCAACGGTGATCACACCGTCCTTGCTGACCTTCTCCATAACTTCAGCGATCAGCTTACCTACCTCGTCGTCTTGGGCAGAGATAGTAGCTACCTGTGCAATTTCTTGCATACCTGCGACCTCACGCTTTTGTGACTCCAGTGATTCCGTGGCTACCTTGGCTGCGGCGTCGATACCCTTACGTAAGACCATAGGATTAGCTCCGGCTGCTACGTTACGCAGGCCCTCGTTAATCATTTTCTGAGCTAAGACGGTAGCAGTAGTGGTTCCGTCACCAGCAGCGTCGTTCGTTTTCTCCGCTACTTGCTTCACTAACTCAACACCAACGTTCTCACCCTTATCTGGTAGGTCGATCTCCTTAGCGATGGTTACACCATCATTGGTGATTACTGGTGAGCCGAAGCCCTTATCCAGCACTACGTTGCGGCCCCGGGGACCGATCGTAACTTTTACAGCGTCGGCAAGTTTGTCGACTCCGTTGCGCAACTCTTCCCGAGCCTGCGCGTCAAAAATTATTTGTTTAGCCATATGTAGGTTCTAAAAAATTAGTAGTAAAGGTTCTAGTCTTTGAGTACGCCGAGGATTTTGTCGGCAGACACAACGAGATACTCCTCGTTATCAATCTCAATTTCATCCGGTGCGTACTTCGTAAACAACACCTTGTCACCAGCTGAGACGCCAACTGGAATTACTTGGCCATTATCTTGCGTGCGGCCGGGGCCAACAGCAATAACTTCACCCTGCATGGGTTTTTCTTTATCTACGGTATCTGGCAAGACGATGCCTGACGCAGTTACCTCTTCTTGATTAAGTGGTTTTACGACTACGTTGTCGTGAAGCGGTTCGATCTTCATATACGTTATTTTCAGTAAGGATTAAGGATTCTTTGAACTCTCTTTTATATGCAATAAAGAGCTTTAAAGCAAGCTAAACGCTCGCTTATTGCGTAACTAGCACTCTACCACCGAGAGTGCTAAGTGCGCAAGAGCGCAGTCTGGGTTGACTAAATAGCCCCATTTGCACTATCAAGTAGGCACGTAGACGGATAGCACTTTTCAATCAAATCACGGCTTTAGTACACAAAGGAGCGAAAGCCATGACGAACGGTAGAAATATCTTCTTATTTGCGGTGTGCATTGTCGCGCTGTACACAATTGGCACGGCAGGCTACTTCGGTTCAGCTGACCCCCTCGTTCAGAAAGCAGGTATCGCGATCGCTATCTATAGCGTCTTTCTGCTCGGTTTATTGGGGGATGCGCAAAACCAGGCAGCCGCAACTGCTCGCAAGCAAGTTCAAGCTGACCTGGAAGCCACGGACGCACTCCGCGAACTCGGCATATTGCGCCACGGGGACGGCAATGTCGTCACCGCCGATCAAGCGTTGACGCTCTGCATCGAAGAGATGCTGCGGCCAAGCAAGCAAGTGACCGCCAAGCTGGCACCAACGTCTGCAACCAAAGTCGATGGCGTCAACTTTATTGCCCTAGACAAGGGACCGGGCGATAGTGTCTGGCTGTTTGTCTTCGACGATGATAGCGCGTCCGAAGCATATCGAACGCTTGCCCGGTACGCCAACAATAATGACCTCCCGGGTTTTAGTTGGTATCATGCCGCCGTCCTGTCCCAGAAGATAAGAACAAGGTCAGAATCGGCTGCGAATGAGCCATGCGCGTCTAACAAGGCCACCAGAAACCTTTCACTGGCTGCGGACCGTGACCTGAAGATAACCTTGCTGGTCGGAGACGTTCGTATTTCGGTTGACGGCGGAGACAACACAACGCTGCCGAAGAATCAAGCAGCGCTGACGTTAGCCATCGCTTGTGCGCTCAACATGAAAGCGGCTGCATAACCGTGTAGCAGTACAAACCAAACAATAACGGATGCCACGGCGTCCGTTTTTTTAAACTAATTGTCGCTGGCCTTCTTCCTGCGCAAATCTATTAAGTAGGGCTGGCACCTTTGTGTGCGGGTGAAACGCTAGCTCAGTCGCCGACAAGGCCACGCGACCAGGTTGATTCTGCTTCGTGTGCTTCCTGATAGCGGCACGTTGGACTGTTTCCGCCGCACGCTCCAGCCACTCAAACATGGGTTCGCTCAGAAGTTGTTCTAAACCGCGCTTTGCCTGCCGGCGGAGCCGGCCCACTGGCGTGCTGTGAATGCTCGGTAAGAATGGTGCTTCCACATACATAAGTTGTCCCTTCACCCAGTTGGCATTCGCCTGCTGAAACTGAACGTACGTCGCAAACCCATAGAGCGGGATCAGGTGGTGATACAGCATCGCCGTATACACATTTCTGATCTCGCTCGAAATGGTCAGGGCGTCGCTCGTCACATAGTGGTTGAGACACACCTTGTCCGGAGCCTCATCGTTCCAGTGCTTCCGTCGGCGTCCAAGTAATTGCGTAGTGAGCAGCATGAGCAGCCGAGCCAACCAAATTCGTCCGCGCTGTACCACCACAAACAAGTCCAAGTCACTGTGTGGTCCGGTATTACCAACCGAGAGCGACCCCGACATCGCTATCATTCGTACAAAGGGAACGAGCTTAAGCCAAGCTGCCACTCGCTGCGTTACTTTCCATTTATCTTGGGCTAACCAAAACTTTTTTTGGCGCTTTGCTACCAACTCTTCATTTCCACCAAGAAAATAGTAGCCATGTTTGGTGCCGAGTACTTCTTGGTCTATCAGAGAAGCTAAGGCCGCGCGAACCGCCGATAGATGTGGCGCACGTTGCCCACCCCACCGCTGTCCAGCATGCAGCCGTACCCTAGGGGATTCCGGTGTGGGCACAATCAAGGCGCCCCAAATTTGAGTGGCAGTCAGCGGCTGATCGAACAAATTGCCGTAGCGAACGCTTTGGTAGACGGCATGCTCAAGATCATTCATAGCCCCCAACCATACCACCTACCGTCTACGCGTCGAGGTCAGAGGTGGAACCAAGCACTTCCCCCGGCACCCCGCGATAGATACGCATGATTTCCTGATTAAAGCGGTTCGATCGCGTCTCGAGCAGTTCGATGTTATCACCCTGGGCCCGCTGGTACCGATCCGCATCGGCCATGGTTGATTGCGTAAAGATAATGAGCTCGCCGGGTTGTAACTTAGTCAGGTGGCTGCGGCCCGGGTCAATGACACGCCAAATGTGCTCGTCGACGTCAGGATGGACTCCATCGTCCTTTAAGTATTCGTGTGCGCTGACACTAGTTAAGAAGTGCACACTCTGCAAAGAAAAACCTTCGAGGACCAGATAGGGACGCGGCGCTGCCGGTTGCTCTCGATGATAGGTGTTTAAGTAGTTCGAAACATCAGTTAAATCGGTGCGATAATCGTAGTGCGCTTCGGAATCGTTGCGGGCAAATACAAAGTACAGCGTTCCATCATAGGCCAGAGCCAACACAACCAAACCAATGCCAACTCCAATGCCTACGGCACGTAGTTTCAAGGGAGTCAGAAATTTCTCCACCCAGCGCCAGGCAACTGCGCCGGCTGTTCCTGCTAATAGAAATATGGGGACGATCAGTCCGATGGAACGTAAGCCATGCGGGATACCTTCGGCAGTGGTGATGATCGGGACCAGAAAACCACTGATTAATAACAACAGGTACGGATATATCATGCCGAGGTGTAACTCCTTGCCCGCCACTATCTTATAAAACACCAACACCACGCCATTGATCGCCCAGGAAAGACCCAACAAGAACAGCACACCGGTCAACGGATTAAGCAGCGGGAAGCCGGCCACGTTGTGTCGCCAGTTTAAGTCTCCCGTGCCGCCAAAGAATGAGTAGAGTGTTTCGCGGAGTGAATATAGTAACGTACCGGCCAACGCGCCCCCGCCAAACTCCAGTTGCAGGTCTTTGTTGAAGATAGATACCTGCCCCGCTCGGCCCACAAAGGCGGCTGGATCACCAGCAAAAAAGATAATCAGTGGCAGTAACACGATCAGTCCGGCTAGTAGGCCAACAACGAGCTGCCGCCAGTACCGTTTACCATGCGGGAACCCTATCTTCGGATGCAGTCCGGCTAAGAACATGAAGAACAAGATACCGAGCACCACGCCAATCATGACGCGGTAGGCAATGTACGTATAGAAGCCACCGGCAAGCGCAGCGCCGGCGAGCGCAGCATATATGTATGAAGCACGCGTCTTCTTTTTCTTCACGGCGGATATGGTATACCCCACCCACGCAGTAAACAGCGCCACCGCCAGTGGAATCAAAATGGCGCGAAAGCCCGTGCGTGACATGGTTACGTGCCAATGATTCGTCGCTAGCAAAAGTGCTGCTATCAGCCCGGCCAAACGACCGAACCACGGGCGGGTCGCAAAATACATTGCAGCGACTGTCGCCACACCGATCAGAGCGGATACTAAGTGCAATTGCCACACTCCGATACCGAATGTTTTAATCGAGAGCGCTTCTAAGAAAAAGTAGAGTCCTTCACGACCATTGCCGCGCGGATAGAACGGACGAATGTCTCCATCTAGTACCAACAAGGCGTCTTCGCCGTTGGCGGCTTCGTCGGGAAACAACCCGCCGGGGTAGCCTTGGATGTCATACAACCGAAAGCCAGCGGCCAGCACCACAATAAGTAATAGGGCCATCAACGTCATTTTTTCCCGGTGCTCCATGGTGCTTTTAGTATGCCAGACAAAAGAAAAAACCGATCACCCAGGTGAGCGACGGGTACGTGGAGGCACTAGAACACTTTCTTCAGGAATTGTCCGGTATAGCTTTTCTTTACTTTGGCGACTTCTCGCGGGGTGCCTTCAGCAACAACCTCACCACCAGCCGCGCCGCCATCAGGACCAAGATCAATGATGTGGTCGGCAGACTTGATTACATCGAGGTTATGTTCAATCACCAGTACTGAGTTGCCCTTGTCGACCAACTTTTGCAGCACCGCCAGCAGGCGTCGTACATCGTCGAAGTGTAGACCGGTCGTTGGCTCGTCGAGAATATAGAGAGTCTTACCAGTTGCCCGGCGTGACAGCTCGGTCGCCAGCTTAATGCGCTGCGCCTCACCACCAGATAACGTGGTGGCTGGCTGGCCGAGACGAATGTAACCAAGTCCCACATCATTTAACGTCCGCATCTTGTCTCGGATACCAGGAATGGCGTTGAAGAATTGCAACGCTTGCTCAACTGTCATGCCGAGCACGTCAGCAATGGTCACTCCCTTATATTCAATCTCTAGCGCCTCTTGGTTGTATCGCTTGCCGTGACACTCATCACAATCTACGTACACGTCAGGCAAGAAGTGCATCTCGATCTTCAAGACTCCGTCACCCTGACACGTCTCACAGCGACCACCCTTCACGTTGAATGAGAAGCGTCCAGCTTTGTAGCCACGAATCTTGGCTTCTTCAGTCGAAGCAAACAGTTCTCGAATCGGAGTGAACACACCAGTATAGGTTGCGGAGTTACTGCGTGGGGTACGACCGATTGGTGATTGGTCGATGGTAATAACTTTATCGAGATTCTTTAGACCCGACACGCTGCTGTGTTCGCCGGGATACGTCTTGGCCCGATGAAACTCTCGCGCCAAAACTTTAGCTAGAATGTCGTTAATCAATGTCGATTTCCCAGAACCAGATACACCCGTCACACAGGTAAATACTCCGAGTGGAATATCAACCGTGACGTTCTGTAAATTGTGCTCGGTGGCGTTCTTAATGGAGAGCTTCTTGCCGCTGCCTTTGCGATATTCTTTTGGCGGATCGACTGCTAAGCGGCCGGACATATATTTTCCCGTTAAGGTGGTGCTCTTCGTTAACTGCTTCGGCGTTCCTTGGAACGTTACCTTCCCGCCGTGGATGCCGGCGCCGGGACCAATGTCGATTACCTGGTCGGCAGTACGGATAGTTTCCTCATCATGTTCAACAACCACCACGGTATTACCCAGGTCACGTAGATTCACGAGAGTCTTAATCAGTTTCTGATTGTCACGCTGATGGAGTCCAATCGAAGGTTCGTCCAAAATGTAGAGCACACCAACCAAGCCGGACCCAATTTGGGTGGCTAGTCTAATACGCTGTGCCTCTCCGCCAGCAAGCGTAGCTGTGCGTCGATCCATAGTTAAGTAAGACAAGCCCACGTCCTGTAAGAACATCAGTCGGCCGGTGATCTCTTTCAAAATCTGTTTAGCGATCTGGGCGTCAGCAGTCCCGAGTACCCCTGGCTTCTGCAGGCCTTTGAAGAACTTGATGCCATCGCCAATAGCGAGACTCACGACGTCGTGGATATTGCTGTCCGCAATTTGCACCGCTAATGGTCCAGGCTTTAGTCGCTTCCCCAGACACGTAGGACATTCCTTTTCAATCATGAACTGTTCAATCTCATTACGAGCGCTATCAGTGGTCGCCTCTTTATAGCGACGCATCAACTGCGGTACGACTCCTTCATAGTTTGTTTTCCAGGTACCTCCTCTAGTGCGCACCGAGATAGGGATTTCTGTCGAATATAAAATATCGTGTAGTTGTGTGACAGAGAGCTTGCTAGCCGGCACGTCCATAGGAATTTTTTGTACTTTAGCGAAGGCTCGCAGGATTCGATCGTACCAACGACTACGTCCTGACTTGCTCCACGGCTTGATGGCGCCTTCTTCTAAGCTCAGTTTCTTATTCGGTACGATCAGTTCCGCATCAACCTCCTGCTTGGTACCAAGACCTGTACAATCCGGACACGCGCCGTGCGGTGAATTAAAGGAAAAGTCGCGCGGCTCAATTGCCGGCAGGCTGATGCCACAGTCAGGGCATGAAAAATCTTCGGAGAATAGCCACTCCTGGTCCCCTTCCGCCTCGGCGATCAGCACCAAGCCGTTGCCATGCCTAGCGGCCGTCTCCAGCGAGTCCGAAAGGCGAGGGCGATCTGGTTTGGCTTCCAGGAAATAGCGATCAACAACAATTTCAATTGAGTGACGTCGTTGTCGATCTAGCTTTAGGGTCAGCGCTTCATCAAGTGGGTACACAGTGCCATCCACACGCACGCGCGCGTAGCCAGCCGTCTTCACGTCCTGCAACACCTGCTTGTGTTCACCTTTCCGATCACGAATCATGGGCGCCAATACTAAGAGCTTCGTATCAACGGGCAACTTCAAGACTTGCTCAGCCATCTGCTTGATCGTCTGGCGCTCTATAGGCTGCCCACATTCCGGACAATGCTGCGCCCCAACGCGCGCATACAGCAATCGCAGGTAGTCGTAGATTTCAGTCACGGTACCGACCGTTGATCGTGGGTTGCGAGCGGCGGTCTTCTGATCAATGGAGATGGCCGGTGATAAACCATCGATCTGGTCAACGTCTGGCTTGTCCATGAGCCCCAAGAACTGACGCGCGTAGGCAGACAAAGACTCCACATAACGGCGCTGTCCTTCCGCGTACAGCGTGTCAAAGGCTAGGGATGATTTTCCTGAACCGGATAAACCCGTTAAGACCACCAGCTTGTCGCGGGGAATTTTCAGTGAAACATTTTGTAGATTGTGGACGCGTGCGCCCTTAATCGCGATGTCGTTACCCATGGTGCTGTGTTACGTCGTCAGATATTGAGAATAAAAACAATTTAATGAGTATAGGCAAGAAACCGCTCTTGATCAAGTTTGGCGTGCGGACAATAAAAAAACCGCTCCTTTGGGGAACGATTATTGTTACTCGTTTGGTCTTTCGAATTCGTAGCAGATAGCACAGTCGAAGCAGAAGGTTTCTTCCCCTCCCACTCCTTTCCAACTGGCTCGGATGAACTCAATGACTGGTTCTGCAGGAGTTTGTCCGCGAGCTAACTCCACGTGAGCCTTCTCCACCCGATCCAGTAGCTGATGCACTAGCCGGTTAAACCGTGTTCGAGAAGCTCTAGTCGTGCTGCCCAGTAACACGCTGCCGGGAACCTTTTCGTGAGTACCCTCCAGGCTCGACTCAAATCCCGCCAGTGTGTGCTCACCATCGGCTGGAGCATTGGTCATCACGAGCAACAGCCATCCCTCAAGCGCCGGTGGTGAAATTGCATGTGCGAGTACAGTGGTTTGTTCTGGACCTATCCCGGGAATGACCCATCCGCCAATTTTTCTAAACAGCACGTCCGAACTCCTTATTTACATCTATACTTTCAAGAAAGAGAACAGTACGATATTCGCGAGACTATACAATGAATAATGAGATTAAGCAACAACTAGAAGCCCTACCCACCAAACCCGGTGTCTATCAACTAAAGAACGACCGAGGTGAGGTTTTGTATGTAGGTAAGGCAAAAAGTCTGCGCACGCGTGTGCGTTCATATTTTCGCGCCAAAGCTGACTTAGACCCTGCCAAGCAAGAAATGGTTAAGCAGGTCGTGGATATCGAGACCATCGTCGTTGATTCAGAAAATGAAGCCCTAATACTCGAAGCCACGCTGATTCGAAAATACCAGCCGCCACATAATGTGGTGCTGCGCGATGATAAGTACTACCTCTTTATTAAGATCACCAAAGAAGAGTTGCCACGTATTTATCCCGTCCGACGGATTCAGCAGGATAAGGCGCGCTACTTCGGCCCCTATTCCTCCGCCTCTTCGGTTCGTCGCACCTTAAAACTGCTGCGCCGTATTTTTCCGTACCGCGAGGAAAAGGAGTCACCGCGTGAGAAAGTGTTTCCCCACCCGCTGTTTAGCGCGGCCGACAACGGTGATGCTGTTTCAACGCAAGAGTATCAGCACAACATTGGCCAAATTATCCGGTTCCTCAAAGGAGAGCGGGCAGAAATCATTACCACCTTGCGCCGGGGCATGCGCGAGGCTAGTGCCGACAAAAAATATGAACGAGCGGCAATCTGGCGCGACCAGCTGCAAGCCATTGAACGCCTCGAAGGAAACCAAAAAGTATTCCTGGCCACCAAAGAATCATTCGACGTGGTCAGCATTGCGACCGACCCCACTTCGCCAAGGCTCCGCGGGGCAGGCGGCCCAAGCGCGGCGAACGTTTTTCAAGTTCGAGATGGCAAACTCCTAGGCAAGCAAACGTTTCTACTACGGCATAAAGGGTCGGCTCACGAGGGCGACATCCTGCGGCAATTCCTGTTGCAGTATTATCGCGACGCCCAAGACATTCCCAAACTTATTTTTGTGCCCAACGTACTTACCGACGCTTCGCTCATAGCTACCTACATTAATAAGGGAGCGCCGCCGACGTTTGCCAAGCCTGCGCGCGGTAAGAAAAAACAACTGCTCGATATGGGACTACTCAATGCCGAACAGTTGTTACAAAGCGAGCGCGCCGAGTTTGAACAAGATGCCCGGCTGCAAGCGGCCGTGCAAGAACTCGCCGACGCGTTGGATATTCCAAAGCCACTGCACAGGATAGAGACCTACGATATCTCAAACGTGCAGGGCAAACATGCGACCGGATCAATGATTGTCTTTACTGATGGCCGGCCGGACAAAAGTCAGTATCGAAAATTCCGCATTCAGTCGGGCGATACGCCAGATGACTATCGTATGATGCAAGAAGTGCTCGAGCGTCGCTTCTCGGGCAATCATGAAGATTGGAAAATGCCGGGCCTGATTCTGATCGACGGCGGTAAGGGACAACTGTCCGCGGCTCGTAAGACACTCACTAAACTTAAGGTGCTGGCCCCGGTCGCGGCTATCGCGAAGCAAGAAGAAGAATTGTTTGTACCTGGGGGGGCCGAGTCTATTAAACTTTCCTACGACTCCGACGCATTGTTTCTCGTTCAACGCATGCGTGACGAGGCCCATCGGTTTGTCATCACCTATCATCGCTTGCTGCGCAGCAAGCAGTCGTCCAAATCGTTGCTCGATGAGATTCCTGGAATTGGACCAAAGCTCAAGAAGAAGCTGCTGAATCATTTTGGCTCACTCAAGAGCATCCGTGCTGCTAGTGACGGCGAACTGACGAAAGTAATCGGCGAGGCTAAGGCAGGAACCCTCCGTGACTATTTGTAGCGGTCTTTTTAAACCCCACGTCACGTAGAGAGTCAACCTTGACCTGCAACGCGGACTTCCCTACCGTAGAAGGTCATATGATCTGGCTTAACGTAGCCCTAATGATTGTGGGTATCGGCCTAGTAGCGACCATCCTATTGCAAAATAGGTCGGCGGGCCTTGGTGGTGCCTTTGGAGGCTCAGCAGAAGGTTTTCACGTTCGTCGCGGCAGTGAAAAACGCATCTTCCAGCTCTCCGTTATTCTGAGCACGCTCTTCATTTTAATCGCTGCTGCTCACCTCTTCATCCGCTAGCTTTGAGCGAGTCACCTACAGTGTTTGGCAAACACTTCACCATAGCTTCTCTTCCCGTCGTTCTGGCAGCGGCGGCTCTGCTTTTTGGTGGCATTTTCTTACTCGAGCGATCTGAAGCCCAAGCTCGCGATACTATTCGCAAGCACCACTTAGTTGATGTTGAGCAAGCGCTGCTCTTCGCTGGTCGGACAGAAGGCACCTACCCGCCGTACGATGACGCGACGTGGTGTGGGCAACTGAGCGACCCGCGTAATAGGCAGGTGCGTGACCAGGTGGAGGCAGCCTTGCGTCAGCAACATGAGAAATATGCGAATCCGGCCAAGCCATTCCCGGAAGACCCGCTCTATGGCCCAACAGTGGCCCACGACTTAACTCGCGGTGGTTACTTCTACTGGAAACGCAGTCCGGCCATGTTCGAACTCTACGCGGCACTCGAAGCAGATACCGAAGGATCGTTTAGCACCGAGGGTTGCCCAGGCAGTATATCTGAGGTATACGAGTATGGTCTTAACCTACGAGTTCGCCAGACAAACGGGGACATTTAAACGAAAACTATGAATAACATCGCCGCTCAAATAAAAGCCAACATCCCAGCCGTACCACGACCACGAGGAGTCAAGCTGCCGGCGTGGGCACAGCGCATCAACGAACACCTCACCACCACCGAGCGGGTGCTACTGGCGTGGCTAGTAGTACTACTCATTATCTCCGGCATCCTGACCGTGGTCGGATTGGTCGAACGCAATACGCGCCTGATTGCTGAAGATGGCGGTACGTATTCTGAAGCAGCCGTTGGCCAGCCACGATTCATAAATCCTGTTTTAGCCGGCACGAATGATATCGATCTGGATATTAGTCGACTGGTCTATTCCTCACTCTTTAAATACGACAACGAGCTAGCCTTACAAAATGATCTAGCGACTGGCTATGAAATATCCGAGGATGGTAAAACATACACCGTTACTGTCCGGAGTGACGTTGCTTGGCACGACGGTGAATCACTAACCGCCGAGGATGTAGTCTTCACTATTCGCAGCATTCAAACACCAGAGTATGGCTCACCATTAGCCACTGATTTTTCTGGTGTAGTTGTGGAGTCACCTGACAACAGCACCGTGGTCTTCACCTTAGAGGAGCCCTACGCACCATTCTTAAGCAGCCTGACCGTTGGCATTATGCCACAACACGTCTGGGAGGATATTGCCCCCGCCAACGCCGCCTTAGCCGAGCAGACGCTGCGTCCAGTCGGGTCTGGCCCCTACCAGTTTGCTGAGCTCAAGACGCGGCGTAAAACAGGAGAAGTAACTGAGTTTGTGCTCGCGCGCAACGAAGGCTACTACGGATCGCATCAGTACTTAGACGGCATTTCGTTTACCTTCTTCCCTACCCACGAAGATGCACTGAAGGCATTCGCCGCCGGTGAAGTCGACGGCTTCGGTTTCCTGCCATTGCAGTTGCGCGATCGAGCCGATCGCTCGAGCGCCCAGGTGCACCGCTTATTGCTCCCACAATACTTCGGTCTGTTCTTCAACCAGGAGAACAATCCGTTGCTCGCTGACAGTGGCATCCGCAATGCCCTCTCCCTAGCCATCGATCGCGAAGCGATAGTAGACGAAGCCTTAAAAGGTGAAGGTGAATCGCTACACATTCCGATTCCGCCCGGCGTCTTCGCCTTCAATGAAGAACTGGGCGAACCGACCGTCAATATCGAAGCGGCCATTCAAAACCTGGAAGACGCTGGCTGGCACGACAACGACCAAGACGGTGTCCGTGAAAAGGATGATGTTCGTCTGCACATCAAAATCACTACTACCGATTGGCCCGAATATGTGCGAACCGTTGAGATGGTCCAGCAACAGTGGCTCGAAATTGGTGTCGAAACTGAAATTGAGCACTATGGCCCCGGCACTATCCAGCAAACGATCATTGGGCCTCGTGACTTTGAAGTTCTGCTGTTCGGAGAAATTTTGCGGGCGGAACCGGATCCCTATCCGTTCTGGCACTCCAAGCAAGTTGAGGCACCGGGCTTAAACTTCTCCAAGTTCGCCAACAAGGACGTTGATAAGCTATTGGAGGATGCTCGTACCACCACTGACCAAGAAGCTCGACGCGAGAAGTATAAGGAGTTCCAAGGAATCATTCTGGACTTGAAGCCAGCCATTATTCTGTACCGACCGTACTACCTGTTTATAGCCACGGATAAGGTACGTGGCATTGACGCCAACCACGCCGCGCTGGCCGCCGGACGGTTCAATAACATTGAAGAGTGGCACGTGAACGTAAAGCGAGTCTGGCAAAGTAAGTAGCCTCAAGGAAAATGCCCTTGAGTTTGGGTCGCCCTTACGGGACACTAATTGCTATTCATACATCCTCATACTTAACGAATTTTCTTCTATGGACATGCGCGACGTCATCTTAAGTCAGGCAGAACAGATCAGCCGTTCGGTTGAGGTTAATAAAGACATAAAGATCGAGGGAGACTTCGACAGTATCGTGCTGTGTGGCATGGGCGGCAGCGGACACCCGGGCGACTTGATTAACGCGCTCGGTGTATCCAATGTGCCTCTCTTCGTGCATCGCAACTACGACTTGCCACTCAAATATCTCGGTAATATGGGCTTTAAGAAGACGTTGTTAGTTGCCAGCTCATACTCCGGCAACACGGAGGAGTCCCTGACTGCATATGAGGTGGCGATGAAAAATAAGATGCCGATCCTGGCCAGCGCCGCAGGCGGCACACTCGAGGAGTGGGCCAAACGAGACGGCGTGCCATTTGTGCGCAACGATTTCACGGGCATGCAACCGCGCCATACATTGTTCGCTGCCTTTACAGGAATCTACACGGCACTTAATAACAGCGGCTTGGTCCGTGACATCACGGAGGACTTGCAGCGAGTTGAAACTATCCTGGAACAAGTAACACCTGACCTGGAGGAATCCGGAAAGCAGTTGGCCAAGCAACTAAAAGGTAAGGTGGTTGTGTACACCGCAACTGATAGCCTGGGCTTCGCGGCTAAGAACTTTAAGATCCAGACGAACGAGAATTCGAAAGCGCCTGCTTTCTGGAATCAATTCCCCGAGCTCAACCACAACGAGATGGTCGGTTTCAGTGGCACGCTCAAGACGGATGACTCACCCGGTAAATTCCACGTCGTCATCCTGCACGCCGAGGATGATCACCCGCGCAACAAAGCGCGCATGGATGTGACCGCAGAAATGTATAAGAAGTGGGGCGTCACGGTAAGCCACTTCGATATTCCTGGCAGCAATCGCCTCGAGCAAATTTTCTACGCCACCACACTTGGCATGTGGACCACCTACTACCTCGCTCTTGAATATGGCATCGACCCAGTGCCGGTCGTAGGTGTTGAAGACTTCAAGAACAAGTTGAAAGAATTATCCGGCAGCCTCACCTAACCACTATGGAAATAACTGCCGACCTTTCTGGCAAGAATCAAGATCAAGCCGGAATATTCAAACAGATTGCTCAAGATATCGAGCGGGCTGGATATTCCCTCACTCTTACCGATGATGAGTACGATCGTCCCTGGGGCGGCTTCTTCTTTCTTGATGAGGCACAAATCGACACTTTCGCGAGTGCCTTCTTCCCGAGTCACCTTGAAGACTTGCGTGAGCAAGTGAAACAAGGTCTCAAGCTCACACCTAAGATATTAGTCCTCAAGCCGGGCACACGACTTTCCTGGCAGTATCATCATTTGCGCAGCGAACTGTGGTACATCATAACTGGCTCGCCAGGCTTAGTGGTGAACGATACTGATGAGTTACCAACAACGGTTACCACCAAGCAAGCAGGCGACACCATTGTGCTTACCCAAGGTACGCGCCATCGCTTAGTGGGATCGGACGATTGGGCCGTATGGGCCGAAATATGGATGCATACTGATCCGCAACATCCTTCTAGCGAACATGGTGACATTGTGCGATTAGTGGACTCGTACGGACGCAAGTCTGAGATAGAGAAGCGAGCAGACGTGACAAACTAGAGGCGCAACAGCCACCGCTAATTGAGCCCTTTGAGGCTTAGATTAGCTTTTTTTTTAGGTGTTGTTGACAAATAGGAATATTTACGATATATTAATTGGTCTAGTTTTGACTGATCTTTTCACAGTTCGAGGGCTTGTAGCCCAAAAACTTCACATAGAAGGAATTTGAAAATGCCATTTTTCCCTCGTCGACTCACTAAGCGCCGTCGCGCTCGTCCCCTCCAAAACGGATACGAGCGATGCGAATCGCGATTGCTGTTAACCCACGTACTACCAACACCGTTACCCACTCCTGACCCCGCGTTGTTTGCTACTCGAGACATGCTGTACAACCAGGGCTCCGCCTATACTGGCGGTGAAACAGATGGCACACTGCCATCCGTAACGCAGCTACAAGGGCTCCGCTCTAGCGGATTTGATGCGAAGCCGCACCAGAATCCACTGAACCAGTACGACGTCAACAGAGACTTTGTTGTGTCGCCGCTGGACGCGCTGGTACTTATCAACGAGCTGAACGATGGCTTCTCGGGGCGCTTACCGCCCCTGCCACCAGGCAGCTTGCCTGGTACGTTCACAGACGTCACCGGCGATGGAGTACTGGCACCAATTGATGTACTACAGGTCATCAATAAGCTCAATGACCCACTGTTCGTGAATCCAACGCTCGGTCAACTTACAACAACCGCAGCAGACCGTACGCACTTCGCGTCCACTGGTGTGTCCAGCCTCGCTCTTGAGGAGAACACCTCGTCATCGGAAACGGACCGGCAACACGAGGCGAGCAGTGTGCTGACGATAACCGGCAGCTACGCTGGCGTCTTGAGCGAAGTTGAGATGTTCACACACGTTAGATTGGCTGCCGGTCGTCTCGACAGTGACAATGCTGGCTTCGGTGAAGGATTCGCGCACTCTGCTATAAGCACGACCGTGATTAGCGGTTGGGGCGAGCTCTTCGTCACCGTTAGTCACAACTCGACCCTCAATACCGAGCAGACATATACCTGCTGCGGCATTGTCGAACGAGACGACGACACGGAGTCAATCACCGCAGATCTCGACGTGCGGGTGCGCGGTCAGTTCCACGTTGAAGTCACGACGACTACGACGCGGAGCAATCTCCACTACTCGCTTACTGCCCCTAACAGCAATGACTCTCAGGCTGACTATAGTGAGTTGACTGTGAATCAGACGGCAATGAGCGTAAGCGGCGACTGGATGAACGTGTCCGGCGGCGCCTTGGTACTTACCGAGGATACGTATGACTACGGTAGCGTCCCAGTAGCGGGAAGAAACTTCTCTCTCGCTACTTCCTCGTTCAGAGGAGCTGGCGCAGGGACCGTCAGTCTGGACTTGGCGGTAGATGGTTCTCGTCTGCTGGGATATGCTGGTCGTGGATTCATCCGTGATAATCATCGCGGCGCCACTATCACTACGTATACCGATGGTGTGGATGCGGTGTTTGATAGCACCGGCACACTGGAAGCTGGCGGCGATGGCTACACGTGGGGTCACTATCGAACAGGCGCAGACGTGGACAACACGACTGAGTACTTCACCCCCGGGTATAGCCAGTCAAACGCATCGGTCTTAGACGATGTCCTGGCTGACCGAGTCTTCCTTCTGGAGTTACTTGCTCCTTACTCACGATAAACACGATACTAACAAAACCCAACGCACCTCGAGCTTGCTCGAGGTGTTTTCTTTTACCCTCTTAACTCTTACTCGTTAATGTAACCAGCTCACCCGCCGGTTGAGCCTTTAAATAGGCCTAACTCGGCCCTTCCTTGATATTGACAATGGGCCGAATATAGGCTATGCTGCCAAGTCTAGTTTTTGACCGCTCTTTTCATCACAGCCTATGGGTAGTAAGACCCTGTTGGCTCCAACCTAGAAGGAATTTGACATGCGAATGCATCTCGCAGCTCGCTTACGCAAGCGACAATATCTCGGTCGCCGCCTACAACGCGTAGAGCGCCTCGAGCCGCGACTGACACTAAGTGTCACGCCCGGACTTGAGCTCGTTGTCGATTATGATGACGGGTCGCTCGAGAGCGACGATGAGTTGACCAGCCTGATTGGAGTTGACTCACCCGGATTAGCGAGCACGCCGTACCAAAACCCACTCAACCCGTTCGACACTAACGCTAGCTTCTCCGTCGAGCCAGCGGATGTCCTATTCCTAATCAACGGCCTCAACGATCAGCAAACGCTGGACGCCATGGCACACGGAATTGACTACCGCCGATTCCCCGATCCAACTGGTGACGGAAAACTGGCTCCTCTCGACGTGCTACAAGTCATCAACTGCCTGAACAACCCGGAAGGCGGTTGCACGACAGTGTCAGTCGACGATGGCCTTGAGCCTCAACCTCTGATGGTCGACCAAGTCACGCGTGTCGATCGACAGTATCCCGACCAGATTATTGAGGCCGGGGCCGCAGTGATCGCCTCTGGTTCCTATCACGGCTACCTCACCGGCGGCGGTGCTACTACAGAAGTGCACCACCAAACAGCACACTATGTCGACACCGAAAGCCCCACACTGCAAATATGGGGATCGCAATCCGTCGCCGAGAGTGTGTTTGCCGTAAGTGGCTGGGGACACATCGAGTTAGACCTCACTGTGGTCAGTAACATCTTCGATAAATTCGAATGCTGTACCGGAAACGATCAGCCCTGGACCGAAATCAGGGCGGAGGGAGCCGAAACCTCGCTAGCGGTTACGGCTACCGGCAACTTCTCGATTATAGTCACCACCAGCGCCGCCGACACAATCGTCGGCTCAGGTGACTACGTAGTTGATGCCGGAGCTTTCACGGGCATCCTCAACAACCAGCGCGATTCAGCCGCGGTTACTATCGAGATCACCGGTTCTGTGG
>NZCO01000039.1 GCA_002686445.1 bacterium | reverse complement strand
CGCCACGCTGCATAACGCCGATGAGATCGCACGCAAGGACGTACGCGTTGGTGACACCGTTATTATTCACAAAGCCGGCGACATTATTCCGGAGATCGTGCAGGTGCTGCCAAAGCTACGGCCCAAAGCAGCGAAAAAGTTTGTCATGCCTAAAGAGTGTCCCATCTGCAAATCCAAAGTGGTGCAGATAGACGGCGGCGTAGCCCACCGTTGTTCCAATCCCAAGTGTTTCCCTGTCTTGCGCGAGCAGATTATTCATGCGGTTGGGCGCCAAGGCTTCGACATCGAAGGGCTGGGAGATAAAATCGTCGAGCAGTTATTACAAGAAGGGCTGATCAAGACTCCAGCAGATTTGTGGGACTTAACTGAAGGAGACCTCACACCGTTGGAACGGTTCGCTGATAAGTCAGCCCAGAATCTGATCCAGGAGATCGGTGAGCGGAAGACGATAGAGCTACAGCGATTCATAGTTGCCCTTGGTGTGCCGAACGTCGGCACGGTCACCGCCCAAGATTTGGCCAAAGAGTTTCGCACGCTTAAGAAGCTTACAAAGGCGAGTGCAGAGGAACTGTTATCGATTGACGGCGTTGGTGAGAAAGTGGCCGACGGAATCGTAGAGTTCTTCGCGGCGGACGACACAAAACTATTGCTAAAGCGGTATGGCGATATTGGTATGGAGGTGTTGTCGGGCAAGAGCGGAGGGAAACTGGCTGGGAAGACATTCGTATTTACCGGCTCTATGGAGGGCATGACACGCGATGAAGCCAAGCAACTAGTTCTAGGACTGGGCGGCAAGGTGGCGTCTTCCGTAGGTAAGGATGTGGATTATGTGGTGGTAGGGGGCGATGCTGGCAGCAAAGCTAAAAAAGCGCTGCAACTAGGTCTTAAGACTATCAAGCCAACAGAATTCTCCAGGCTAGTGAGCCGCTAGGCTGTGCTCCGAATAGTCCACGTAGAGTCTGTGCCGTAAGCATTGACAATATCGTTGATATAGGCTATAAAGGCTATATCTGAACTTTCCAATTTAACTCGATATAGCAAAAAAGGAGTTGCCCATGTTGACTTGTATAGCTGCTTCGGGCTTGCGAACGCTTTTGTTGGCGTTAATTGCAGGCGCGATCGTTGTGCTGGTTGTCTGCTTTATAGTGGCCCCGCATTGGATGTTCGAGCATTCTAGCGCGACGGACCTCGCCATCTATCGTGGAATCGGCCTAGGGATAACCGGCATATTTATTATTCCGATCGGCGCTTTCGCTGTTACCTACTTGCGAGCTGAGCAAGCAAGCTGGCCTGCTTGGTTGGGCCACCTCGCGGTGTCGGTGGTTGGTATGGTCACACCGTTTGTTGCGGCTGCTTACGTCCTTACATGAGCCCGGTCCCATCTACATTCATGTTCTCAAGAAACAAGGAGTACAAAAGTGCATACGAAACGACGTTCTCAAAGAGGTTTCGGGCTTGTCGAAATACTGGTTGTCTTAGCCGTTGTCGCCGTAGTCATGGGAGCGGCCGGGCTTCTCAAGTCAATTGACTATGACAGCTTTGACGCAGACGAACTTACGGCCCAGCAGTACCGCGTAGTAGGCGAGTCATTCCACATGGATGACAGAATAGGTCACTCTTCGTACCGGAACGTCGTCCTACGGGGTAGTGATGGAACGATGATCTTCGTTAAACAGGATCTGATCCGCATTAGTGCAAATGTCGAGGTGCTTAAAAGCACACCTGGAGGGCTGCGACCAGGCTATCTCTATAAAGTCAGCGAGCCTGCAGAACCCGACGGGCAGAACCCAATCCAGTTCGAGCTGATCGGTCCGATTCCCCCAGAAGAGTAAACCGGTCCTGCCTTTGGACCAATAAACTAAACATTGCGCCGACTCCTAGAGTCGGCTTTTTTTACCTCGTTTACCCTGAGCGAAGTCGAAGGGTTGCTCAATGCACGCCTCGTCCCCAATACTACACACATGAGTAAACAGATATCGGAAGAGGAAGTGCGTCGCATTGCTGCGTTGGCGCGATTGGGCTTAACCGACGAAGAAGTCACTAAGGCAACGGCTGACTTACAGTCAGTGTTGCAGCACTTTTCCCAAGTACAGGATATTGATACGACTGACGTACCCATGGCGGCGGACGCCAGCGGTTTGAAGAACGTGATGCGGAAGGATGAGGCGGAGCCAGAAGCGCTAGCTAAGCATGAGGTTATGCTTGAGGCAGCACCGGAGACCAAGGACGGCCAAGTAAAAGCTAAGGCTGTATTTGAGTAGTATGGAAGAGTTTGCAACGTTGACGGATACCAAAGCAGCCCTCGACAAGGGTGATGTTTCCTCCGTCGAGCTTGTCGATCAAGCATTAGCGCGCATTGAGAAGTGGGAGCCACACATCAACGCCTTTGTTGAAGTGCTGGGCGATGAGGCGCGCAGCGCAGCGCAAGACTGGGACACCAAGCGAGGCAATACTAACGGCGCGCTAGGCGGTATTCCCATTGGTGTCAAAGATGTCATTTGCACGACTGAAGGGCACACCACAGCCGCCTCTAACATTCTCAAAGGCTTTCAGTCTCCATATGAGGCAACCGCAGTTACAAATCTAAAGAAGGCGGGGGGCATAGTGATTGGCAAGGCGAATTGTGACGAATTTGCGATGGGCGCAAGCACTGAATATTCCACGTATGGAGTAACGAACAACCCCTGGGACGTCAGCAAAGTTGCTGGCGGGAGTAGTGGTGGATCAGCAGCAGCTGTGGCTTGCGGCGAAGTATTAGCGGCCCTGGGCACAGAAACTGGGGGGTCTATTAGACACCCGAGCAGTTTGTGCGGGGTGGTAGGAGTAAAGCCAACCTATGGACGTGTCAGTCGCTTTGGCGCGATTGCCTATGCCAGCAGCACAGATCAGATTGGTCCGTTGGCAGGAACCGTACAAGGCGCGGCGCTGCTGTTAGCCAGTATCGCGGGACACGATCCGCGTGACGCAACTAGCTCACCTGCCGCGGTGGGGGATTATGCGTCTGCTTGTGGCAAATCTATCACTGACATGACAATTGGTGTTCCTGACGAATTCTTTAGCGAATCAGTTGATGCCGGGGTCGCGCAAGTTATACAAGATGCTCTTGGTGAGCTTGAAGGCTTGGGAGCTACGCTCAAACCAATTTCACTGCCACTCGTCGAAGTTGCGGTGGCTGTCTACTATCTGCTAGCTAAGGCAGAGGGATCAACCAATCTAGGACGCTACGACAAGATTCGATATGGCGAGAACGATATAGCTGCAGAGCGATTACTCGAGCACTATACCGAAGCTCGTGGCACTGGGTTCGGACCCGAGGTAAAGCGAACAATACTCATGGGAACCTACGCACTGGCAAGCGGTTATTACGACGCTTGGTACAAGCAGGCCAGCAAGGTGCGCACCCTTATCCAGCGCCAGTTTACAGCCGCCTTTGAGGACGTTGATGTGATCGCTGGTCCCGTCGTCCCGGAAGTGGCGTTTACGATTGGTAGCAAGGTCGAAGATCCACTCGCCATGTACATGTCCGACAGCTTAGCGTGTCCAGCGAACGTAGCTGGTATTCCGGCGTTATCCGTTCCAGCAGGGTTTGCGCATGATCTTCCAGTTGGATTACAGCTGATCGCCCCGGCATTTGCCGAAGAGCGATTATTCCAAGTCGGGTATGCGTACGAGCAAGCTACCGATTGGCACACCAAGCATCCGACCTTGCCGTCTTAGAACACATCCAGAAATAAATCGTGCAAATCGTGTTTGGGATGCGTTTAGATACGGCTTTTTAGATTGAGCTAAATCGGAGGCGTAGTTGAACTACGCCAAGGGTTTCGCGATTAAGAAAAAGTTGTAGATGAATGCATAACAAGAGCGAGGTGAGCGATTTATTTCTGGGTGGGTTCTCAGTTAAGGTTTCCCATTAGCGACACACCGGTCATAGCCGGAGGCTGTGGCAAGCCGAGAATTTCTAGGATCGTAGGTGCCACATCGGCCAGGACGCCCACCGGGGTCGACCAAATAGCAGCTATTTCCTGCGCAGTGCGTTGGCGATCATGAGCTAGGCTTTCTGCCACTAGAAATAGGGGAACGGGGTTGTTGGTGTGATCAGTTTCGACTGCACCCGTCTTAGGGTTCACGAGCTCCTCAGCATTGCCGTGGTCTGAGGTAATGAGCATCGCGCCATTGTTGGTAATAACTGCCTCGTATAAGTCTCCTAATTGCTGATCAATAAAGGCACAAGCCTGGACAGTTGCTTCGTAGTTGCCGGTATGGCCGATCATGTCGGCGTTGGCATAGTTCACAAAATAGACGTTGTACTGTTTTGTGTTCAGCGCTTCGATAAGGTGCGCCGTTATGCCTAGAGCTGACATGGCAGGTGTCTGCGCAAAGTTAGTCACGGTTGGTGAGGGGATCAGGACGTGATCTTCGTTGGGGAAGGGTTCTTCGCGGCCACCGTTTAAGTAATAGGTTACGTGCGCATACTTCTCACTTTCGGCGACATGGAGCTGGCGGAGGCCGGCGTCGGAAATGATCTTAGCCACGGGCAACGCGATCGGTGGCTCAGCAAACGCCACGGCGGTGTTCAGTTCACGGGCGTAGGAGGACATACTGGCAAAGTATAGGTTGTGCAATTGCGGTCGCTCAAAACCAACAAATGCTGTGTCGACGAACGCAGCGGTCAGTTGCCTGGCTCGATCAGGTCGCCAATTAAAGAAGATAACTGCATCGTTATCTCCGATATCTCCAATCGGGCCGCCACCTCGAGTAATAGCAGTCGGTGTGATCATTTCGTCATGCACGCCCGCCTTATATGCCCGCACGACAGCATCCGATCCACCGGAGGCACCGGCTTGTCTGGGTCCGCCCGTTAGCACGTCATATGCTTGCTTCGTACGATCCCAGTTTTGGTTTCGATCCATCGCATAAAAACGTCCGCTGACGGAAGCAATGCGACCGATATCATACTCCTTAATCTTGGCCTCAACTTCAGCCATGTATTCGGTCGCACTCTGGGCCTGCGTGTCGCGTCCGTCAGTAAACAAATGTAAGTACACTCGTCCCTGCAGCTTGGCATTTGCGGCCAGCTTGAGTAGGGCGAAGAGGTGATCGCTATGCGCGTGTACGGCTCCGGGTCCGACTAAACCAATCAAGTGCAGGTCAGACCTGTTCTGCTGCACGTGGTTTATGGCACCAGTGAAGGCAGCGTTGGAAAAAAATGAGCCATCGGTAATTGCTTGATCGATACGTGGTCGCGGTTGGTATCGCACTTGTCCGGCGCCTATGTTGGTATGGCCCGTTTCCGAGTTACCAACTTCACCCCATGGCAAGCCAGCTTCGACGCTCGCAGCGAGCAGGGAAATGGCAGGGTAGCTCGCCGCAAACATATCCATAATGGGTGTCTTTGCTTGCCGAATAGCGTTTCCCTGTTCGACCATGCTTATTCCCCAGCCGTCGAGAATAACGACGACCAGCGGTTGTGGGTCCTCCTGTGCAACCATGCCTAACAGTATGACAGATTCTGCCGCATATGCAGCACGAGCGCAGTCACCGCAGAATTTGATCAATCACGAAGAAGGTCAGCCTGCCTGCCGGTAGGCAGGCGTAGCGAACGTCATGAGAGAGGGAGTCACCCTCTCTCATAGAGCTTCGCCTTCCCTCATATGGCTTCTCGCCTTTTTCGCGCCTCCGTGCTACTACTGTACAACGATGGCGGGATAGCTCAGTTGGTTAGAGCGCGGGACTCATAAGCCCGAGGTCGAGAGTTCGAGTCTCTCTCCCGCTACTACCCGTTACTAGTTAGCGATACCAAAAAACACCGCCCCGTGATGGGGCGGCGTTGAGCTGTTGATTCTTAGCCGGTTCAATAGATGTTTGAGGGACAGACCCCTATACTTTGTCTGTCATACGAGCACCTATGGCTGGCGAAGGATGAACGGGTGGCTCCTTAAGAGACAGTCGATGACGAGATGATTTGTGTGCATAACGTATCACACCGTCTCGTACTGCTCGTATCTCTAGGATGCCACGTTGCCAGTACCCGACAAGGGATTACTGATTCGACTCTGTCAGCAGAAAGTGACACAGCCAGGATGGCTCCCAAGGGAGGAATAATTTACCCGGCACTTGAGAAATGAGCTTGTCTCCGCTATGGTAGGCCATAGCTATGAGCTTAATAGGCAACATTAGCTGGTATATAGCGCGGGGTGGAGAAGTAGTATCTCGCCTGGCTCAGTGCTGTGGTAGACCAATTTCTGCCAATCGCTCTTTAGAAATGTTGAACAAGCTTCATGTTGCTAGCAACGATCCGGACGATACCGTGTGGATTTAAGGCCAGGTACGCTTGCTCGCTACGTTTCGAAGAAAATCTGGGAGAGATTGTACTCGTGGTTTGTACCAAGAGTATATCGCAGTCGGGCGTCCTAGCAGGTGACTGTTGGGAAGATCATCCGTCAAATTCGGGGAAACCTTTAACAATGGCAATCCCGAGCCAAGCCTGCAGACAAAAGAGTTTGTGGGAAGGTGTAGAGACTGGTTGGCGGACCAGCCACACGTTTCGCCTACTGGCGAAAATGTGGCGGAAGGGACAGTCCAGACCACAAATCTGTAGGGTCGCTATGTGGCACCTACAAGAGCAGTGAAAACTGTAGTTGGTATGCATAACCAGGAGATCGCCGGTGCAATTCCGGCCCCCGCTACACAAAAAGAACAATTGTAACTATTTTGTTCTAAACAGTGGTATACTTGTTAAGATGGGAGGGAAAGTTAGAGAGCAAAAGCGAGCTCGCACGTTGCGTACTCAGGGCAGAAGCTTAAACCAAATTGTTCGCCAACTTGGTGTTTCAAAGGCAAGCGTAAGCGTCTGGGTGCGGGATGTTGGCCTAAGCGCCGCACATAAAAAGGAATTACAGCAGCGCGAGCTTCGCGGTGCTGCGAGAGGGCGACGAGTCGTGGAGATGAAGTGGCGTGAATACCAGAAATTGCATCCTAAACCGAAGGGGCCACGCTGGCCGAAGCGATCCGTCGAGACGTTCTTCAATTCCTGGACACCTGAGATGTCATATGTTCTTGGTTACTTCGCTGCTGATGGGTGTATGTATCAAAACAAACGGGGCTCGAAATACATTGGGTTTACTTCGACTGATAGGGAGTTGATAGAAGTGGTGAAGAAGTTAATGAAAGCGAATAACGCCATAGAGGAGTATCAACCAAAGTATCCAACCCATAAGCGACGTTTTACCCTGCAAGTGGGCAGTAGGAAGATATATGAGCGGTTAATTAGTCTCGGCTTCACGCCGAACAAGAGTCTCACGCTCAAGTGTCCCGATATTCCAGTGGGTATGCTTGGACACTTCACTCGTGGCAACCTTGATGGAGATGGTAACGTGTATTTTAGATTAGTAAGACGAGAAAATAGATCAAGAAAAACACCAGTGTTACTTGTTCGCTTTACCAGTGGTAGTCAAGCATTTCTAAGAAAACTCCACAAGTTTCATCGAAGTGAGTTTGGTATTGCCTCTGGATCACTTTTTTGTCGATCCGGTAGGTATTATGTCCTTGGTTATAGTGCTCAAGCTGCTCGACAACTCTATGAGTTTATGTATCCTACAGCTACAGTTCCATGTCTGAAACGTAAGCGAGCTATCTTCGCAGATGCTTTTGCAAGAATGG
>NZCO01000038.1 GCA_002686445.1 bacterium | reverse complement strand
CTCACAAGAAGCACAGCTTGAAGCACTGAACCATGCTGATGAGCAGAACGAGCAAGAGCTACGACGACTTAATCAACTGTATGTGAAAGGTGGCTACGAGTATGAGGGTGCTGAACCTGAGTACAAAGAGCAGCAACGAGCGTTGCTAGAGAAACGTGCCACTATTCGCAAACAGAAAACTGAGTTCACGAACCATACTGATGATTGGCGAGATGTAACCGAACGGGGATATCGATTCTGTCGTGATGCTGCAACCATTTTCAGAGACCCGGAGGCTTCTCACCGAACCAAGCGTGAGATATTTAGTAGCCTGTGCCAGAAAGCTACTGTTAGGGGCAAAGAGATCATTTTAGACATACAACCTCCCTTTCATGTCATCAAAGAATCACTTGATGAGATCAAGCGCAAATACAATGCTACCGAACCGGGAAATATTGAAGAATTGTTGGCTGATACCACCCATCCCGAGCTAATTGAGGGTATCAAGTTGACTTGGCTCGCAAGGTCGGATTCGAACTGACAACCGAGTAATTCTATGTAATCCGTGATTTTGCATTGGTTTATGCATTAAACCACGTAGCTATCGTTTTCTACGGTATACTTAAACCGTTATATGAGACTTCGGGTACAGGCAGGGGGTGAGCACACATGAAAGACATGAAGAACATGCAACTGTGGGCGGCCGTCTTATTGCTGCTAGGTGGTCTCGTGCATCTGATTCCAGCGCTAGGGCAGGGATTGGCTGGCTTAACAGGTGGCACACCGTGGATTCAGATTATCGTTGGCATATTGTCCGTCATTGTGGCCCTCGTCTTATTTGCTGGGGATAAGGAAATTGGCAAGTAAGGAGCTGGTGGCGGCGACCGCTGTGGTATCTTTAGCGCATGACAGATGAGGGTCAGGTTTCCCGGTTTGAGCGGTGGTGGCTCGATTGGTGGCCACACCGACTACATATTCGGCACTACGTGCCAAAGTTTTTACGGGCGTGTCCCGAGGCTTTTCGGGGTGAGGTGCTCGAAATAGGGGCTGGCAGCGGGTGGACCTCACAGCGAATTCTAGAGACGTTCCCACAAGTGGAGCTCACTGCACTAGATATGGACCCAAAAGTTATTGAATCGTTGGCCCCGTTGCAGGAGCAGTACGGTCGGCGGTTCAAGGTGGAGCAAGCTGATGCCCAGCAGCTACCTTTTAATCGGGAGCATTTTGATATTGTCATTGCCGTGCATGCAATGCATCACGTGGAGGACGTCGCCGCTGTAGTACGCGAGCTGCTGCGAGTAGTTCGGCCCGGTGGCATGATTGGTATCGCCGACGAAGATCAGCGCTACGTGATGGGCCCGCTCAAGTGGTTATGGCGACCGGCGACACCACTGAGTCGAGCCAGAATTCATGATCTAGTGGCTGCCGAGAGTGATATATTGGTTGAAGACGAGGGCCGCCACTACTTTATCTGGGCACGCAAACCCTACCCGCAAAAACTTGGCGCTGCCGCCAAGTTGTAACCCAGGCCTCTAACTTTTTAGGTTATACTACAAAGATGATGCAGATCAGCGGAGGGAGGTGGCAGTTATGTTAATCGGATTAGTGCTGATCGTGACCGGCTTGGTATTTTTTGCTAAGGCTTTGGGGTTGATTACTGGTGATGTGATCGAGGTACTCTGGCCACTACTACTTATCGTGCTGGGATTGGGCATGCTGAGCCATCACATGTTTGGCCACACCCACGGCAAATGGGGCCGACACCTGGGCGAGAAGAAAGGTAAGAAGTAAGCAGCTATGGGACTGCTTGGATTACTGTCTGGAGGGTCTACCGCTCCGGAGCTGGTTGGTGATACCTGGTTTAATCGTGATGAGCTTCCCCCCGCTGCTCGCGAAGCAGTCGCCGCGGGAAAACCCGTGCGCCTGGGGCATGAAATTAAACAGACCACAGTCGTTAATTTTTGGAGTTACGAATGTCTTGAGTGTGGCGACCTTATTCCTACCTTGCGTGAGTGGTGGCAGGAGCTACAAAGTCGGGGCGTCTTTGTTATTGGCGTGCACACACCAACCTACGAATCGGAAAGCAGGAAAGAGAACGTGCAAAGTGCCGTGTTGCGCTTCGGCATGACCTACCCGGTCTTGAGCGATCCTGGATTAGCAAACTGGCGCGCTTGGAAAGCGCGCGTGCGGCCGCAGCTATTCTTGGTGACCGATCATGGCCGGATCAAAAAGAAGATCGGCAACATGGACAAATTGGCGCAGTTTGAGTCATCGGTTCGGCGACTAGTAAATAACTAGCTTTAGCTCGCTGCGATTCATTGACGGCCTGAGTTGTTCGCAGTATGGTCAACAGTCGTAGCTCGATTACGAGACTACGGAATTTACTTACACATACCTATTAATCATGTCGTTATCCACCATTATCAGCGTCGATCGACCAGCGCGGGCTGCCATCGATATTTTAGTGTTGCCCGTAACTGGCCGCTCCACTAAGGAGTTGCTGCCTGCCAAGCTGGCGCGCAGTGTTGACACCCTGGTTAAACAGCAGGGGTTCAGCGGTGCCTGGGCTAGTGCCGCTGCTGTAGCTGCGCCCACTGGCGTCAAGGCACGCACTGTCGTAGTCGTTGGCTTAGGCACCAAGGAGACACCGGAGCGCGAAGCGGAGGCTTTGCGACGGGGAATTGGTGTTGCCGTTGGTGAAGCGCGTCGGATTCAAGCGGTTCGAATTGGTGTGGCTTTGGCGCAGTCACCTGAGATAGCTAGCGCGGCGGTGGAGGCAGCCGGACTAGCTGCCTATGCATTTACCACCCACTCAGACCGACTCGCCAAGCGAGCTAAGCAGTCAAAGTTAAAGTCAGTAGTGCTGCTTACCACCAAGGAAGATCAAGCAGCGGTGAAGGCGGCAAGTGCAATGGCACCAGCGATACTGCGCGGCATTACTCTGACGCGAGATTTGATAAATCAGCCGGCCAATCATGTGGCACCCGAGCACCTGGTGGCGGAAGCAAAACGGATCGCTCAAGAATCTCCAGACATTAGTGTGAAAGTGCTCAACCGCACGCAGGCTGCCAAGCAAGGCTTCACTGCCTTTTTGTCGGTGGCTCAAGGCTCAGACACCGAACCCTACGTAATTCATTTAACCTACCGGTCAAAACATAGCGAGCGCGAAGTGGCGCTGGTTGGCAAGGGCATCACCTTTGACTCCGGTGGGCTGTCCTTAAAGCCAGCCGAGTACATGGAAGGAATGAAGAGTGATATGGGAGGTGCAGCTGCGGTATTAGGAACGTTTGAGGTGTTAGCAACGACCCAACCGAACGCGACTGTGCATGGCATTATCGCCACTTGTGAAAATATGGTTTCTGGAGCCGCTTATCGCCCGGGAGATGTTATTACCGCCAAGAACGGCAAGACGATTGAAGTATTAAACACCGACGCCGAAGGTCGGATTACGCTAGCGGATGCTCTAACCTACGCCTGCGAGCTGGAACCAGATGTAGTTATTGATCTGGCAACATTAACCGGTGCCTGTGTAGTAGCACTCGGTGAAAATATAGCCGGGCTATGGGGTACTAACGAGGACTTAATCGACGGCATACAAACAGCAGCAGCTACGGCTGGCGAACGTGTTGAAACCATGCCGATGCCCGAAGAATATGCGGCGCAGCTGGAAAGCACTGTGGCCGACTTGCGGAACATTGGGACATCTCGCTACGGCGGCGCAATTACTGCCGCACTCTTCTTGAAAGAGTTTGTTGGCGACACGCCCGGGGCACATTTTGATTTTGCTGCCCCCGCCTATAACGATCGGCCACAGGTTTCATATATCGGGCGCGGCGGCACCGGCTTTGGTGTGCGCACGCTACTCAATTACCTGCACACGAGCGCAGAGTAATAAAAAAACCGATCGGGTTTCGATCGGCGTTTCGGGCAAATGTCACCAGCCAATCAGATGGGCGATAGCTGTTGCGGCAAGCAACAATGCGGCCACAGCGAAAAAGTAACTACAGTAAAAAAATGCCCCCCAGTTCACTGGAGTGGGCACTGCGACAGTTGTTTCTTCATCCTCTGATTCGTTAGGTGATTGGTAAACCAACAGTAATATGGGGATCCCTATCGCGATGGCTACCGAAAACATCGCAACTGCTCCGAGTATCATTGAGTTCGCCACAGTGTGCCTCCTTTTTTTATTTACCAAGGTTCAACGACCCATCTTTATAACAATGCGCATCGTAATGCGCAAGTAAGGCTGGTTAGTTCGTATTGTCCAAGTTACTCAGTGTCCAGGTTGGCCAGTCTTCATCTTGTTCCTCTCCTTCGCGATCAAAGAAGAATTCGAGCGTCCGCTCGCCGCCGCTAGTGACTAGTGTCATGGTGACCTTAGCCGTATGTTCTTCATCTTCAGTCAGACTGATACTAACGTCCCCCAAGCGCTCGTCACGAGTAGCGTAGTGGTTGCGCAGCGGAATAAACAACTTGGTCTCAAGTTCAGCTCGATCTTCTGACAAGTCGTCGCTTATCTGAAACTCGGGGAGAAGAAAGCTGCCGTCAATCTCGTTAGGAGTCTCGGCGATGGGGGTGGGATCGGTAGATACCAGCTCATCAACAGACGGGGCACCCCACAGGCGGTAGGTGGTAACTCCAGCGGCTATTAAGCCGATTATGAACAGTAATCCTGCTAGGCGCAGCAGGATGAATCCGGATTGAGTTTTTTTGGTCATCTGCCGACCATAAACGATCGGCTCACCAAGGACAAGGCAAACAGTACAGCTGCCGCTAAGACGATGGCGGGACCAGATGGCACATTTAAGGCGGCACTGCTGAGCATGCCAATCGTGGTAGCAATAATGCTAACCACAATACTAATTGAGAACATGGCCACCATTGAGCGCGCCGTGTTCTGAGCGGTTGCCGCTGGAATAATCATCATGGCCGTGACTAATAGTATGCCGACCAGCTTGATGGTGAGCGCAATCACGGCGGCCAAGATAAGTAGCAGGATAAGTTCATACAGGGCTACCGGTATCCCTTCCGTGTGTGCCAGATCGGGATCTAGCGTAATGGTGAGTAGTCGCTTGCCAGCGATGGCCAACGATACTAAGACAATACCACTCAAGATAATACTGGCGACCACGTCGAAGGTACTGACCGTCAAAATATCACCAAATAGGATATTGATCAGGTCGGTCTGGTATCCTGGCGTGCGCTGAATAAGAATGACACCAATGGCGACTGCCGTAGGAAAGAAGATGCCCAGTAGCGTATCCAGATGTAATTCAGTGCGCTCGCGCACAATGCTAATGACCAGAGCGACCAACAGGGTGAAGGCCAGCGCCGCCAAGAATGGATTAACTTCAAGCAGAATGCCCAAAGCAATTCCGGTCAGTGCCGAGTGCCCGATGGCGTCGGCAAAAAATGACATCCGACGCAAGACGACGATAACGCCAAGCGTCGCCAGCAAGATACCCAGCAGCAGTCCAACTAGGAGAGCGCGCTGAAAGAACGGAAGTAGGAATAGCTCAACCATGATTTTTGTGTTGATGGTCGAAGTGGCGCACCGGGTGTCCGTACATTTCAGTCAACATTTCGCCAGTTAAGACATCGCTGGGCAGTCCTTCGCACAGCAGACTTTGGTTCAGGCAGAGCACGTGGTTGGCGTAGCGCATGACTATGTCCAGCTCGTGACTCACCAAGAGCAATGTCAGTTGTCGTTCCGATTGGATTCGTTCCAGTAGCGTATACAAACTTTCCTGTCCGTGCGCGTCTACTCCGGCTGCCGGTTCGTCGAGTAGTAACAATTCCGGTTCGCTGACTAAGCTGTAGGCCAGGAGAATGCGCTGTAGCTGACCACCAGACAAGGTAGCGAGCCGTAAGTGCTCACGTCCCTTCATGCCGACCAAGTCCAACAGCTCACTCATGCGTTCAGCTTCCGCTGGCGTTGCTCCCACCATACGGGGTGATTTCAGCGAAAATAGCCCGGCGATGGTGAGCGGAAAAGCTGGATCGATTTTCAGTGATTGTGGAATGTAGGAAAGTCTTGGTGCTATTCGGGCTAGCGATGTATTCTCTGTCTCTAAAATCGAAACGGTGCCGTGCGCAGTAGGAATCAGGCCGAGCATGCTTTTAAGCAAGACTGATTTACCAGCCCCATTAGGGCCAATGATCGCAGTCGTCTCGCCAGCCGGAACGGTAAACGAGACATTATCGATTATAGTGTGACCTTCTAACATCACAGTTAGCTCAGTCACGGTAATGGCGGCACTTGATTCCATGTAACGTGGTGTCTGTATGCTATACTACGTCAAAACAGCATGTCGAGCAGCCACAAACCTAACAACAGGCATCGCGTTGTCATTCTTGGCGCTGGATTCGCGGGAGTTCGCGCCGCTCTTGATCTGTCTCGCCAGAGCCACGGCGAATTAGATATCGTGTTAGTTACTGATCGTGACGCTCACCTCGACTTGACCTTGCTGTATGAGGTGGCAACTGCGTATGTCCGCCACGAGTCAGACATTTCCAGCGAGCAGATACAATCCACCGTGCAGTTGCCGCTGCAATCTATTTTTAGTGGCCTCGAAGTCGACATAGTGGTGCAGAAAGTGGTGCGGATTGACACGGCCGGGCAGCTTCTCATCCTGGCTGACGATACGACCATAGATTACGACACCTTGGTGGTGGCGGTAGGCTCGAGCCTAGCCACTTTTGACCTCCCCGGCGTGGGAGTTAACACGTTTAGTATAAAAACGTTGGCCGATGCTCTGCGTTTGCGACATCATATCGTGCGTCAGTTCTGGCAGGCAGACAGCTTAGCTGGACAAGCGCGGAAATCAGCCTTAACGTTTGTGGTCGCTGGCGGCGGTGCCTCTGGCGTCGAAGTAGCCGCTGAACTAATCGGTCAAATTCGACGGCAATGTAAGCGGCACAAGATCGATCCTCACGAAATTACGGTCATTATTCTAGAAGCTGGTCCGCGCATCCTGGCTACGGTGACTAAAGAAGCCGCCCAGCGGGCGCATCAGCGATTGACGAACATCGGCGTAGACATACGACTTGGCGCTCGCATAACGGAAGTGACGGCGACCGAAGTGAGGATGCAAGGGGGAGACTATATTTATTCTCGCACCACCATTTGGACGGCGGGTTTGCGCCCGAATCCAGTGTTGGTTGATTCCGGGTTGCCGCTCGATCACTGGGGTGTCACGGTTTCTCCTACGCTGCAGGTGCCAACGATGCCGAATATATTTATGGCGGGAGACGCCGCTGTTATTACCGATAGCGAGCCGCCGGTGCCGGCGACGGTTCCGGTTGCCTACGCACAGGGCGCATTAGTAGCAAAAAATATCAGGCACCAGCGTCGCGGTGAATCGCTCGAAGAATTTTCGTACAGTCCGCCGGGCATGGTTATCACGCTTGGCAGTAAAGTGGCTTTAGCGCTCTTGCCGAACGGACGATATCTCTTTGGCCTGCTGCCTTGGCTGCTCAAACACTTTATTACCCTGCGCTACTGGCTGCGCCTCACTACCTGGGGCCAAGCGCTACGGTTATGGTATCGCAGCTGGCACATACATGGTGCGAACGATTAGATAGGAAAAAGCCTCAGGTTCTTTGGCTGAGCGCTCTACACGTATCGTGGTATAATTCGTATATTCTATGGCTGATCCGACACTAGACGCGTTGTTCGCTCTCTTAGTTGAGCAGAAAGTCAGCGACGAGAATATCGCTAGCTTAAAGAAAGTTGTTGCCGATGGCGGTGACTTGTACGAGGAGATTGTTAGCAAGAAAATTCTACCCGAGGAGACGCTAGCCCAAGCGTGGGCGACTGCATTGCAAATTCCGTACGTTGATTTGCATGGGGTTGATATAGCTCGAGAAGTTCTACAAATCATTCCAGAATCAACTGCTCGAGAACATTCGATTATTGCTTATCAACATGCGACTGATCAAGTGCAGGTGGCGATGGCGGATCCGCGAGACCGACAGATAGTTGAGTTCATTCAGAAGAAGGTCGACAAACCGGTGACCATTGCCCAAACCAGCCGCGCGAGCATTCGGGAGGGATTGGCGTTGTATCAAGAAAGCCTCGATACAGAATTGCAGCAGATTCTCTCAACGGTCGGAGCCGTAGCCGTTAGTGGTGATGACTTAAGCAAGGCGGCCGAGGACCTACCCGTCGTACGGACAGTGGACCTACTGCTCAAACACGCTATCTTACAAGACGCGTCTGATATTCATATTGAACCCACGGAGACGACAGTGGTCATCCGTTATCGTGTTGATGGCATTTTGCACGACATGCTTACCTTGCCGCGGGATTTCTTAGCCGGACTTATTGCGCGCATTAAGGTGTTGAGTAATCTCAAAATAGACGAGCATCGCCTGCCGCAGGACGGACGATTCAAAATCGAAACTGAAGATTATAAGATCGCCTTTCGTGTTTCTATCCTGCCCGTATACGACGGGGAAAAGGTAGTCATGCGTCTGCTCGACGAATCAGGGAAAGGTCTGGACCTGTCTAGTATTGGCTTACGCTCCACAGCGCTGGAGGTGATGCGGCGTAACATTAGCAAACCACACGGTATGGTGTTGGTAACGGGACCAACTGGCTCAGGTAAAACCACGACGCTCTATGCCGCCCTAAAAGAGCTCAACACCCCGGAAGTAAACATCAGTACAGTTGAGGATCCGATTGAATATCGGATGCCACGTATTAATCAAACGCAGGTGAATCCCAAAATAGGTCTGACCTTTTCCAACGGCTTACGGTCATTAGTGCGTCAGGATCCAGACATCCTGATGGTTGGTGAGATCCGCGATGAAGAGACTGCTGCCTTGGCAGTCAACGCTGCTTTAACCGGTCACTTAGTTTTGTCCACACTACACACAAATAGCGCCGCTGGCGCCCTACCGCGATTACTCGATATGGAAGTCGAGGCGTTTTTGCTGGCCTCGACCGTCAATGTTTTAGTAGCGCAGCGGTTAGTACGTCGCTTGTGTGAAGAATGTCACGAGATGACCGCCATCGGTGCTGACATGATCAAGGATCTTGAACATGTGGTTGATGCCAGCCAATTAACTGCTCTCCTCGAAAAGGAAGACTTGCTTAAAAAAGGTGAATCTTTGAGCAAGCTCAAGGTCGGTACTCCCGGATCATGCAGTGTTTGCAACGATGGCTATAAGGGGCGAATGGGAATTTATGAGGTGATCGAGTTTTCAGATGAGCTGCGCCCCGCTATCACTTCAACCATCTCCTCGCAAGAATTGGAGCGCCTCGCGCGCGAACAACAAGATATGACTAGCATGGTCGAAGATGGCTTAATTAAAGTCGCCCAGGGACTGACCTCAGTTGAAGAAGTCTTACGTGTAGCCAAGGAGTAAATGACTTTGAGGGCTCCCACCCTGCCTACTGCGCAGGCAGGCTCACAATGAGACACAAAACCCGACGTGAAGTCGAGGTTTTTTGTTCTATTGAATAAACGGCTCATTCTGCGAAAAGAGCCGCTACGTTACCCCTGCGATGGTCACTTGCGCTATACTAAGGTGATGAATCGCAATGGTTCCTTCAGGTGCGGGGCGGCTGTTTACTATCTAGTGACTGGCTATGCCGCTGTATAACTATCGGGGTCGACGCGAGGCGTCAGGTGAGGTGGTGCGCGGTGTGCGTGAAGCCGGGTCGCATGCTGAGTTGGGCCAAGTGTTGTTGCAGGAAGGTGTCTTGCTGACGCGGTATGAGTTGCAACGAAAAAAAACTGCAAGTTCGGTCTTCTTCTCCAGCTTAACCAGCCATGTTCCAGTGCTCGAGCGCGTTTTGTTTGCTCGGTACTTTGCCCTGATGCTGCGGGCTGGACTTGATGTGAAGCAGGCGCTTGGTGCTTTGGCCGAACAGACTAAGGGGAAGCCCATGAAAGTGGCCATCAACGGTGTGCTGCAGAAAGTTGATCGGGGAAGCACCTTGGCAGACAGTATGGCCAGTTTTCCTAACGCCTTTCCTGAACTGTTCGTTGGCTTCATTCGCGTCGGGGAGACTACGGGGCGCCTGCAAGAGTCACTCGAGATTTTATCAGAGCAATTGCAGAAGGAGTATGATCTGCGGCGCGCTGTGAAGGGTGCCCTGCTGTATCCCGCGGTTATCATCTCAGCGCTAGTAGCAGTGATGTTTGCCATGTTGGTGTTTGTTGTGCCGAAGCTAGCCGATGTGTTTGAGGGATTTGATGTTGATTTGCCGCTGGCTACCCGAGTGCTCCTTGGCATCGGTAGCTTTTTTGAAGTGTACTGGTGGTTAGCACTGATTCTCTTAGCCGCACTCGTAGCTGGTGTCTGGTTTAGTTGGAAACTCAAAAGCGTCCGGGGTGCGATGCTCAGGATATTTACAATTACTCCCGTGCTTGGGTCAATCATTCAGCAGGTTAATCTAGCGCGGTTCACTCGCAACTTGAGCTCACTACTGCGCAGTGGCGTCTCGTATGTCGAAGCGCTGGGAATATTAGGAGAGAACACGCCGCACATCGGTTTTGCGGCAGTTTTTCAAAGCGCTCAGGACCATGTCAAGCAAGGCAAATTATTAAGCGAGCATCTAGTCAAATACCGCAGACTGTTTCCGCCCTTGGTGGTGAACGTCATTAAGGTGGGTGAGGAAACTGGCGCGCTCGACGAAGTGTTGGAGGAAATAGCAGTCTTTTATGAGAGCGAAGTCGATCAAGTGATGCGTAACCTGACTTCAATCTTGGAGCCCATCTTAATGGTTGGCATAGGCTTGGCGGTGGGGGCCCTGGCTATTTCGGTGATCTCGCCAATCTATAACTTGGTGAATGTCATCTAGACATTAGGAGTTCAATCAATCGCTACTTTCCCACTGTGCAACGTTTGTCTCAAAAGAAACGCGCATTACCAACCGCGGAGCACGAGGCGGGGTTCACCATTATTGAAATACTGATAACGACGTTCATAATTGGCACAGTGGTGACGGGCATGTTTGGTCTATTCTTGCTTTCCTTACGCGGGTCGCAGACTGCCGAACGGCGAGTGGCGGGCATCGCGCTAGCGAATGAGCGTATGGAAATGATTAGGAACTTACCCTATCTAGATGTGGGTACCTTGGGTGGCGTTCCGTCCGGTAGTATATTGCAGTCCGAAACTGTAACCCGTAATGGTACTCCCTATATAGTTGATACCGACATTCGGTACGTGGACGACCCCTATGATGGGTTAATTACCGACGGGCTCGAGGGCAAATCAGTCGTGTGCCACAGCCCGCCAGGTAACCCGGGTGGACAGGCCACGCTGGTGATTGGCACGCCTGCGCTGCCTCCTCACTTGGCCCACGGGGATACCGAAGGACCGTGCCCAGGCGACTCCGATCCCACCGGGGCTGATAGTCTGAACACGGACTACAAACAAGCGCGGGTAAGCGTGAGCTGGCCAAGCCAGTATAATATCTCGCCTGTCCTGCTGGTAACGCAGATTGCCCCTCAAGGCGTAGAGGGTGGCGACGCGACAGGTACGCTCGACTTGACGGTGTTGGACGCGCTTGGGAATCCAGTTGTGGGTGCAACTGTGCGGCTGGCCAACCAATCAGTAAGTCCAACCATTGATATCACCTCGACCACAAACTCATTCGGCCGGTACGTGTTGCCGGGACTTACGGAGAGTGCACAAACGTACGAGCTGCATGTTACCGGCAGCGACTACACCACGGAGATGACGTACGGCGCGCCGCAAACAATCACACCAGTGCCTAGCCCTCCTCCCGGTTTTGTGCCGGCGTCTGACTATACGCACCTAACCATGATTGCTCGGGAGGTAACCGAGAAAACATTCTTTATAGACACGGTGGCACAGCTCACTATCGAAACGGATCAGGAGAATCCGCCGGCACCACCGGTGCCGGCGCCGGGAGTGGCCTACACGATTCGGGGCACGAAGACGATTGGCGTTGATGCTTCTGCGGATCCGGTCTACAAGGTGGAAGAAGCGGGCCTAACAGTCAGCCCGAACACGTTTGTGCATTCGAACCTTGATTGGGACTCATACACCATGACTGTGGATGGTCCAGCGACCGGATTGGTGATTAAGGAAACGAGTGTAGTTATGCCCTTCGTCTTGAATCCTGGCGATGACAGTACGGTCGAAGTGACTCTGGTTGATCACACAGCCAGCACGTTGCACGTGACAGTGGTTGATCAAGATAATGCGCCTGTTGACAATGCAACAGTGCAGCTGACAGGGAATGGGTTTGACGACACACTCGGTACGGGTGTGTACGGTCAGGTGTTGTTTGAGGACCTTCCTGTCGATGGTGATTACACACTTGATGTGTCTGCTCCAGGTTTTTCCAGCTTGCAACAGCCAGCCACCGTGGCTGGTAACTCAGCAGCGACTGTTCAGTTGAATCCGTAACCGTACGCCATGAACACTTATCGACTATCGCCATCCAGCGGCATAACCATCATTGAAGTCATCACCGGCGTCGCTATATCAGCTATTTTGCTGGTGGCATTACTCCGATTCCTGGTGGCTGGCTATCCGCTGTCGAAGATTAGCTACTTACAACAACAATCAACGGAAACAGCTCGACTGCAACTCAAGCGGATGGCCAAGCAGATGCGAGAAGCTCGCTATAGCGACACTGGTGCCTATCCGTTGGTCGAAATGTTACCCCAACGCGTCGTCTTTTATTCCGACGTAGACGCTGATAACACAACTGAGCGCATTCGGTATGAACTTACCGGCACAACCTTGGTGCGTGGCGTGACTGAGCCTTCAGGGGTACCACTGACCTATGATGTTACTAACGACGAGGTGACCAGCACTGTAGCCGCGGGCGTCATTAATGGGGCAACCGACATGTTCACCTATTACACGGGAGACTACCCAGCCGACACTACGCCGCTGACGCCCGTCGATCTCACTGAGGTAAAATACATTGAGTTCTACCTGGAGATCGATCAGGATACGGGCCAAGACCCACCCGCGATCGAAGTGCGTTCGCAAGTGCAATTGCGTAACCTTAAGGATAATCTGGGGCAGGAAGTGACTTCCACGCCTACGCCTACTTCCACGCCTACGCCTACTTCCACGCCTACGCCTACTTCCACGCCTACGCCTACGCCATAAGCTGAATGTACTCCTGCAGCATACAATCTCCGGAATCGAGTCGCTCTGGTTTCGCCGTAGTTGAGCTCTTGGTCGCTATTTTTGTTGTAGCGCTGTTGTCGGTAGCCACATTTAATCTCGCGACCCTGGGAATACGAACCGCGATTGTTACTGAGTATCGTAGTGTCGCGCAGGGGATAGCTACTTCGGAAATAGAAAGAGTGAACCATCTGACCTATGAGAACGTTAGGCTTGATGACGGATCCGTCCCTGATGGTCTGATGTCGCCTACCGACCAGATTTCTCAGAACGGACAGACGTATGACATTGTGCGAGCAGTAACGCTGGTAGACGATCCTCAAAATGGGACATTGAGCGAGACACTCGACGAAGATAATGCAGATTATAAGCAAGTGACTATCACAGCTACGCCTCCGAATGAGCCCGACCAAAACGTGACGTTCACTACCTTGGTCGTACGCCAAATTCCCCCGGTCGACCTACCGGTCCCAGTGGCCTATTGGTCGTATAACGATGTGGAAGGATGGGAAAGTTGCTTTCAGGGCGATTCACGGACAATAGACGATGTTGGATCACTCGATGGAGTAATCGAAGGGAATACTAGTTGTGCTGACTGGCCCACCTCTGTTTGGCCCCCGTTATTAGGCGAGACTCCATATTTTGTTTATGGAGGACAAGGCAATGGAAACTTTTCACAGTTTGGTTCGCAGTTTGTTCCTGTTTCTCCGCCCATTACTTTTACCAGTTCCTATACCATCGCGGCGTGGATAAATCCGAATCCCTTGCCGAGCGTCAATAAGAGCGGCTTGGTTACGTACAACAACAACCTGCAGTTCAAAGATAGCGGTACCTTTGAATGGTATTTGACGAAAGCTGGAGGTATAGAGTTACTCTTAACGGATAATGGGTCTGACTGTGACGATCCAACCGCGCGGCATACATTCTCTGATGCGAATCAGTCATTCATATCCAACCAGTGGCAGCATGTTGCCGTCGTTTATGACAGTGCCGGCAAGACAGTGCAGCACTTCATAGATGGTGTGCCAGGGCAGCCACTCGACGTTTCCTTTGCCGCAAAGGCCTGCGGTGCTCCCAGTTTCTTTGCCATTGGCAGTTTATTAGATGCGAGAAAGCAGGGATTTAATCCGGTCTACCCGGTTGTTCGGCCGCAGAATTTCTATCGAGGTAGTATGGATGATTTGCGTATTTACGATCAGGTACTCGCGGAAGATCAGATCCGCTGGCTGGCCCAAGGTAACTCTTAGGTACGGTTGCTATGTTTGATATCCATAAACTTAAAGACAATCGAGGTGGCACCACGATCATGGTGTTGGTGTTTCTCATTATGTTCATCATCATCGCCACCTCGTTGCTACAGCTCATTTCGCGCCAGTCGCGCGACGCCACTGATCGAGAGCAGCGCGAGCTAACTTTCTATTTAGCCGAAAGTGCGGTGCGCTATATGGAATGGGTTCTGTCTGCGACTGGACCAGGGAAGCCGGCTGAAGAGCTGGTTGTGCCTGGTGCGCTCGTTTCGCCATTGCCTGGCGGTGACCGGAGTACAATCGGAGTGGCAACCTATAATCAGTTCGTGCGTGATATGGCGGGAGCGCAGATCGGAGAATATTTCGTTTCTACGACTGCTTTTGCGGGTAATACGTTATCTCTAGAAACCGTGGCTTATCCTAACACTGAGTTGGAACGTTGCCGAGGTCACGGGGCAGATCTACACAAACTGCTTGATGATACCTATGGGGTGATTAGACTTGAAGAGCGAGGTCAGATTGAGTGTCCAGTACCGATAAACGGGTGTGCTGCACTTCCTCTAGATGTACAAGGCTCCAATGCCACTGTTCAAATATCGTCTGAATTATCAACAGACGACTGTGTTCCAACAGGTTCAGCTCGACCAGCTGATCACTACTCCTGGCGGGCGAACGAGGGAGACTTGGTCTACATTTTTGTTGAGAGCGATGATTTTACCCCTCGCGTT
>NZCO01000037.1 GCA_002686445.1 bacterium | reverse complement strand
GACGGTCTAATAGCAACTAGGCCTCGCCCCGGAGAAGCATCCAGCGTGAAGACAAGCTTCGAAAACGCCTATGCTGCTGCCGGCGGTTCTGATGGAGCAATATACACTGGCGAGACTTACGACGCGATCAAGATTGCAGCGACAGCCATTGTTTCCAACACTGCCGGAAACATCATAGCGGCTCTGCAGAGTACTGGCGTCAATTACGTTGGAGCCAGCGGCACGCACACGTTTGATGGAAATGGTGACGTTCTCGGTACCGGGTATGAGGTGTGTCAGTTCAACGGCACAGACTTCTCTTGTCCGAGGATCTGGACCTCCGACGGTGGGCTAGCCAGCAAATAACGGCTCTCGGCATTGAAAGGTTTGCTTAGGGAAATGGCCTGCAGCGGCCCAAGCGCCGACTGCAGGCCATTTATTTGACCATCAATACAAGTACGTAACCCATAAAGCGGAGAGCTGTGGTTGAACGGACAAGATTGCCTTTGAACGAGATACGGCAACGCTGGATGCTCAGCCCATCATGGCTACGGCAACTGCTATTGGGTGTATTTCTCCTATTAGACGCGTATCTCGGGTTGATTCATAGCGCTGGCATCATTGTATGGTCGGGCTTATTAGCGGGCCAGATAAAGTGGCTGGCATTATCAGTTGAGATGATGGCCGGTGGCCTGGCTCTGGTTGGCGTAATGCTTAACCAGGCAAAGTCCGAATGGAAGACCGTAGTAATCATCTTTGCCCCGATTCTTGTGGCTTTTATTGGATTTGCCGTTCTTGAGCTGGTGCTGACCGGGCTAGGCAGATCAGCCACAATGAACTTCAATCTGTCCTCAATAGCCTTGAGTGGTCTCTACTGGGCTGCCGTTTATCTCAGCATAGCAGTAGGCCTGACGCTCACATACAAAGTTCAACGCTTCGCCAATTTTGCCCAGGCCGAGATGATGATCTTTGGGTCCTACGTCGCGCTCACGTTGATGTGGTCGGACAGGTTTTTCCCGATATCAAATGCCCCTAAGGACGGGATCCTAAATTGGGAGTTGATGATTTGGGCAGGAATCAGTGCCTTTGTCATAACTGGCATTGTTGGTCTGATTATCGACAGAGTGGTTTTCAGAAGACTTCGCAATAGAATGGGAACTCCACAGGTGATGATGATCGCTTCGCTCGGAGTTTCCATGGTACTCCGAGCCCTGCTGTTTATGCGGTTTAGTGCTAGCACATTCAGATTCATACCTGATCGCGACTGGAGGCTCGCCACATCGACGTTTGAGATACCGACCGAGCGATTGCAACTCCATCTTGGCGATAATGTTAACGTCCCTTTGATTAGGTTAGCTGAGAGCGTTAACCCGTACGGTTTCGCCTACTCCAAGGTTGCGCTTATCGTAGGGATATTCGGCGCAGTCGCCTTATTGTTGATTCTATTGCAGCGCACCCGCCTCGGCCGACAGATGCGTGCCGTGGCTGATAATCCTGATCTAGCAGCATCCAGCGGAATCCATGTCGAACTTGTCCATGGGAGCAGCGCGTTTCTATCGGCCGGAATCGCTGGATTTGGTGGCGCGCTGCTTGCAGCAATCCTGCCAATCAACCCCGAACTGGGTCTCTCCCTGTTATTGCCAGCGTTTGCAGTCATTGTTCTCGGCACGATTGGATCCATGCCGGGTGTGATTATTGGGGCGATCATCGTAGGCCTGCTACGAGCTGCCTCAGAGCCAGTCTTGATCGGCGCTGGAAACGCGCTGGACCGGCCCACAGCTAGCGGTTTCGCCGAAGTAATGCCCTTCGTATTCCTGATCGGATTACTGCTGTTAGCACCGAGAGGAATTGGCTCTGCTGTTCAGCATTGGAATATCGAGCGGATCAGAAATCGGCGGCTGGCACAACAGAGCGGTGACCATTCACCTATGAGGAATATCCTGAAACCACTGCGTAGCCTATCAAGAGTGATGGCGCCTGGGATCATTTACGTCGATCGTGTTAACGAACGGAAAGATGAAACAATCCAGTCAGTAACAAGGGCTATTGTAATCGCCTGGTCACTGCCAAACAGCTACTTGGCCCGACTATTTGCAGGGCTAAAATCGGCTGGTACCTCGATTTCTGCTCTTAGCTCAGGAGTGCGTATTCGACCAAGCAATTGGATACGGATCGACCGGGAAACCGAGCGAGGATCATGGATAACGTTCACGATTCTTTTTCTGGTGCTGATCGGCATAATCTGGCTCCTTCCCAGTGTTAACAGCCTTACGAAGACCCTGCAGGTCGCTCGTATCATCACCTTGGTGGGTATTTTCGGTTTGGCTGCTTTCTCCCTCAACCTACACACAGGCTTGACAGGGATGACCAATTTTGGCGTGATATTCTTTGTTGGTATAGGAGCAGTTATTGTGGGGCTACTCTCCGCGCCAATCTCGACGAACGGCTATGGCTGGTCTCCGTGGATGGCCACAATCGTTGCTGTCCTTCTATGTGCTGGGACAGGCTGGATGCTTGCGTACCCAACTGCTAGACTGCGAATGGATTACTTCGCCATCGTGACGATTGCGCTCGGCGAAATGCTCAGGATTTCTCTTCAGGCCGAACCTTTGCTCCGCGCCGGAACAGTCACCTCAGCGATCGGTATATCTCAATATCCGCGTCCCCTCGAAAGTTGGTGGGGAGAGGGACCATCTGGGATGGCTGGAAATATGCTTGGCCTGGATAGCCCAGCGCCATATATCGTGCTTCTCGCTGCGCTAGCTATTATCGCTGTCCTCGCGATATGGTTCCTACTCGATACTCTCCTTGCGTCTCCTTGGGGTCGGATTCTCCGTTCAATCAGGGAAGATGAGGTCGTCAGTCAGCATCATGGCCATAATATCCTGACCCACAAGGCGGCCAGCCTTGCCTTGGGTGCTGGGGTGGCTGCGCTGGCCGGTGCTCTTTGGGCTTGGCTGAACACGAGCGTATGGCCAGATTTCATGAATCCAGTTCGCTCGACATTCCTCATCTGGGCTGCCTTCATAGTCGGGGGACGCGGCAACAACCGAGGCATGATTATCGGCGCATTCCTGATCGTTATCGTTGAGTTCCTGTTCAACGTGATGGTCGTCTCAAGAGGTAGTACAGACCTGGTCTTTCACAATGTAACCTCGTACTTGGACAGCACATTCTCGTGGTTGCTGGTAGACGCTGGAGGACTTATCTGGTCGGGCAGATCTATTTCCGAGATTTTCCCGAAGGAAGATATTGTCCTCTCCTTAAGCCATCTCAAGTTGGCTCTGATCGGAATTGTCATTGTCGTCGCATTGCTTACGTCGTCCAAGGGTTTACTACCTGAGGTCCCCGGCAGACCAAAACGCCCAGCCACTCTTACCACAGACCTAGCTGAAGAAGAGAGCGCGAATTAATTATGATATTACCCGCACTTCAGATATCAGATTTAACCAAGGATTTTGGGGGGCTTAGAGCGGTCGACGGTATTTCGTTTCAGATTGAGGAAGGCGAGTTTGTTGGACTGATCGGACCCAACGGGTGCGGGAAAACCACGACGTTCAACTGCATCTCCGGAATGTTGGCAATCACTTCTGGGAGGATCGAGGTGCTTGGCCAGGATGCTACTGGCATGCGGCCGGATCAGATACAGAGCTTGGGACTGACAAGAACATTTCAGCACACTTGGCTATGGCGAGAGATGACCGTGGTTGAGAACCTTCTGGTGCCACCCCGCCAGCAGTTCTCCCCTAACCCTCTGTTAGCATTACTCCGTCCTGGTTCACGGAAGGCGGAAAAACAGCGAGTGATCGATGCTTACTCCGTGCTGGATTTACTTGAGGTAACACATATATCGCACAATCTTGCAAGTGAGCTGTCAGGTGGACAGAGTAAGCTCGTAGACATTGGTCGTGCCCTCATGAGTTCTCCCCGTTTCCTGTTGCTTGACGAACCAGTTGCTGGTGTTGCTGGGCCACTCGCAGAGAGAATTTTCCAGAGCCTGCGTGCGTTGACATCAGACAAAGGCATAGGCATGTTGGTTATTGAACACAACATGGATTTCATTCTCCGTCGCGATGTTGACCGGATTATCGTGATGGACGCAGGACGAATCTTGATGGAAGGCACGCCCAACGAAATCAAGCAGAGCCGAGATGTCATTGAAGCTTACCTAGGCAACCAGGGACAAATGCAATAATGAGCACAGTTCTAGAAGTAAGAGGCCTTGAAGGGGGTTACGGTTCTGTTCAGATCCTGAACGGGGTCGACCTGTATGTTGACGAAGGTGAGTTCGTCACTATCATCGGGCCCAACGGATGCGGTAAATCGACATTCTTGAAGGTACTCTTCGGCCTAGCTGCGCACCACGATGGCATGGTTTTGCACAATGGCGCAGATGTGTCTGGATGGCGCACCGACAAGCTGGTAAGTCGTGGAATCGCATACGTGCCACAGGTAGACAATGTGTTCCCCTCTTTGTCAGTTCGCGAGAACCTGCAGATGGGTGGAATCCGGTTGACCGCAAAGAAACTCATGTCATGCATCGAACGAGCATGCAGGATGTTCCCTGATTTGGAGCCCCGGATGAACGACCTCGCTGCCTCTCTCTCTGGTGGTGAGAGACAGATGCTTGCAATATCCCGAGCGCTTATTTCGGATCCTACCTTCCTGCTGTTGGACGAACCAACGGCAGCACTTTCACCGAGATATCAACAACAGATTCTGGCAAATATCGACAAACTTCGCATTGAAGGAATCTCAGTGCTTCTCGTAGAGCAGAATGCAAGGCTATCGCTTGCCAGATCAGATCGTGGGTACATATTTTCTGGTGGCAAAGTAGTCCATACCAGCAGCGCCAAGAGTATTGTCAATAATCCGAATATTGGTGAATATTTCCTAGGGCTGCACCAATGAGGTCGAAACTGTTCCACCAACCCTGCCTGAGGGAATACGACTCTAGTATATATTCAAGAGGAATTTGAATAATGCTTGGTTTTTCTACTTATAGGCCAGCCTCAGCGAGTCCTACGTTTACTCTTGCACACGAACACGGTGGACCAGCCAATTGACTCTACAGTAAACCTCGAGGCATTACGCCGACCAAATATATTGCGACCAGAATAAGGATCATGCCGCTGACACGGCGGATAATAGTTTCTCTGTCTTGGAAGACCTCAACTAGGCCAGCGCTCGTTAGCATCATAGCTACGGAGACGTACCAAAAAGCGTCAATTACTGCTGCGATAATTCCTATGAAAACCGTTTCCGCCCAACTCGAGTCTGGGTGTACAAGATGGCTGAATACTGCAAGAAAAAATATAGCAACCTTTGGATTAAGGAGAGATATCAGAAACCCTTGACCAATTCCTCTGAGCAACGTTTCGGAACCTAGTAGTCCTGGGCCTATTTGTTGGACTACCAGACGATCTCTGGCAGTGATTGTACGAAATCCAATATATGCAAGGAGACACGCGCCAGAGGACTGCAAAACCAACAAGATGCCCGACTTGCCCACAATTACCTCTGCTACTCCAACCACTGTCAGGAACGCCCACCATCCGATGCCGATCGCATGTCCAAGACTAGTAGCGACACCGTAGATCCTGCCTCCAGTTACCGTGTTGCCAATGACTAAAGCGAGGCTCGGGCCTGGTGCGATTGCGCCCAGAAAACAGATCACTGCTATCTGGAACCAAGAAATGATGTCCATAACAGTTCTATGATGCTGATTGTCAGATTCCCAATCTGATGAGAAACTTTTAGCAGGGCAATATCATTAGGAGTGTGAATGTCAACCCAAAAGTCACCCGCTGTGATGGTGTAAAGGACACCCACCCAACTCAGGGTATGGAGGCCTCCTTTTCTCTCAGGCTCTCCCTGAAGCGATAGCTGTCACCGTTGAACTCCAGGATGTGACAGTGGTGGGTAAATCGGTCCAGGAGGGCACCTGTGAGGCGTTCGTCGCCGAAGACCTCCATCCACCTTGCGAACTCCAGGTTGGTGGTGACCATCAGGCTTCCCTTGAGGTAACGGTCAGAGCAGACCTGGAAGAGGAGCCGGGCCCCG